>JAFTXK010000006.1 GCA_017461635.1 Clostridia bacterium | reverse complement strand
TTCCGAAGATGAAACAGCAGATACTGCAGAGGATACAACCGCAGATACAGCTGTTGACACTGCAGAGGATACAGCTTCCGAGCCCGAAGCACAGGCAGAGGACACCGAAGCTGAGACCGAGGCTGAGACAACAGCAGACGATGCTGAGGAAGAAGAGCCCACTGAGGTTGAATATACAGTTGAGGTTTACTGTGTTGTTGAAGCTCCCCATGCTGATGAATCTATCGTAAAGAGCACAGGACATATACTTATCGCATTTGATTCCTATGATACAGAAGAGGAAGCAAAGGCAAAGGCAGACGAGGTTTATGCCGAGTATCTCGCAGGTGAGCAGACAAAGGAACGCTTTGAGGAGCTTGCAAATAAGTATACCGATGATTCCGGCGTATTCTATGATGATATTGCCGAGGGCGAAATGGTAGAGGAATTTGAAGCTTGGGTATATGACGAGGCTCGCGTATACGGCGATACCGATATCGTTGAAACAACATACGGTTATCACATCATGTTCTTCACAGGCGAGGCAAGATGGCTCTATGAATCCCGTACCAATATCGTAAGCGAAAAGACCGGCGATATCTATACTGAATTTGAAGAAAAGTATACCGTAACAGTAAATGAATCCGCAATGAATGCGGTCAAGGGCTGATAGCTCCGTTTTGTCGGAAAAAGCCGTTGAAACGAAAAAAAGCGGCATAGCTTGACTGTGCCGCTTTGATTTTACCGGTAACAAAGCCGGAAAGATATCCATATAATGTTAAAAAACAGCGAGGTTTCATAGAAATGATACTTGAACCGAAGAAAACGACCGTTGCATACCGTTGCCCTCATTGCGGAAGCGGAGTGCTTAGTGCCGTAAGCCCCTTTGCGGTGGGAGCAGACATGATAAAACTGAAATGCGAATGCGGAAAAAGCGAAATGTCTATCGTTTTCGGGAAGGACAATAAAGTAAGGCTCAGCGTTCCTTGCATGCTTTGTCCCAAGCCCCATAATTTCACCGTGACGAGCTCGCTCTTTTTCGGGAAGGACGTATTTCTGCTTCCCTGCCCTTATTCGGATATCAATATCTGTTTTATGGGCGAAATGAACCGGGTCAAGGCAGAGCTTTCCAAAACCGAGCTGGAGCTTCTCGATATGCTCGAAAAAAGCGGCTTCGAAGGGGGCTTTGAAGCCCTGCATGCCGCAGACGAGGCAGAGATACTTCCCGATCCTCAGATCTATGATATTATAATGTTCGTTATCAAGGATATTGAGGAGGAGGGCAAGATATATTGCCGCTGTGAGAAGGGCGAGGGCGAATACGAGGCAGAGGTGCTCGACTACGGTATCAGAGTCACCTGCAAAAAATGCGGCGCAACACAGCTGATCCCAACAGACAGCCTTCTTGCCGCCAATGCATTTCTCAATGCTGACAGCCTTTATCTTGAATAAACAAATAAACATCCCGTCAAAACAAAAATTTGACGGGATATTTATATTGCCTTTTATTTCGAACTGTTTTTAAAGCTCTTTTATTCTTCGATCTCCTCATCGGTATTGCCTTTTTTAGATGCGAGGGATTTTTCTATCATCATGTCCTTGACCTTCATGAGGCGGGTGAGGTTGCCGCGCTCGTTTTCCTCAAGCTTCATCTTTATTCGCTTGATTCCTTCAAGGTATCTGGGCATCATGATATATTCAAGAGCGTTTACGCGGCGGCGCGTTTTTTCGATCTCCTCAGCCAGAAGCTGTGCTGTTTTTTCAAGCTCCGCCATGCGGACAAGATCGCTCATGATATCGCCAAGCTCACGCACCGAGGCATCCAGCTCACCCGAGGTAAATGCCATGCCGTAATTCATCGCACCGCTTTCCTCTTCTGTCTTATAATCGAAAACAGGAACGGTAACGCTCATCATATTTTTATAGGAAACATCAAGGCTTCCCTCTTTTCTCGGCATGATAAGAGCCTCGCGGAGCATTTCGGGGCTGCTGACCGCACTTGCCACAGAAAAAGAGCCGTAAGCCGCCGAAAGTCTTTCTTCGACTTTTTGGCGCAGATCCTTGTCTTCGCGCACTACCTCAAGGAACTGCCTCATAAGCTCGTCTCGCTTATCCTTAAGCAGCTTATGACCGCGCCTTGCGGTGATATATCTGGTCTGGAGCTTTTTCATCTCCATTCTCGTGGGATTTACACGAATTTCAGCCACGGGGCAGACCACTCCTTTCATAGATAAAAATTCGGTAAACAATAATTTATCGGATAGTTAGTTAATAACCCTATGAGATCCTGAGCCTCGGCGAAGGATCTCATAGGCTGTTAGTTACTTTTCCCCGATAAATTATTGTTTATAATTATTTTTCGCCGACCCAATATTTTTCGATGAGCTCGGGCTTGATACGTTTCATTTCGCTCTTAGGGAGAATGGCAAGAAGCTTCCAGCCAAGATCAAGTGTTTCTTCGATAGTTCTGTTCTCATAGAAGCCCTGATTTATATATTCTGCTTCGAAAGCGTCCGCAAACTTCGCATAGAGACGGTCAACGGGGGTCAGTGCCGCTTCTCCGAGGACCACCATAAGCTCCTTTGCCTCGCGGCCTCTCGCATAGCTTGAGAAGAGCTGGTTCATAGTTCCCGCATGATCCTCTCTTGTCTTGCCCTCTCCGATACCCTTGTCCTTAAGACGGGAAAGGGAAGGAAGAACATCTACAGGAGGCATATAGCCCTTGCGGTACATTTCTCTTGAAAGAATGATTTGTCCCTCGGTAATATATCCTGTAAGGTCTGGGATCGGGTGAGTTTTATCATCCTCGGGCATGGAAAGGATCGGGATCATGGTAATTGAGCCCTCGCTTCCCATCTTTCTGCCCGCGCGTTCATACATCGTTGCAAGGTCGGTATAGAGATAGCCGGGATAGCCGCGTCTTCCGGGGACTTCCTTACGAGCCGCCGAGACCTCACGGAGAGCCTCCGCATAGTTGGTGATATCCGTTAGGATAACAAGAACATGCATATCACATTCAAAGGCAAGATATTCAGCCGCGGTCAGCGCCATACGGGGCGTTGAAATACGTTCGATAGCGGCATCCGAAGCCAGATTTATAAAGAGAACGGTTCTGTCGATAGCACCGGTTTTCTTAAAATCGGAAATAAAGAAGTCTGCTTCCTCGAAGGTTATACCGATAGCGGCGAAAACGACCGCAAATTTCGAATCACCGTCTCTTACCTTAGCCTGTCTTGCGATCTGCGCCGCAAGATTCGCATGAGGCAGACCCGAGCCTGAGAAAATGGGAAGCTTCTGACCTCTTACAAGAGTATTCAGACCGTCGATCGTGGAAACTCCCGTCTGAATGAACTCGGAGGGGTAATAGCGCGCCGCAGGATTGATGGGCGTGCCGTTTATATCAAGATTTTTTTCGGGAATAAGCTTTGCGCCGCCGTCAATGGGCTCACCCATGCCGTTAAAGACACGGCCGAGCATATTTTTTGAAACGGGCAGTTCAACGCCGTGACCTGAGAAGCGAACCTTACTCTGGGCAAGGTTAAGTCCTGCAGAGCTCTCGAAAAGCTGGACGAGAACATCTCTTCCGTTGACCTCAAGCACGCGGCAGCGTCTTACCTCGCCGCTTGGCAGCTCGATCTCGCCGAGCTCGTCATATTTAACGCCGTCAACCTGCTTTACAAGCATCAGAGGGCCTGCTACTTCTTCAATTGTTCTGTATTCTCTGATCATTTGCAGTCCTCCTTAATTTTCCTTTGCGGCATCATGCACAGCCTTATCGATCTGGGCGGCAAGCTCCGCTTCTATCTTTTCAAATTCTGCTTTGTAATTTTCACTTGGGATAGTTTTTGCGCGTCCGATCATTTCACGAACGGGAAGATCGGCAAGGGTCTGAACATTTGCGCCCTGCGCAAGTGCCTTTCTTGCTCTGTCCTCATAGGAGAAGATCAGCTTCAGAAGGGCATACTGCTTATCGAGAGGGGTATAACCGTCGATATCGTCAAAGGCATACTGCTGCAGGAAGTCCTCGCGGATGGAGCGCGCCGCTTCAAGTGTCATTCTGTCCTCTGGTGAAAGCGCGTCAACGCCTACCAGCTTTACGATCTCGTCAAGATCGCTTTCCTCCTGAAGAGTCTTAAGGCATCTGCCTGTAAGAGACATCCAGTCCTTTGCTATATTGTCCGCGCACCAATCGGAAAGACGTTCGCGGTAAAGTGAATAGGAATTCAGCCAGTTTATCGCCGGGAAATGGCGGCGGTAAGCAAGGGAGGAATCAAGTCCCCAGAATACCTTTACTATACGAAGTGTTGCCTGAGTAACAGGCTCGGAAATATCACCGCCCTGGGGGGAAACCGCACCGATGGCGCTGAGTGCGCCCTCTCTGCCGTCGCTTCCGAGACAAACCACCTTACCTGCTCTCTCATAGAAGC
Organism: Clostridia bacterium; assembly: GCA_017461635.1. GTDB lineage: Bacteria > Bacillota > Clostridia > Oscillospirales > CAG-272 > SIG710. The sequence continues at coordinate 25,741 of JAFTXK010000006.1, read as the reverse complement.
CAGCAAGACGGGAGGTAAGATAAGCGGGATAGCCCTCCTCACCGGGCATTTCTTCAAGTCTGCCCGACATCTCGCGCAAAGCCTCAGCCCAGCGCGATGTGGAATCTGCAATAACTGCAACCGCATAGCCCATATCACGGTAATATTCCGCAATGGTTATGCCTGTATAGATCGAAGCCTCGCGCGCCGCAACGGGCATATCCGAGGTATTGGCGATAAGGACTGTTCTCTCCATCAGGGATTTTCCGGTTCTTGGGTCTGTGAGCTCGGGGAACTCACGAAGAACGTCTGTCATTTCGTTTCCGCGCTCTCCGCATCCGATATAAACCACAAGGTCAACATCGCTCCATTTTGCGAGCTGATGCTGAACAACGGTCTTACCGCTTCCGAAAGGCCCGGGAACGCAGGCAGTACCGCCCTTTGCGATCGGGAAAAGCGCGTCGATAGAACGCTGACCCGTGATCATAGGCTCTGCGGGAGGCAGCTTTTCCTTATACGGGCGCGCTACACGCACAGGCCACTTCTGAATAAGGGTCACGTTTTCGGTCTTGCCATTTTCAAGCTTTATTTTTGCAACGATATCGGTAACCTTGAAGTCACCCGAAGCTATCTGCACAAGAGTACCGCCCTTTTTCGGAGGTACCATGACCTTATGTCTTATGACCTCGGTTTCGTCAACAAAACCGAGCACATCACCGGGAGCGACGGTATCTCCGATCTTCTTTTCTGCTTCAAAATGCCAGACCCTTGCGCGGTCGAGCGCGGGCTCATCGATACCGCGTGTCAGATTTGATCCAACCTTTTCGCGGATGGTCTCAAGGGGTCTCTGAATACCGTCATAAATATTTGTGATAAGTCCGGGGCCCAGCTCAACAGAGAGGGGCTCGCCCGTTGAAACGACGATATCTCCGCGTCCGACACCTGCGGTCTCCTCATAGACCTGAATTGACGCTTTGTCGCCGTGCATTTCTATAATCTCACCGATAAGTCTCTTCTCGCCGACTCTTACCACGTCGAACATATTGGCATTTCTCATGCCCTCGGCAACCACCAGCGGTCCCGAGACCTTCAGTATTTTTCCAACAACCTCTTCCATAGCGGTTTTTACCTTTCTATGTTATTATTAATCATGTCCTCCGAAAAGAATATCCGCACCGACGGCACGAAGCGCCGCCTGTCTGATATTCTCCATTCCATAGCCAGTACTGCCGTCTCTGCCGGGAACGGAAACGATGGCAGGCAGGGGCATATCCTTATATTTTTCTATCTCGTCCTCGATCGCCTCCGCTATCTTCTCTGTGACGAATATCACTGCAAAATAGCCGTCCTTTACCGCACTGCGGAGCTTGACACGTGCATCCTCCGGGTCTTTAACATCATAAACAGTAAAGCCGAGAGCCATGAAGCCGAGAACGCTGTCGCGGTCTCCGATTATTCCTATCTTATACATAACCGACCCTCACTCTCTCCCGCAGACGTTCCGGGGAAAGCCCCGCTCTTTTTCCTGCAAGAATTATCCGAAGGTTCTTTACCTCATATTCCGCCGCCACAAGATATGCGCAAAGAATGGGCGCACCGAAGGGGAGAACCTTTGTATTCTTTACCTTCTTCATATAGAGATCATCGCATCTGCGCTCTATCTCCGCGAGGGATATCCTGCCGTCCTCGGTGAAAAACTCGGAGAGGGAGGAATATTCTGTACCTGAAAGGAAGGATGCAATACCAGGTTCGGTCTGAGCCTCGTCGAAGAGCTTTTCCTCATCAATATATCCGCCCGATATCAGAGAACGGCGGAGCACATCTTTCTCGGAAGCTCCGCCTCCCATGCGAAGGATTCTGACGCACATCATTATATTGACGAGATCTATTTTCATTCTCACAAGCTCGGCGGCAAAAGCCTCACCGCTTTCCTTTGCCGCTTCAAGCATGTCCGCAAAGCAAGCCTTATCGAGAATGATATCTATAAGCTGGGGATCGCCGGTCTTTGCATAAGCATCAAAGGCTTCTGCCGCCGCCTCGCTCATATGCTTCGGAAGAGCGGAAAAATCTTGGCTTACAGGCATTTTGAGTATCCTTTCGTCACTGACAGTGCCAAAGGAAAAGAGCATTTCAGAGCTATCTGTCTCTCTGAAATGGCATTTCAGAGCCGCTTTTATGTTATTGCAATCGTAACCGTATCTGAGAAAAGAAGCGATACCGTTATCGGGCGATATCTCGGCGATGAAGGAATATGCATCTGCAAGATAAGCACTCAGCTTATCCTCGGATTTATTGCGGACATCGATGCTTTCGATCAGTCCTTCGATCTCGGAGGCATCTCTCGCCGCTATCGCCGCTTCCATTTTATCCGCACCGATAAGGCGGTTCTCCGCCGCGCGGACTCTTGCCGAGGCATAGAGATAATCGGTTTCTTTACTTTTCCTTATTCCCATTGCCCGTCTCCTTTCCGCTTATTTATTCTCTTCAAAAGAGAATATCAGTGTGCTTATTTCGTTCTCCATACGCTCGCGAAGCTGAGAGAATACGGCGCGAAGCGAGCAATTACATTCCACATTGCCAAATCTCACGATAACTCCGCCGTCGATAGGCGCGGTATCCTCGGCTATTTCCAATTTCATGAGCTCTTCTCTGCTCATCTTGCCGATAACGATCCTTCCAACGCCTTCGAGGATGGAATCTGAGAGCTTTTCTCTGTCGTCTGCATTGAAAATGAGCTCGTATTTTTCGGGAAGTTCCGAGTTTTCTTCGCCATAGAGCGAAATATTCGTTTTTTCTGTTTCGATCTCATCGAGAATGGCATCTGCAATGAAGCGCGATACCATCTCGCAGTATTTTTCTTCGGGAAGATTCAGTATTTCCTTATAAGCCGCGTCGAAAACCTTGTCTGTAGCTTCTCTTCGAGCCCGGAGCATAATATTCCTCTTCTGCATTGCCGCATTTAACTTCGCGCGGGCGACTATATTTTCAGCTTCCTTCTGCGCTCTGTCCTCAAGAGAAGCCTTTATATTTTCACTTTCCGCCGATGCCGTAAACATTATTTCGGCGCACTGTTCCTGGGCGCGTGAGATTATAGCGGCGGCATCCGCTTCGGCTTCGGAAATGATCTTACCCGTTATCTTATCGATACCGGTCATGGCGTCACCTTATGCGCCGGGGGTAAAGAAGAGAATGGGAAGAAGGGATACCAGCAGAGCAAAGATCGCATATGTTTCAACAAGTGCGGCTGCAGTGATAGCTTTACCTACTTCACCCGGATGCTTGCCGATCAGGTTAATGCCCGCGGCGGCAACTCTTGCCTGCTTGATAGCGGAGAAATAGCCAACGATGGCAATAGGCATAGCCGCAAAAAGAAGGAATGCGCCCTCACCCAGTGTGAGAGTTACGGGAGTACCCAGCAGACCCATTTTGAGAATGATAACGAATGCTGTGATAAGACCGTAAATGCCCTGTGTGCCCGGAAGAGCCTGAAGGATAAGTGCCTTACCAAATTTGGAGGGGTCTTCCATCATAAGCCCTGTGCTAGCCTCTCCGACCATACCAACGCCTTTTGCGCTTCCCATGCCTGCAACGATAGCAGCAACAGCCGCTCCTGTGAGAGCAAGGTTGTTCCCTGTAAAAAGTCCCGTAAAAAATTCCATAAAAGTCATAATTTCAAATCTCCTTTTTTTATTGTTCTGTTGTATATTTATCGGAAGGTTCTTCGGGAGTGAAGGGCTTACCTCCGTCCTCAAAGAATTTTCCGAAAAATTCGATATACTGAAGTCGGCTGGCATGAACGAAGGTTCCCAGCACATTGATGACGAGATTGAGCAGATGCCCGATGATGAATATTACCACCATCATAAGGAATCCGACAATATTCGGCCCGCCCATGGTTCCCATGGTGTTTACAACCTGTGCGATAACGCTCGCCGCAAGTCCGAGAGCGAGTATTCGCGAATAGGAAAGCAGATCAGCAGCATAGTTTACGATTCCGTAAAGGGCGAGAAGACCCTTTGCCAGCTTCATTATCACATTTTTTTCGTGTCTTCCGCCGGTAAGGACTATTGAAGCAACTCCTGCGATGGCAACATATTTTCCCCAAGGGAATAAGACTGCAAGTCCTATGCCCGCAAAGGTCAGCCACCATGTTGCAATATCGCAAAGCGCATCTATCCATTCGCCTTTTTTACAGAGAATATAGAATTGCACCGCCATACCCGCAATGAGATGCACACCGCCCATTGCGAGAGAAATTATGAGGAAGCTCATGGGGTCAACAAGGGGATCGAAGAGCACTGCTGTCTGCATAGTGGAGGTCGCCCCTTCAATACCGAGCATATTTTCAGCAAATGCCTGGGGCATATTTCCAAAATACGCTCCGAAAAGAACACCCATTATCATCGAGGATATTCCGCAATAACCGAACATGGCAAGGAAATTTCTCATTCCCTTTTTCGGATTTAGCAGCTTTATTGCTCCGAAGCATGCAACGGTCAAAATGAATCCATAACCCACATCCGCAAACATAAGACCGAATATGATAAAATAAAAGATACTCATTATAAAGGTGGGATCAAAGCTGCCGTATTTCGGATAGGAATACATTCCGAGAACCCATTCAAAGGTTCTTGCAAAGAAATTGTTCTTCAGAAGCACGGGAGGCTCTTCATCCTCACCGGGATCCTCGATCTCCGAGGCACAGCGGAATTTTGAGAGCGCCGCCTGCACTCTTTCGGTTTCATTTTCGGGTATCCAGCCTTCAAGGAGAATACAAAGCTCAGTCATTGCCAGCTTTTCCTTGGAGCGCTCAGCCACAAGTGCAGTTCCTTCCGCATCGTAAAGGATCTCGAGAAGCTCAATATCCTTGGCGAGCTCTCTCAGGCGTTTTTCGCATTTTTCTTTCTCTGCAAGGATCAGAGAAAGACGCTTTTTGACAGATCCCATGATCTGCGCCGCTGTTCCTTTAAGTCCGTCAAAGGGGGCTTTCAGCATTCCGAGGTTGCTAAGCTTTCTGAGTGCTTCATCCTCAGAGCCGCGGTGGCATATGAGAGCAAAGCAGGAGACAGTCTTATCTCCGCCTACTCTTGAAGCGCTTCCTGCAGTATCGCCCAAGGCTTCTTCTATCCTTTCGTCGCTCACAGATGGAGGAATTGTGATGGGGATTATAACTGTTTTCTCCGTGCCCTCATGATCGAGGGGGAGCTCATAGGTTCTCCATGGAGCAAGGGTAGAAAGAAGCGTTTTTTGCTTTGTTTCTTCCGAATTCAGCTCCGCGATCCGCGCATTTATCTTAAGGGCTTCGTCAACGATGGAGATCGCGCGCGTATAACTGCCGTCGGTTCTGAATTTGTCCAGCCTTACCGAGATACGGGAGGAAGAAAGCCCTTTTTTCTTCTCGCTGTATTTAGAGAGCAGCGTTATCGCCTCAGAGACTCTTCCTATCCTTTTTTCGATCTCCGCGCATTTTGCCTCATCGCCGCAGGGCTTCAAAGCTTCGTCCTCATTCAGCTCGGTCTTGCGCAGTTCAACACAGCGCAGACGCATAAGCCGCCTGAGGAGCTTGTCCGCATCCCGCCTATGGGCAAAGACGGAGAGTTTTTTCATTTTTATTACTGCCATAAATGCATTAACCTTTCTTTATCAGGCTTCGATTATCTCCCAAACGATTTTCTTCACCGCCGAAAGCGTTTTCAAATCTGCCTTTGCCTTCAGCTCGTCCGCCTCGGCCTCGGCATCCGCAAGGCTCTTCTTTATGAGAGCATCGGATTTTGTGCGCATTGCGTCAAGGGTCTTTTTCAGCTCCTCACCGGTGCTTTTTTCGGCTTCCGCACGCAGCTCCGCTGCCTTTTTTTCGGCTGAAAGTATCATTGCTTTCGCGCTTTCATTCGCCTTTGCGACGATCCTTTTGGCTTCTTCCTCGGCGCGTCTGATCTCAGCAATCGCTTCCTTTGACATTTTATGACCGTTCCTTTCCATGCAGATATTGTTCCAAAAAACAATTTCTGTCATTATAATCTGATAATAGGATAACATAAATCCATAATATTTTCAAGTGGATTTGCCAAACTTTGTATATTTTTACCACTGTTCATTTTTTAACAATCTGTTCCTCCCCTGTCAAGAGCTTTTTTGCTTTGCGTTCGGGGAGCATCGTCTGCTCTTTCCTATCCCAGATATGTACAGCTTCAAGGGCGTAAAGCTCGCTTCCCGAACGGCTAAGATTTATGCTTATTTTAATTTTGATAAATCTTTCTTCATAAAGGTCGGCAAAGCAATCGAAAAGGTAATTATACCTTTTGAAAAATGCCATGGAACGAGCTCCGTTTTCCTTGGCTTTCTCAAAATCGGCTTCAGCGATCTTACCGAGCTTATCCATAGCGCCCTTTGCCGCTCTTTCCGCGAGAGACGAATAAAAATCCCGAATTTTCTCGGGGAGCTCCTCATATCCCGAAACCGATCTTCCGATGCGCAGGATCTCAATGCCGTCACGCCTCAGGGATTCGTATTTTCTGTTCGTTTTCTCCACATCGCACCGCCTTTCGATTCTTTCTCAAAATATTATATGCCGATATATAAAATTTTATGTTGAGAATTTCATACGGATAAAACTATTTACAAATCGACCGTCATATGGTAAAATAAAGATAAGGGCAACAATACGCCTTAAAATGCAATAAAGAAAGGATGAAATCTATGAAAAGAATTATAGCCATGTTTTTTGTAATGTTATTTCTTGTCAGTCTTTTCACCGCATGCGGAAAGCCCGCTGAGGATGCAGGTGATACCGACGGCAGGATCAGGATCGATGACTATATCAGCACCTATGTGCCGACGTCCGAAACTGCCGAGACCGCCAAGACCGCCGCTCCCCCTTTCATTATACTTCCGGAGAATTATGACTATAAAAATTATTCCTTCACCTTTCTGAATTCCGAGAGCAGATATGATCTCTACGGCTTTATAGATCCTGATATGACAGGTGAAGTGCTTGATGACACCTGCTTTGAGAGAAATCTCATTGCGGAAGACAAATTCAATATTACAATAAGCGAGGAAACAAAGCCCTATGACGAAATTGCCGGGCACGCAAAAAATACGATCCTCTCGGATGAGGATATTTATGACGTTATGTATCTTCCCATGCAAAGCATAACTCCCATGATCTCGGAAAGCCTTTTCTATGATCTTCTTGAGATCGATGAACTGAAAATAGACTATGTTTGGTGGGATCAGCAGATGATCATACGTAATATTATTGGGGATCGTCTCTTTTTTGCCACGAGTGATCTCAATCTTACGGCAATGGAGACAACGCAATGCATATTTTTTAACGAGGATATGGTGATGGAGCTCAGGCTTGAGCTTCCCTACCAGACCGCTTTTGATGGCGGCTGGACTCTTGATGAGATGAAGATATATTCCACCGCCTCGGCTTCTCTTAATGGGGCAAATGATAATATTACTTACGCCTTTGCGGCATATGACAATTCGAGATATCTTCCCCTCGCCCTCGGAGCAGAGCTTCTTTGCAGAGATGAAGACGGAAGATATGGTTTTACGGCTGATTCTGACAGCAATTACAACTCGGTTCTGAGTGCCATTATCGATTATCTCGGAAGCAATGAAGCTTTTATTGGCGATGAAGCGGACGCAAAGGCGAGCTTTATGGGCGGATCGGGTATGTTCCTTCAATCAGAGATCAGATGCGCCTATGAAATGAGAAATAACAATAGAGATTTTAATTTCGGTATCCTTCCCATGCCTAAAAATGATATTGCGCAGGAAAACTATATCTCAGCCATTGATCCGAGCTGCGTTGCCTTCTGCATCCCGAATACAAATACGGATCTTGAAAGAACAGGCGTGATAATCGACTATCTGACATATTCATCATATTCCGATCTCATGCCGCGATATTATGATATCCATTCTCCGCTCAAGGCTCTGGGCAGACAGGAATCGAGAGATATACTCGCTCTTATCAGAGGAACAAGAACCTGTGAGGTGATATATCCTTACGGCTGGGAAAGCGGAATCGGTGATGCTCTTTCGAAGCTTTTTGAAGAAAAGAATACCGATTTCTCTGCCATTCTCGCATAATATAAGGATAATATTATCGCCGCTGTCAATGCAACATATGATAATTATCCAAAAATAAAATCATGGTAGAAAGGGAAGCAGTAAAAAATACTTTTAATATGAACAGTAAGTGAATTTTTCATAGTTTTAAAGAAACAAACATCCCGTCAAATTTTGGTTTGACGGGATGTTTATTGTCTTTTATTTGAGAACTTTTTAGTTTTTAAGACTATGGATAGGTGCGGGGATCCTTCCGCCGCGGGCAATGAATTTTGCGGGGGATGCGCCGTTAAGCTGCATGATGGGTGCATGCCCCAGAAGTCCGCCGAAATCAACGCTCTCGCCGACGCCCTTGCCGTAAACGGGAATAACGCGAACGGCGGTGGTCTTTGTATTGGCAACGCCGATGGAGATCTCATCTGCGATTATTCCGCAGATAACATCCTCAGGTGTATCGCCCGGAATTGCGATCATATCAAGACCGACAGAGCAGACAGCCGTCATCGCTTCAAGCTTTTCGATGGTAAGCGAGCCGTTTTCAACCGCGCTTATCATACCCGCGTCCTCCGAAACGGGAATGAACGCGCCCGAAAGTCCTCCCACATGTGAGGACGCCATAACGCCGCCCTTCTTAACAGCATCATTGAGCATGGCGAGTGCCGCGGTAGTGCCGTGAGAACCGCAGACTGTAAGACCCATGTTCTCGAGAATATGGGCAACCGAATCGCCGATAGCGGGCGTAGGTGCAAGAGAAAGGTCGATGATACCAAAGGGTGTATCAAGCCTCTTCGATGCCTCGTGTGCTACAAGCTGACCGACACGGGTGATCTTGAAGGCTGTCTTTTTTATGATGTCCGCGAGCTCGCTCAGGTCACAGTCGCCTGCTCTGGCAATTGCCGAGCTTACAACACCGGGACCGGAAACGCCAACATTTATAACGCAGTCGGGCTCACCGATGCCGTGGAATGCACCTGCCATAAAGGGGTTATCCTCGGGAACATTAGCAAATACAACAAGCTTTGCGCAGCCGATGGAACGGTCATCTCGGGTAAGATATGCCGCTCTTTTAATGGTCTTGCCCATAAGAGCGATAGCGTCCATATTGATACCGGCTTTGGTAGTTGCAACATTTACCGAAGAGCAAACCAGATTTGTCTCCGCAAGGGCTTCGGGAATGACCGAGATAAGATTCTGCGCGCCTACGGTCATGCCCTTATGTACCAGCGCGCCAAAGCCGCCGATAAAATTGATACCGAGGGTTTGCGCCGCTTTTTCGAGAGTTTTTGCGATCTTTATATATCCCTCGGGCGAGATAGCTCCTCCCACAAGGGAAACGGGAGTTACTGAAACTCTCTTATTAACTATCGGAATTCCGTATTCCTTTTCAATATCGCATCCGGTTTTGACCAAATTTTCCGCGCGTTTTGTGATCTTATCGTAAATTTTGTCGCACAGGCGATTCTCATCCTCGCTTACGCAGTCGAGAAGAGAAATGCCCATGGTTATGGTTCTGATATCGAGGTTTTCCTCGCGTATCATATTTATTGTTTCAAGAATATCAGACGTATTAAGCATATTTTTCTACCCTACTAAATTAAATATGATGCATGGTATTAAAGATATCCTCATGCATTGCATGGATGGCAAGACCGTTCTCTTTGCCGAGCTCCTCAAGAACATCTACAAAATCCGCAAAGGGGATCTTAAGTCCGTCAAGATCTGCCAGCATTATCATCGCGAAATATTCACTGAGAACGCTCTGGGTGATATCGAGGATGTTCGCACCTTTATCTGCGCAAACAGTGCTTACCTTTGCAATAATACCCATGGTATCGCGTCCGGTTACGGTTATTACAGCTTTCATTTTGTACCTCCGGGGTGTATTTTATATAATAAATATATTTTACTACATTTTAACTTATTTTTCAAGTACTTTGTTAAATAAATGACTAAAATAAGCGTTTTTTTGCAATGTAATAAACGCTTTTTCATATTGACATTTCGTTTTTTAGGATGTAAAATAGACCTTGAAAATATTAACTATGAGAGAGAGGTGTTTTTATGAGTGAGTTTTCTACATATGAATACGTGGTGGCGCAGAAGATCGAGGGAAAATGGAGACTGAAGAAGCTGGGCTTGCTTCTGCTCTATGTTGCCTTTATCGTGGCTTGGTTTATCTTTGGATTTGTGAGCCATCTGTTTCCCCTTCTTGCCCTTATGCCCGTTACTCTTTGGATGCTCGTATTTTTTACATGGAGATATATTAAGGTCGAATACGAATATTCAATGACCTCGGGAGATGTGATGTTTTCAAATATCTACGGCGGCAGATCAAGAAAGACGGTCATTGAATTCCGCTTGAAGGACTGCTCGCTTATCGCTCCTCTTTCAACCCATGAGCATAAGGCGCGTGACTATGAGCCCGAGATCGTTTACAGAGCCGTTTCCTCGGAGAAGGCGCAGGATGTTTATTTCGCTCTTTTCGAGAAGGACGGTAAGAGATGCATTGTTTATTTTGAAGCTACGGCAAAGGCTCTTAAGATATGCCGTTTTTATAATGCTCCTGCCACGGTTATGAGCGAAGTAAGATTTTAATTTACAGGTGCGGTGAAATGATTAAAAAGATAAGAAAACCATTTGAATATACTATTATCGCTATTCTTGCATGTGTGATGGCTCTGAACTATGAAATATTTATTTTCCAAAACTCATTTGCCCCTGCGGGAATCAACGGTCTTGCTACCATGGTGCAATACCTTTTTGATTTCAGCGTAGGTTACATGTCTCTTATTATAAATATCCCTCTTGTTATCATTGCAATACTGTTTGTACATAGAGATTTTGCGCTGAAAAGCGGGCTTTTCGTCCTCGTTTTCTCGGGTATGTTGATAGTTTTTGATCACATAGATCTTTCGGCATTTGTCTACCATACCGAAAACGGCACCAGTACCATTCTCGCCCCTATTGCGGCAGGCGTTATAAATGGAGCAATTTACGGTATAAGCATCCGAATGGGCGGTTCAACCGGCGGTACGGATGTTGTGGCGGCGATAATCCGAACTAAGAGGCCCCATATCAGCCTTGTGTGGATCATTTTTGCTCTCAATGTTTCGGTTGCGGCGATATCCTATTTCGTTTACGGCTTCAATGCCGAGCCTGTTATACTTTGTATCGTCTATTGCTTCCTAACAAGCACGGTCAGCGATCATATGCTGAAGGGTCTGAAGGAGGCGATAAAATTTGAGGTGATAACCGATAAAGCCCCCGAAATTTCCCAGCGTCTTATGACCGAGCTTCACCACGGAGTTACCGTTATCAATGCCGAGGGAATGTATTCGCATACCGGTAAGCAGGTGATAATCTGTGTTATCAATAAACATCAGATCGTTGATTTTCAGAAGATCGTCAAGGAGTACCCGGGTACCTTCGCATATGTCACAGGTGTTAACGAAACTGTCGGAAATTTCAAGAAGATCTCAAAATAATTTAGTTTTTTGCGAACTGTAAATAACTGTCGATATAGAGGAAATGAAAGATCGCACATGCTGTTTTTGGGCATGTGCGATAAAAATCAGATCTCGTCAAGAGCGAGATATAGGGCATTTGATGCGGCAAGGGTACGGATATAGGAGCGCTCGCGCCTTGATGACAGCCTAAGGAGGACTGCTCTGTCGCCCTTCTCGCCGGAAATACCGACCCAGACTGTGCCCACAGGCTTTTGGGGCGTTCCTCCGCCGGGACCCGCAATTCCCGTTGTGGCAATTGCAATATCTGTGCCGAGGGCTTGGCGCACACCGCGCGCCATTTCGATAGCTACCTGCTCTGAAACCGCACCGTGAGCTGCAAGGGTCTCATGCTTAACACCGATAAGGCTTTCCTTTGCGCTGTTGGCATAGGTTACGCATCCTCCCAAAAAGACCGCGCTTGAACCCGAAACGTCTGTTATACGTTTGGCAATAAGACCGCCTGTACAGGATTCGGCTGTGGCGATAGTTTTGCCTTTTGCGATAAGCTTTGCGACAAGCTCTCCCTCAATAGAATCGCTGTCGATACCGTAAACCGCTTTGCCCACCTCGGTCTCCATGATCTTTTCCACTGCTTCACTGCACATTGCATATGCGGTGTTTCTGTCGGACGCCTTTGCTGTAATGCGAAGGCGGACCTCGCCTTCTTTGCAGTAAGGCGCAACGGTAGGATTGACCGAATTTTCCATGAGGGAACGCAAAATATTCTCAACTGCAGACTCACCCATGCCGAAAATATTGATATTTCGGCTTACAAGGATCGAATCACTGCGCTTTTCAAGATATGGCATGACCTGCTCTCCGAACATAGGTTCGAGCTCGCGGGGAGGACCGGGAAGCATGACGGCGGTAACTCCGCTTTCTTCGTCCTCAATGCAGACACCGGGAGCGGTACCGTAATCATTTCTGAAAATAATAGCACCTTCGGGGATATCCGCCTGTTTTTTATTATTTTCTGTCATAGTGCGCCCCATTTCGGCGAAATAAGCTTCAAGATGCGAAAGGATCTTTTCGTTTCGAACTAAATTTCTGCCGAAAAAGGAGGCTATGGTTTCTTTGGTCAGATCGTCATAGGTAGGACCGAGACCGCCGCTGGTTATGATAAGATCACAGCGGTTCGCCGAATCGGCAAGGGCCTTTTTCAGCCGCTCGGGATTGTCGCCGACAACGGTCTGATGATATACGGAGATGCCGAGCTCCGCAAGCTTTCGCGACAGATATGCCGCATTCGTATTGACGATGTCGCCAAGCAGAAGCTCAGTTCCGACGCAAAGTATTTCGGCTGTTTTAATTTCTTTCATATGATTTCTCCTTTGCTTAGAGGAAAATTAAATAAAAATTTTTCAAGATCATTTTACTATTATCAGTATATCACCGCTTTTTTATGCCGTCAAGAATACTTTGAAAATTTTTATTGACAAATCGAAAAAAATTTAGTATAATATATGAGGCTCGCGGGCGTGGCGGAATTGGCAGACGCGCCAGACTTAGGATCTGGTGTCAACGACGTGGGGGTTCAAGTCCCTTCGCCCGCACCAGGAAAAACACCAAATTTGTCGGGAGACAGATTTGGTGTTTTTCAATGATATCTGTTCCGCTCACGGAACGTGTGATATACCTATGGTATGATATCTGCTTCGCAGGTGATATACGCTGTGCGTATGAAGGGACGGATAATGCAAAACGAGTAAATTTCAGGTAAAATTTCAGATATATACTTGAAAAAGCTTGAAAAAGGGTGTAGAATAAAGTAAAAATATCAGACTATTTTAAAATCGGAGGTTTTTTATGAAAATTGCACTTATTGCGCATGATAAGAAAAAGAATGAGATAATTGAGCTGGCTAAGAAATACAAGGACGTTCTCGGCGAGCATGAGCTTTATGCAACTGGTACCACCGGAACTCTCATAATGGGTGAAACGGGTCTTCCCATTCACCGAATGAAGAGCGGTCCTCTCGGCGGCGACCAGCAGATAGGCGCGATGCTGGCAAACGGAGACATTGATCTTATAATCTTTTTGCGCGATCCGCTTACCGCTCAGCCCCACGAGCCCGATGTTTCCGCGCTTCTTCGTCTCGGCGATGTTCAGAGCATTCCGCTGGCAACCAATGCCAACAGTGCAACTATTATGCTCGAAGCTATGAGGAATAAGATATATTTTGAATGAGGACAGGAAAATGAATCAGTATCTTTTCCTATAACCCCAAATTTGCAAAGGAAGGCTATTATAAATTAAATAAAATTTTAGGGTCTATCGCATTTAGCGAAGACCCTTTCTTTATCAATATTCTTCTCGAATGGTTTTCAAAACTATCTCTCGGACCGCTGCTATACTATCTGCTTCTATGGTACATCCTGCGGCTTTTATATGACCGCCGCCGCCCAGCTTTGAGCAGACCTTTGAAACATCGATCTCACAGCTTGAGCGCATAGAACAGCGGTAAACGCCCTCGTCCTTAGGCTGTCTGATAACAACCGCAACTCCAACGCCCTCAACACTTCTTGCAATGTCTACAAGAGTTTCCATATGCTGATCCAAAATGCCGTTTGAGGCTTTAAGCTCATAGGGAAATTCGATTATTGCGATCCTGCCGTTATCATATAGGGTCAGATGCTCAAAGCCGAGCTGTTCGGTCTTGAGCTGAATGAAGGGCTTGCAATCGAACAGACGGTGATTGATATCAGATGCATTGATTCCCGTTCTGAGAAGCTCAGCCGCGATCATATGCGTATCGGGAGATACGGATGAATATTTGAAGCATCCCGTATCCGAAGAGATCGCCGCATAGATGCAGGTATCGATCTCGGCTGAAATGCTGTCTATTGCACCGATCCTTAGCAGTTCTCTCGATATATTGAATATAATCTCACCCGTGGCGGAAATGTCGGGCAGAATATATCCGTCCGCATATTGCTCTCCCTTGCCGTGATGGTCTATCATCAGTTCAACTCTGTCAAGATATGCATCCTCCAGCTTTCCAAGCTGCATAGGTGATGCGGTATCGACAGAAATTATCCTCTCTGCCGAAAAATCAGCGGGAATATTTTCGGGAAGAAAGCTATCCTGTCCCGAAGGAAGAAATTCAAGTCTGTGAGGAAGCTCGCTCTCGCAAATGCAGTGTGCCTTCATACCCATTTTCTCGAGAAGCTTTTTCAGTGCAATTCCCGAGCCAATGGTGTCGCAATCGGGACGGGAATGGCAGAGGATAAGGGTGTCCTTTTTCTCGCAGAGAATATTTACCGTCTCACCGAGCGTGAGTCTTCTGTAAGTTCCTTCATTCATTACTGCCCGTCTCCGTTTTCAGATGTCTCGTCTTCATCGTCGGTAAAGGTGATGCCCTCAAGCAGTGTTGCAATATGAGCGCCATGCTTGATGGAATTATCCTGTATAAAGGTCAGCTCAGGGGTGATGCGCAGGTTCATGCGGCGGGCGATCTGACTTCTGATATAGCCGCTGGCGGTCTTAAGTCCCTTTGCTACCTCCTTCGGGTCATCGCCCTGAAGGAAGGAATAATATATCTTTGCATATTTGAGGTCGGGCGTGACCTCTGCCGCTGTTACGCTGACGAATGCTTTTTGCACTCTGGGATCCTTGACCTCGCGAAGGATCATTGCGATCTCCTTCAGCATTTCGTCATTTATGCGGCCTCTTCTGTAATTTGCCATGTCTTTTCTCCTGTTGGTTTATTCATTTTCGGCTGTGTCGGTATTATTTTCATTTTCGGCATCCTCCGGAGCTGTTTCTTCCGTGTTCTGCTCCGTGTCTGCTGTAATATCGGTATCCTCGGGCTGAGCTGTTTCGCGTTCGGGAAGAGGCTCTTCGGGAGAGGCTTTGCTTCCGAAAAGGTCTTCAAGCTGTGCATTTGCGGCATCCTTACGGGAATTTATAAGGTCTGTGGCATAATCGGATGTGCTGGTTCTTGCCTCGCGGACAGCACCGTGAGTGGCATTTGCCAGCATATCTGCACCCGAAGAATACAGATATGTGAAATCAAAGGTAATGCTGTCAAGCACGGCGTCCATGGAACGCATTGCTTTTACATTTCGGAAATAATTATAGAGACAGTTGATCTTATATTCTTCGGCGAGAAGCTCATAGGAGGCGGTATTGAGCGCACCGATGAGGACTCCCGTCATTTCGAACTTATTATTTTCCGAGGGGACGGCAAGTACATTTGCCGATGCCTCGGTATAGGCATAGTATGCCTCCCCGGATTCATCAGCCTTTGGAATGGGAAGAACGCCCCATTCTATATTGCATTTTGAGAATTCATACATTCGGGAAAGGGGTGCCATTGCAAAAAGCAGCTGTCCGGAGCTGAAGAGCGAAAAGAAATCGTCCTCTGATGCCCCTGCCGCGGGCTTATAAGAGGAGGGATTGCCATAGATCAGAGCGCAAGCCTGCTCAATGACCGCCTCTAATTTCGGGGAATCAAAGGATATAACCGGAGTTTGCCCCAGGGTATTGTCTACCAGCTTTATATTGGCGGAACGGAAAACGATATCGGTATATTCATTTCCCATGGCGGCAGTTCCCTGACCCACCATGCCGAACTGTTCGTTTGCTTTTCTTGCTATTCTATCGAAGGTATCCCAGGTCCATTCTCCGTCGCTGACCATGCTATCGAGATCATAGCCGAGGCTTTCAGCGGCAAAGCGGTTAAAGAAAACCGCATAGATCTTGCTGAAATCACAGCTCGCCGCTCCGATATCGGCATATATGGCACTTCCCGCCGCACCTTCCTCGGAATATTTCGAATATGAATTCGAGGTGCTGTAAAAGGGAAGCGAACGCAGGTTCGTTATCAGCCCCTTTGCGGCAAGTATGCCTATTCTGTATTCGGGAACCGAAATAAGATCGGCATAATATTCATCGGCAAGGGCGGCATTCCGCAGTTCTGCTTCGATCTTACCTTCTTCTGCGGATATCGTTATGATGTCCACATTGTATTTTTCTTCAACGATCGAATCGCGGAGCAGAAGAACTCTGTCATAATAGCTGTCGCCCTCAGTGGCAAAGGTCATTTCCGAGGTGGTGGCTATGATAAAGCTCTGATCCTTAAAATCAAAGCTTGCAAGTGCGTCTACTCTTGCTTTTGCTCTGTCAGCCGCGCTTTCGGGCTCATCGTAAGCTTCGTTTTCGCTGTCGGAGCTTTTTTCCGAGGCACTTACGGGAGCGTCATCGGTTTCGGTATTTTTGGGAGCTTCCGCAGTTTCGTGTGCTTTGGTTTCGTCTTCATTGCCGCCTACTGTTATAAGTCCGCAAGAGGAAAAAACGAGACAGAGTGCAAGAAGCACGGATATTATGATTTTTGTTTTCATTTTTTACCTCATGAGAGCAGGACGGTAACGATGAAACCGTCTGTATTATTCCCCGAAACGGTATATTCATAACCTGCGGGGAGAATTATGTCCGCCGAACCATCATCCGAAGCCGGAACATAGTAAATTTCATATTTATTGCCGTCATCGCAGTCGATATTCAGATGGATACCGTCATAGGCATGCTTCTCGCTGAGAAGCTCAAGGTATTCTTCGAGAACAAGTCCTTCGGTATACATATAATATGCATGAGGAACGCCTACATAGCGGAAATGCCATGCTTCGTAGGAAATTCCGGTGATATCTGCCTTATTTTCGGGATAGCGTAAAATAAATCCGTATTTGTGAGCATTTTCATAGACCCAGAGATAGTCCTCCTCGTCCTGAATGTATGTATTCACGCCGTCCTTATAGACCGACATATCGAATGCCATGGCGGTATGATGCTCGCTTTCGCCGGGCTTTGCCACATATTTCAAGGCTTCTTCTTCGCCGTCGCGCTCCACTCGGTAGTCAAAAATCTCCTTCTGACTTTCATAGGAGCGATATGCGCTCTTAACAAGAAGTCCTCTCTCTCCCGTGGTTTCATAAAATACTTCGGTGAGCTCATTGAGCTTTGACAAAACGAAGGAATCAAGCTCGATATCGGTTGAGCTGATCTGATAAGCCCTTGACCCGTCTTCATATTTTTTTCTGCCCGTATAGAGATCGGTAAGATCGGTCTCCTCGGGGAAAACATAGGGCACATCGGCACGAACCAATATCAGTTCTCCCCTGTGAAGATCCTTTTCGGTGAATTTTCGGGTTATAAAGCCCTCCCTCAGAACACCCGAAGCGGTATCCTCGGGAGCGCTTTCGGGCGCGAGCGTATCGGAGGCGGATTCGGTTGCCGTCTCTCTGTCCTTGGCTCTCTCGCCCATCCTCTTAAGTGTAAAAAGGAAAACGGCAGAGCCGGCAATAATAAGAGCAACTATTAGGGATAAAATGATGGTCTTTATCATCCTTTGTCTTCTGCGTCTGCGGCTTCGGCTTCCGCCGCTGCGCCAATTATTATAACCATAATTCATGATCCCTCACTCCTTTACCTTTTCACTCTTCACTTTTATTTATTACCTAAAATGCAGGGACGCTCTGCACATCTTATGCAGATGCGTGGAGACAGTCCCTGCCGTCGATTAAAAATCGTAAATTATTTGTCTGCGTCCTTCATTGAAAGGCGGATGCGGTTCTTTTCGTCAACGCCGAGATACTTAACTCTTACGGCGTCGCCGACCTTAACAACGTCCTCAACCTTTTCAACTCTGTTTTCAGCCAGCTTGGAGATATGAACCATACCCTCCTTGCCGGGAGCATACTCAACGAACGCACCGCAAGCGATGATGCCTGTTACTGTACCTGCGTATGTTACGCCGACCTCGGGCTCAAAGCAGATAGCATCGATCATAGCCTTTGCAGCTTCAGCGTCCTTGGTATTGATAGCGGCGATGTGGATAGTACCGTCATCTTCAATATCAACCTTTGCGCCGGTTTCGCCTGTGATCTTCTGGATAACTGCGCCGCCCTTACCGATAACCTCGCGGATCTTATCGGGATCTATCTTCATGGAGATCATCTTGGGAGCGTATTTGGATACATCAGCTCTGGGCTCTGCGATAGCCTTGAGAATTACCTCGTCGATGATATAGTCACGACCCTTGTGAGTGATCTCGAGAGCCGCCTTGATGATTTCGGGTGTAAGACCATCGATCTTAAGGTCCATCTGAATAGATGTGATACCTGCGTGAGTACCTGCAACCTTGAAGTCCATGTCGCCATAGAAGTCTTCAAGACCCTGGATATCTATCATTGTCTCCCAGCTTCCGTCCTCTTCTGTGATAAGACCGCAGGAGATACCTGCAACGGGAGCCTTTATCGGAACACCTGCGTCCATAAGAGCAAGGGTAGAACCGCAAACAGAGCCCTGAGAGGTAGAACCGTTGGAAGAGAGAACGTCGGAAACCAGACGGATAGCATAGGGGAATTCCTCCTCGGAGGGAAGAACGGGAACGAGGGAACGCTCAGCCAGCGCACCGTGACCGATCTCGCGGCGTCCGGGGCTTCTTGCGCTCTTTGCTTCGCCGGTGGAATAACCGGGCATATTATAATGGTGCATATATCTCTTGGAGGTCTCGTTATCAATACCGTCAAGCATCTGAGCCTCGTCAAGAGTGCCGAGAGTTGCACTTGTCAGAACCTGTGTCTGACCGCGGGTGAACATACCCGAGCCGTGAACTCTGGGAAGAAGTCCAACCTCTGCTGTAAGAGGTCTGATCTCGTCCATGCGGCGGCCGTCAACACGCTTTCTGTCAACGAGGAGCCAACGGCGAACGATCTTCTTCTGGATCTTATAGATAAGCTCTTCCATAATGGAAGCAATGTCGGGATATTCTTCGCTGAATTTCTCAACGATAGCATCCATAATCGGCTGCATTCTTTCGTCACGAACATTCTTATCGTCTGTATCGAGAGCGTTCATAACATCCTTTTCGCAGTAAGAGAATACCTTGTCAAACATATCGTGGTCGAGCTCGCAGGAGGGATATTCGAATTTCTTCTTACCGATCTCGTCAACAATGCCGTTAATAAACTCAAGAATACCCTGGTTTTCCTTATGAGCGAGCATGATAGCTTCATACATAACATCATCGGGAACCTGATTTGCGCCTGCCTCGATCATAACAACCTTTGTTGTTGAAGAAGCAACGGTGAGCTCAAGGTCGCTGACCTTTCTCTCTGCCTCTGTGGGATTGATGACCAGCTTACCGTCAACAAGACCTACAAAAACGCCGCTGATAGGGCCGTTCCACGGGATATCCGAGATAGCGAGAGCTGTAGAAGCACCGATCATTGCCGCGATCTCGGGAGAGCAATCGGGGTCAACGCTCATAACTGTAAGGGAAAGAGCAACATCATTGCGCAGATCCTTGGGGAAAAGAGGACGGATGGGACGGTCGATAACGCGGCTTGTGAGAACCGCCTTCTCGGAGGGCTTACCCTCTCTCTTAAGATAACCGCCGGGGATCTTACCTGCGGCATACATTCTTTCCTCAAAATCAACGGAAAGAGGCAGGAAGTCGATACCGTCTCTGGGCTTTGCGCTGGCTGTAGCACAGCAGAGGATAGCTGTTTCGCCATAGCGGATCATAAGAGATCCGTTTGCAAGACCTGCCATCTTACCTGTTTCGATAACGAGGGGTCTGCCAGCGAGGGTGTAGTTAAACACCTTGTAGTTTTTGAACTCCATTGCGGAGCTTACAATTCCGGACATTTTTATTTCCTCCGTAAAGATATATTTTCACCGTTTTCACAGAGGCTTAGCACTTAAACGCATATCGCTCGGATATGCATTTAACTGCTAAGGCGCGTGTGTAAAACGGCAATTTCCTTGAAAAAACAGTATGGAGTGAGGAGTGAAAGCATTGCTCTCACCCATCACTCCGCCTTTTAAGAATTACTTTCTGAGACCGAGTCTCTCAACGATAGAGCGGTAACGCTCGATGTCAACCTTCTGGAGATAGCCGAGAAGGTTTCTTCTGTGACCAACCATCTTGAGAAGACCGCGGCGGCTGTGATGGTCGCCCTTATTCTTCTTCAGGTGCTCGGTAAGATTGTTGATACGAGCTGTGAGGAGCGCGATCTGTACCTCGGGAGAACCTGTGTCACCCTCGCAAGTAGCGTACTCCTTGATGATTGCCTGCTTTTCGTCCTTAAGCATCATGATTTTTCACCTCATTAAAAATATTTATTTATGCGCATGCACAGTAGGCGGTAGGTGAAGCTCCCTATGGGCCCGCGCCGCAAACCGAGCGTGCGTATATTCAAATTTAGCGGTCAAATGACCATACAGCAGGTATTATACCACACTTCCGTCTCTTTGTAAAGGGTTTTTCAAACATTTAAGGCAAAATCACAAAAAGTTTACAATTTCCATTTCTTTTATATTTAGATATAAACAGAAAATTTAAAGTCAAAACATATTTATAAGGCATATTATATGCCATTGTATAAAACTTTACGAATTGAAAAGGTTATTGGCAACCTCTAAAAACTCAAAATAAATAACTAAATAATAATTTAGCGAATAGTTAGTTAATACCTATGAGATCCTTCGCCGAGGCTCAGGATGACAATAAGGGATCGCCCACTTGGTTTCCTACTGTTAAGTTGACCGTGATTTAACGTAGGAAACATTGCGAATAGTACAGTACTGTCATCCTGAGCGCAGCCGAGGGATCTACGACCGATTTCCACAGACAAACAGTTCGATAAATTATTATTTTACTTTTTCAGAGATTACTTATTGCTCAATTGCCTTATAAGAAATTATTTTAATGGTTGTTTTATTGTCGGAAATTTCGAGGGGGATACCGTTTTTACCGAGGAGCAGGGAGATGGTTTCTCCGTTTACCCCTGCAAAGGTGGCTCTGGTGTTTTCCTCTTCAATGCGGAAGTCGGTTGGGGCGGCGGTAAGCTCCAGAAGGCGCGTAAAATCCGCAAGTGAAGCATAGGTCATTCCGTCGCATTCAAAGGTGATTCCGTCAAGCGAAACAGAAGTCTTTTCGCTGTTTTTTGTGATAATTATACCCCTAAGAGATTCCGGCGAAGTAAATTCAACAGTGATATTCCGTGCCTTGCCGTTGACGGGAGACCATTCATCGCCCCTGACTGCCACTGAAAAGGTAATATCCTTAAGAATTACCTCAAATTCCCCCTCAAAAGCCTTTTCCTGATAGGAAAGGCAATCCTCACGTGTGTTTTTTGCAGTGCAGAAGGTAAAAATACATACATATAACAAAACGAAAATTACGCAAAAAAATCTCTTCATGATCTTCCTCCGTTACTATTTAATTAAATATATTCGCAGAGCAAAAAAATTAGCCCCCGAAAATATTGTCAAATTTTAAGTACGCGCATAGAATATTAGAGAAGAACGGCGCAAAAAGTCTGTTCTACCAAACAAAAGGAGAATAACCATGGCAGAAAATAAATCATGCTCCCTTGGCGGGCGGGATCTGGTCTGCATCGAGGCGGCACACGTTCTCGACTCTTGCCGTGACCGCGACTGCTTTGAGGACGTGGGCGTTTACCTCACCGATTTCGGACAGGAGATAATCGAACATACGGGGAATGTACGCGTCAAATGTGCGGAGATATCCGAGGCGTGTATCACGGTTGACCCCGTTCAGTTCAACAGAGGATTCTTTTCGGTAAATGTACGCCTTTTCGTAAACGTTCGCTTTGAGGCTTGCGTTGGCGGAAGAAATCAGGAATTTGACGGTGTTACAGCTCTTGAAAAGAAGGTAATTCTTTATGGCGGCGAATGCGGCGTAAATACCTTCCGCAGCGGAACTTGCGATAATATTTGCGAGAGCTCTCCCGGAACTCATGACAGCGGTATTCCCACAGCGACTGTTGAGGTTGCAAGTCCTGTTGTTCTTGACGCGCATATTGCTGAGGTCAAGGATTATAATTGCAATTGCTGCTGTTGCTGCTGTATAGATGAGATACCCGACAGTGCTTACCGTAATATCGGCGCACCTCTCTCACGTTCAGGAAGCGATAGGATACTCGTTATAAGTCTCGGCGTTTTCTCGGTGGTTCGTATCACCCGTCCTGCACAGTATCTTGTAAACGCAACCGAATATTCTGTTCCCGATAAGGAATGCAACTGCGGCGAGGATAAGGATCCCTGCTGCCTCTTCCGCACGATGGAATTCCCCACAGAGGAATTTTCTTGCGGCAGCGGAGTAAACGGTCTCTATAACGGAAGCAGAGACAGAAACTGCGGATGCAAAAACGATAACAGATATTGATCAAAACGGCTGTCGCATCGGCGACAGCCGTTTTTTTGAAGGAGATTTATAGAATAAGTACTAACTTGCTTTGCGTTTGATCTCGTTAACCCGTACAAGGACTACCGAAGCATCATCTGTGCTCCCTTCCTCGGCGGCTCTTTTGGCAATGCGTTCAGCAAAGGAATCAAGATTTTCATCTATATCCCATTCGCCGCCGAGCATTTCCATCAGCCAGAAGCATTCCTCCGGAGACTGGCTTATACCATCGCTGAGCATTATCATTATGTCTCCGTCCTCAATCTCAAAATGTATCTGCTCCGCATCGATAGCGCGCATTATTCCGATGGGAGCGGTATTGGATCTTAGCTTATAAAGCTTATCTCCGCGGCGCACAAAGGAGGGGGCAGCACCGCTTTTAATAAAAGAAGCCTTTCCTTCAATCAAGTCTATTTCCATAAGATCCACCGTTGCCGAGCATTCCTCACCCTTTGAGCGAAGAAGGGTATTGAGCATTTTCAGCGCGGTCTCTTTTTTATTGCCGCCGCGGAGCATTTTGCTAAGAAAAAGACTGCATATCTCCGAGGTATAAGCCGCGCTCTGCCCTGAGCCCATGCCGTCGCTGATCAGCGCGTAAAAATTATCGTTTCTGTTATCAAAAAGCTCAGCACTGTCGCCGCAAACGCTCTCTCCCTTTCCGGGGGCGGCGGCTTTTCCGCTTTCGATCTCAAATCTTCTTGCCGCCTCGGTACGCATGGCGACCTTTCCGTTTTTGAGCTCAAAAACAGGATCGCAAAGAGGCGCGCCGAAGGCCTTTTCCAGCTCTTCTCTTATCTCGCAAATTCCCATCTTCTCAGCCTTTTTGCCGATGTCTCCCGAATAGATCCGTTTCTTTCTGAGACCTCTGACCGATATTTCCTTCATGCCGATTTCGGGGCGCGATGCCGCTCGGCGAAGGATCTCAGTCATCTCTTCATCTATCTCATTTTCCCGTTTGCTGTCTTCCACGGCGTCGGCAAGAATATGGGAGATCCCGTCATAATCAAGCGCGAAAAGCTCGGTCTTCTCCCCCGTCACCCTTTCTCTTATAAGCTCTGCAAAGGAGGTGTTGATTTCGGCCAGGATATCCTCCAGCTTTATGCATTTTTCGGGAATATGCTCAGGCAAACGAAGAGGTCTGACCCTGCCGTCTCTTCCAAGTATTTCGCCCACCTTTGAGACCATCTCCGAGAATTCGCCGTACTCACCGAGATGACATTCTTCGTTTTTCGGGCAGGACAGGCAGTGCATCTCAAAGGAACGGGTGCAGATCGCCCCTATCTCGGCGGCGCCTGGGGAGCGTATTCGGTCTGAAATATCATAAAGAGCCTTTGAAAGCTCGCCAAAGGTAACGCTGAGCCGTTCTATCCGAGCTTCTGCGCTTTCCGAAGCTTCATTATTAAAGGACTTGATGCCGACCTCTTCTGCCGTTTTTTTCCCCGAAATGAAGGGCAGAGCCCCTAATTGATCTGCGGCGCAGACAAGGACTGATGAGGAAAGCAGTGCGGGCATAAGGGCAGTGAAAGAACCAAAGCCGTCGATATAAGCTCCCCATAGCATTGCCACACAGGTCGAAACCGTTGCGGCAACGGGCGCGGACTTTGAAACAACTCCGGCGGCAATGGCGGCAAGAACGAAAGCGGGTGAATATATCGGCGAAAAGGCGAGACCTGCCGTAAGACCCGCAAAAGCACCTGTTAATATTCCTTTTTTCATGCCCAGATATACCGATGCGCCAAAGGCTATGAATGCCGATGCGCTGATGCCGAGGATGTAGGTCTCGCGGAGCGCGAAAACTGCGGCTGTAAGCAGTGAGATGGCGGCAACTGTGCGCAGAGCCTGTCCGAGTCTGTCCCGATCCTCTATCCACAGATTAGAGAAAATAAAGGTCACCGCAGGTGCACAGACCATTGCAAACATGGCGGAAAAAAGATCGTAAAAACGGTATGATCCTGCATTCATGGCATAGAGACTGACGAAAAATGCCGCCACGCAAGCCGTTGCCATTCTCAGATATACATTTTCCTCAAAACGTGAGATAAAAAGCAAGCGGAGCTGTTCCGTTCTTGATCCTGCCTTTGTTCTTCCGGAGAAAAGAAGCTTTGCTTCAAAGCCTGCGGGAGGATCGATAAAGATTCTTGCCGCAAGTCTTATCAAAGCAGTCATTGCATATGCCGCGATATAGACATATGGGGAGAAGATAACTCCGTCGGATGCCGAGACCGTAAAAGCGGATGCCGCCGCTCCGATGAATATGTATAGGATCTTTTTTTCGGAGGAGGCGAGCAGTGAGATCGCAAGGGGATAAGTGTCAAGCAGTACCGATGTGCGCCCAAAGAGGAAGGCAAGCACACCGAGCAGAAGTCCGCGGAGAACACTTGCCGCCGCAAGCGCGGGATCTCTTGCTTCAGTTGCGCCGAAAGCTTGGGTCAGCTCATAGAAAATATCGCGGAGTCTTCTCTTTTTTTCGGTCTTATGGTTTGGTGCGATTCCCGAAGGTGCTTCGGGTACTGTCTCCATTGCGGCAAGTGATCTTTTTTTGATCTTTCCCGATTTCTTTTCGATAATTTTTTCTTTTCCTGTCTTTTTCATTTCAGACATCCTCGCTTTTCTTTTCGGCGCATTTTGAAAGGAACTTGTCCGCGCCTTTTTTCACTATTATTCTAACTCTGCTCTTCCGCATAATCTGTCGCTCTGCGCAAGGATTTTTTTGCGGATATAAAGAGGAAAAAGCAGGAAAATAGCGGTAAAAAAGTGTTGCTGAAAAACAGAGATGCGGGAAATAAACGAAAAATTACCGTACTATCGCAATGGAAAAGCTTTTGTCTTACGATTTTTTTGAAATGATCCAAAGATTATTAAGATGCCTATTGTAATTTGAACGGCGTTATGATAAAATAATATACATTAAGATAAACAGAATTAACGGAGAGGATCATGAAGACCGAAAAGCCGAAGATGG
>JAFTXK010000107.1 GCA_017461635.1 Clostridia bacterium | reverse complement strand
TAGATAGATGGTATCGTAAATATATTTAATAACATTTTTACATATTTTAGAAACATAATGACTTGACATATTTTATCAAAACATTTATAATTACAGCATGGGCATGCGCCCGTAATACTCAGAAACACAAAGGAGTAGAAAATGAAGAAGCTGATATTCGTTCTTGTCCTTTTCACGGCACTGCTTGTTTCCTGCGGCGAGACGCAGACGGATGATCCTAACACTGTGACTCTGAAAACTATTGACAATCTCTCGGAATATACGGTGGTCAGAAGTGATAACAGTTCATCTGAGGTCACAGCTCTTGCAACAAAGCTGAGAAAGGCAATAAACGATGCCACAGGCGCGTCTGTTGCCGTGAAAACAGATTATAACAACTATACTTATGAGATCCTCGTAGGAGAAACGAAGCGTCAGCAGTCTATCGATGCCTGTGCGGATCTTCGTTACTATGATTACACCGTTAAGCTGGATGGTAATAAGATCGTCGTTGCCGGTGGAAGCGAGGAAGCGCTTGCCTCAGCAATCGATCTTTTCAATACTCAGTTTATCGACGCCGAAAAAAAGACGGTCAAGATCCCCTCGGGCAAGGGTTATACCTATAAGGGTACATATAAATTCGATAAGATCTCCGTTGACGGGGTTGATATTGGAGAATTCAAGCTCAATAATCAAAGTCTTTTGGATATAACCGATCTTACGGTGAGATTTCGTGATGATTTTGGCGCAGATGTAGCTGTTCACGATAACGTAATGCTTGACGATGAGCACTATATTATTATCGATGGCACAGAGCTCATTGCCGATAAATACAGTATAACTGTTGAGAATGGCAATCTTATCATCAAGGGAAGCGCACATGCCCTCCCCACAGCCATTGAGACCTTCTTTGGAAGCTTTATTGATAGCTTCGGCTCAAAGTCCATCGATATTACTTCGGCAAATAATCTTGAAGCCAGCACAGGCAAGAAGGATATATATACAAAGGATCAGCTTATGACCGTTATCGAACAGGTTTATGACGATCCTGACAAGATCATTATAGGCGAACAGGTACAGGGGGGTACAAAAGCTACTGTTGTTGCCGACAGCATTCAGAAATTTGTTGACGCCACAGGCGAAATGCCCGGTATCATGGGTATCGACCTTGCCTGCTACGGTATAGATCTTACGAGAACGAACGATATGCAGTGGAGCTCATATATATGCGATCTTGTTGATTATGCGGCAGGCGGCGGTATGATAACCGCCAGTGCTCACTGGGCGAACCCCTCAAAAACCAATGACGACCGAGTAAGGGGTAATTTCGGAACGGTAAATACCCTTGAGGCTTATGAGCAGAATTTTAAAGACCTTCTCACAGAGGGTACTGAATATAATGAATTCTTCAAAAATGAGCTGACTATCAATGCCCGTTTCTTCAAAGCTCTTGAGGATAATGGTGTTTCGATCATATGGAGACCTTTGCATGAGGCGAACGGTAGCTGGTTCTGGTTCTGCATAACACAGCAGGAGTTTACACTTGATGCAAAATATTATGTGGATATCTGGCATTACGTTTATGAATATTTCACCGAAGAATGTGGTCTTACCAATCTGCTTTGGTGCTATGGCCCTAACTATTCCGCAAATGTCAATGACAATCCCGGATCTACCATGAGCCCGACATATCTCTATCCCGGAGACGAATATGTCGATATGGTAGGCGTTGACTGGTACAGCGGCGGTAACCTTGAGATCATGAAGGGAGATAACTACCTGCGCCTTGTGGATCTTGCGAGAAAGCCGGGCGCCATCACCGAGTTTGGTCCCAGCGGCTCTATTCTCGGAGAGATGATAGAAGAACAGCCCGGTCTTTATAACAGCATGGATCTTTACGGTAACCTCTATGAGCTTACAAGAGAGGGTTATTCCTTTGTTTATCTGCTTACATGGGGCGGTAAATGGGGTATTCCCGCAATGGGCAGAGGTGATGAATTTATGGCTACAGATTTGACCATCGGTCAGGCAGAGGTCAAGGCAATGTTTGATGCGCTTGGCTAATAATTAAAATAATTTTGCTACAGTCCCCGGACTGTAGATTAAGAGTGTTCTCATTTAGGCAAAAGCCAAGGTGAGAACGCTTTTTCTCTGCAATATTTAATTATTATGAGTTTTTTATTTTAAAAAATTTATATGGAATTTTTGATGTGGAAACGGTATAAAAGATATTTTTTTGCATAATAATCGTAATGAAATAAAAAATCCGCAAAAGGGGGTTGACAAAGGGAGATTTATGTGTTATAATATTTACACGAACTGAGATGAGCGGGTCTCAGTGCCGTGCTTATGATTGGTTTCGCCGGAATGGCGGAATTGGCAGACGCCCGGGACTTAAAATCCCGTGATACGTGAGTATCGTACCGGTTCGACCCCGGCTTCCGGCACCAAGAAGCACGGGAAAACAGAATATCGCGGGGTAGAGCAGCTTGGTAGCTCGTCGGGCTCATAACCCGGAGGTCGTGAGGTTCAAATCCCACCCCCGCAACCAAAAAATAACACAGACCTTTCGGTCTGTGTTATTTTTTGCTTACGGCGTGCTTTACTTCCACGACCTCCGGAAGGAGGGCGCGCGACAAGGGGAAAATATAGTCGCAGAGAAAGTGCGCTTGCGCGTACACTTTCTCTGCGACTATATTTTTGAGTGGGCAATGAAAAATCCCACCCCGCAACCTCCAAAAGGCAATAAAAAATATAGCTACGGAAAGCCTTGATTTTTCAAGGCTTTTTCGTTTTTACGGGCTTGTAACTTGCTGTTCCTGTGTTAGCCCGTGTAATATACGGTGATATGGTATTTAAAGTAAAGTCCCATCGATCAATGATTATGAAAAGAAAAGTTTGGTATGCATTTTTTGATATTTTGTACCACATTTTGGCTACTTGCAATGGCTCTATTGACACAACTTTTTTATCTGTGTTAAAATACAAAAAAACAGGGAGGTTTTTGTATGAAAAAAGCTTTATTTTTAATTGTAATTTTGGCTATTATAACGGTATTATTCGTTTCCTGCGGGAAAAGCGATGATCCATACGGCGGAGCGGAAGTGGTATATATTGACCGTGTGGAAAATCCCGGCGATTATGTTTTTGTTGATATGCAAAAAAGTACGGCAACAGCGGATATGGTCAAGGATCTGAAGGACTACATGAGCGATGCTATGGGAATTGCGTTCAAAAGCGTAGCCGCATATAAAAACAGCGAATATGAGATCCTTGTGGGTTATACGAACCGGCAGGAATCCACAGATGCAGCAAAGGATCTGAAATATTTTGACTATACAATTAAAAGGATAAACAACAAAATTGTCATCTCAGCAGGATCTGATGAGTCACTGCGCGAAGCGATCTCGCTTTTCAAGAGTGAATTTATCGATGCCGAGGCGAAGGCTCTTTATCTGCCGGAGAACTACACATACATACATGAATATCTCGGAAACGGTCTGACTGTTGATGGTGTGGATATAAAGGAATTTAAGGTACTAAACAAAACTTGTCTCGATGAAGATACGATCCGCAGTGAGCTGCGCGAAACGTTTGATTTTGAACTCGAAATCGCCGGCGAAGAAGCCGAAGGCGAGCATTATATCATCCTTGACGCAAGCAGTTATATCTATGAAGATTACAGCATTACGATTGAGAACGGTAACATTCGTCTTTACGGAAGCGGTCGCTCGATCTATGGCGCGCTGGATGCTTTTTCGGGCGAATTTTTGAGCGGTCTCGGTGAGGATAAGTCTCTCACGTCCGTGGATAAGCTTGAGGGCAAGATCGAGAAGCCCGAGCTTTACACCAAAGATCAGCTTATGAGCGTCCTCACGCAGGTCTATGATGACAAGGAGCATATCATCATCGGCGAGCAGAGCCGAGGTAATTCGGTTGACGGCATCACCAAAGCCATAAATACCTTTGAAAGCGCCACAGGCGAAAAGCCCGGTATAATCGGTGTTGATCTTCAGGTGTTCGGAATGGGAATTTTTTCTCACACAGAGCCATATGAGATAAGCCATATCATTTGCGATATCATTGATTATGTGGGGGATGGCGGAATCGTTACCTTTAGCGCCCACTGGGGAAATCCATCGGGAAATTACCCCGATGAGGATAACCTTTACCGTGGTGTCCTCGGTTATGACTATACGATGGCGGGCTATGAAAAGGCATTTACAGACCTTCTCACTCCAGGAACGGAATATAACACAAAATGGATGGAGGAGATTGACCGCGAGGTTGAATTTTTCCTTACACTTCAGGAAAACGGTGTTCCCGCTATCTGGAGACCGCTCCATGAATCCAACGGAAACTGGTTCTGGTTCTGCACAACACAGACGGGAAATACCCTTGATGCTTCATATATAAAGAACATCTGGTATTTTATTTTCTATTATTTTAAGGAAAAGGGCATCGAGAACCTTCTTTGGTGCTTTGCGCCAAACTATTCACCAAACTATGATGATGTTCCGGGACAGGGAAAGATGAGCACCACATATCTTTACCCGGGTGATGAATATTGCGATATTGTCGGAGTTGACTGGTACACCCAGGGTAATCTTGAGATAGAGGACGGCGGATATCTTGAGCTTCTCGATGCCGCAAAGAAGCCCGGCGCCATCACTGAATTTGGTTCAACAGGCGAGGCTGTAAACGAAAACGGCAAAGCAGATCCGGCGCTTTACAGCGCGATGAATGCCTGCCGAGATCTGAAGACTCTGATTTCCGATGGATATTCCTTTACATATCTTATGACATGGGGAGGCTCATGGGGATTCAGCTTTATGGGTGAGGGAAAGCCCTTTATGGCTGAGGAAATGACTCTCGGTCAATCCGAAGTAAAGGCGATTTTCGATGCGCTGAAATAATTATAAAACAGATAGGAACCGATAATGAAAAGTTATAGAGAGACCACAGAAAAATTTGCGTATTCCTATATGGAATATCTGATAGACCTTTTTGACAGAGAGGGAGAGAACGCAACGCTTGGCGGCTTTCCATGCAAGATAGATGAGAACGGATTGACGCTGGGCGGTCTTCTTCGTAGCGGTGTGCGTTTGTATCTTGCTGAAAAAAACCAAAAAAGGGCGGAACAGCTTGAAACCAGACTTCTCCGTTTCTTCGGAATGATAAATGAGGATTCAAAAACCGGACCCTGGGGAAAACAGTTTATCCTGGAGGCTTTGGCTACCCTCAAAAATGCGGGCAAGCTTTGCATCATACCCCGTGAGAAGCTCGAGCTTTTAGAGAAAAAGACTGACTACGGAGATTTCTTTAATAAAGAAGGACTTTTTATACCCAAAGAGCTGGGACTTCCAACCAATTATTACCACGTTGCGCTTGCATGCGCCACTTACAGAGAGCTTCTCGGCTTTGAAAATAACGGTATGTCGAAAAAGATCGCAGACAAGCTCCTTGAAATAATGGTAAACAATTCGGATGACGGCTGGATGGACGAGGTGCCGCCGAGGGGCAGGTTTGATTCCTACAGCCTCGATGCCTATAAAACAGTTTATGAGTCCCTTGTAATGGCAGGCAAGGCTGTTCCCGAGTTTATAATCAAAAACGCAAAGGAAGCGGTGTTTATACATCTTTCTGCCAAAAACCGCCACGGTCACGGCTTCAAGTACGGAAGAAGCCTTTCTGTTTACGGAGAAATCGGAACACTCAGGCAGATATGCTTTGGCTTTAAGCACGGATTTATTGAGGATAAGGACGAGGCGATCGCCTACTGTATTCATATCTGCGAAAGACTGATAAACTTCTGGTACAGAAAGGACGAAAACTTCTTCGACATATGGACAGGCTCGAGAAGCACCGATTGCTATAGAAGCCCAGAAGTTATATTTAATCTGAATCTCGGAATGTGCGTTGCTATGACAGAGGTGCTTGAAGTATTTACGGCACTTGGAATAGATACATATATCCCGTTAAAAGACGTAAGTGAGCCCGAAAAATGGGAGGCACGCAAAACAGTATTCGTTAAGGAAAAGGGCAAGGAGCGCGTGCTTTACGTTCTTCGCAGAGGGAAGCACTCCTTTATGCTTCCGTTCGTTGGAATGAGCAACAAGCCAAATACCGTAAACGATATGTATTTTGCCTTCCCTCACGAGCAGGAGTTTACAGAAGCGCCTGTTTGGAGATATCAGCCCTTTCTCGTTCCCGAAATAACCATGGAGGACGGAACGGTTGCCGTTCTTATGGAGGGATTTGAGGAGATAAGCGAAAGCTACGGGGACGATAAGATTACAATAAACGTGCACGGAAAACTTGTGGGCAGAGACACTGCTCCAACCGATATTGGCTTTGACGGTGAGTATGTCCTTGACGGAGAAAAAATAAATGTCAAGTTCAATATCCATAAGTCCTATAAGAGCGCAAGAATGCTATTTTGCGGAGCTAAGACAGATCATGTCAAGTTTATTGAAAGCGAAAAAGAGGAAATAAGCGATGTTTCGGATGAAAAGGACTTCCGCGCCGCATGCGGCGGTATTAAGGCATGTAAAACCGCTTATTTTAAGGACAGGATAGGATATGAGATTGTTTTGTAAACAATAGGGCATCTCTAAAAACTCCCCGCACGGCGAATCGGCGGATCTATTTCCGTCATTCGTCACAAAAATTCTTCGCAGAGGATCAACTTTGCGCGCGAATTTTTGTTTAGACTGACGAAAAAATCTCTCTTCGCTTGCCGCACGCCGAGTATTTAGAGATGCCCAATAATTTAGCGGAGAAGTAACATTTTACAACGATCAATCCCTCAGTCACGGAAAATAACATTCTCATTCTACTGTTTGAAAATGCGCCGTGACAGCTCCCTTTCCACAAGGGAGCCTCATGATCATAATCGTTTCAATACCTTTCCACGTGAAGTTTTTGAAAATTTCACATAGTATGATGTA
>JAFTXK010000106.1 GCA_017461635.1 Clostridia bacterium | reverse complement strand
ACTATATCATATGCCTGATCCTTGCCGATGGGAAGTGCGATATACCATTCATATCCCGTGGCTATCTTTCCGATAGGCATCTGAGTGCCGACCTGCCCGATAGATTCGGGCGAGCTTGAGATAAGGCTGTAAAATGAAGAAACCGTCATATTCTCAAGTGCCTTTATATTAAAGGACTCTTCATAGCCGTCGATATCGGAAAAGAAATAACCGCTGGTATCCGAATATACCGTTTCACTGAGTCC
This sequence comes from Clostridia bacterium, assembly GCA_017461635.1. Classification (GTDB taxonomy): domain Bacteria; phylum Bacillota; class Clostridia; order Oscillospirales; family CAG-272; genus SIG710. The sequence continues at coordinate 3,500 of JAFTXK010000106.1, read as the reverse complement.
GCTGAGCCTTGATGTAAGAGCGGATTTCTGTGCTTCAAGCGAAGCTGTGATGACTGAAAAATCGGTTATGTCTCCGATTATTATCTGCCTGCGGTTCATCTGAGCCAGAAGGCTGTCTGTAGACTGCATTACATGGCTGTATTTTCCCTCGGCGAGATTTTCAAGTATAAGATAATAATATGAAGATATCCTCTTATCCACTGTGGCGGTATCGGAATTTGCCGCGCCCTTCGGAACTTCGCTTTCCTTAAGAAGTGTAAGCTTATCTTCGATCGATGAGAGCTCGGCTCTGATCGAATAACCGGTTGAATCCGAAAAGGTCTCGGCAACAGCCTGATCTATGCTGACCTTTTCACCGTCTCCCGTCAGATATCCGACCGCGCCTCCATAAGAGGAATAGAGATAATGCTCATCCCTAAAGATATATCCATCGGCGGAAATGACAGATTTCTTTGACTGTATCTCAGCGGCTATGGTGGAAATATCGGTAGTAAAACCATTCATCATATGATAGATGATATAGAAGATGAAAGCCAACGCCAAAATAACGGACAAAATATATAAACCGACTTTTTTAAGATATTTTGTATCCATAAGCGCCGTTCCTTTTTAATTTACTATCTTTTATTAATTATATCACAAAAACCGAAATTATTAAATAGAATTGACGCATTGTTTACAATCTCTTCAAATGTTTTTGTTAGATAATCGTCTTTTTCGCCGCAAACCGATATCCAGCTTACGTTTTTTTTCGCCAAAAACCATGTCATCTGGCGTTTTGCGTAATGTCTTGTATCGAGCTTTAACTGCTCCGCGGCATCTTCAAGGGGGCATTGCCCCTCAAAGTAAGGGAAAAGCTCCTTATATCCTATAGCTTGGCCTGCTGTTGTATTTGGGGAGAGCAGACCTTTATCATAAAGCATTTTTGCTTCATCGAGCAGACCGTTTTTTATCATAATATCAACTCGTTTATCTATTCTCGAATAGAGAATATCACGGTTTTCATAATTTAACCCTATAACGAGCGCATCAAAGTCGGGTTCTTTCTCTCTTGATTCTGCATCGAGCTGAGTTTTTGTCTTACCTGTTGTATGATAGACCTCAAGGGCTCTTATAACTCTTCTTACATTGTTTTGGTGAATGGAAAGAGCTGCCTCGGGATCGACCTCCGAAAGCTTTGCATGGAGTGCCGCCGCGCCGTTTTCATCGGCAAATCTCTGCATCTCCTCGCGGAAAACGGGATCGCTCGTAGCTCCGTCATCGCGGACACCGCGCAGAACACTGTCGAGATAAAGTCCCGTGCCGCCGCAGAAGATCGGTATTTTTCCGCGTCCTGCAATATCATTAATGCATTTTAAAGCCATTTCTGCATAGTCGGAGCAGCTAAATTTTTCAGTGGGATCACAGATGTCTATCATATGATGGGGAATACCGTCTCGCTCCTTCATATCGGGCTTTGCTGTGCCTATATCCATTCCGCGATAGATCTGCATAGAATCACAGGATATGATCTCGCCGCCGTATCTCTTTGCCATTTCGATGGAGAGCGCGGTTTTTCCGCCGGCAGTAGGGCCTACTATTGCCGCTATTTTGATTTTTCCGCTTTCTCGGTTCATGCCGCACCTCCTGTATTTTATATTTAACAGTATAACATATTTCGCGCCTAAAATCAACACCGAATATTATTTTGATTTGATTTTGCGACAAAAATCGGCAGGACTGAACCATACATCCTCGAAAAACGCATATTTGCATAAAAAAGTCAAAAATGGGCTGTCAAGCGACAGCCCATTTGGTTTTTATAAATTACTTTGTGAGATTTGCTTCAAGTGTTGCAAGCTCATCATAAAGCTCTGCGGGAACTCTCTCGCCAACCTGAGCGTAGAATTCCTTGATGTTTGCAACATCATCGAGCCATGACTGCTTATCGATTGTAAGAAGCTCCTTGATGGTATCAAGGGTAACATCCTCAAGTCCTTCGATGTTGATATCCTCAGCCTTGGGAACAAAGCCGATGGGAGTTTCAAGTGCGTCAACCTTACCTTCGCAGCGAGCGAGGATCCAGTCAAGAACTCTCATGTTGTCGCCGAAGCCGGGCCAAATGAAGTTGCCTTCGTCGTCGGTTCTGAACCAGTTAACGTGGAAGATCTTGGGAGCATTGGGGATCTTCTTGCCCATATCGAGCCAGTGCTGGAAGTAGTCACCCATGTTGTAACCAACGAAAGGTCTCATAGCCATGGGGTCACGGCGAACTACGCCGACTGCACCGGAAGCTGCAGCAGTTGTCTCGGAAGCCATGATAGAGCCAACGAAAGTACCGTGCTGCCAGTTTCTGGACTCGTAAACCAGGGGAGCAGTCTTTGCGCGGCGGCCGCCGAAGATGATTGCGGACAGCGGAACACCCTTGAGGCTGTTGAACTCGCTTGAGATGCAGGGGCAGTTTGTAGCCATAGCAGTGAAGCGGGAGTTGGGATGAGCGCCGGAGGTGCCGACCTTATCAGCCTTATCATACTTGGTGTAATCCCACTTTTCGCCTCTCCAGTTGAGAGCGTTCTTAGGCGGATTATTGTCAAGACCTTCCCACCAAACTGTGTTGTTGTCAAGATCATGGCAAACATTTGTGAAGATACAACCACTCTTAGTTGTAGCAAGAGCGTTGGGGTTGGACTTCTCGTTAGTACCGGGAGCAACGCCGAAGAAGCCGTTCTCGGGGTTAACTGCATAGAGACGTCCGTCCTCGCCTACACGGATCCAAGCGATATCATCGCCAACTGTCCATACCTTATATCCCTTCTTTGCGTAAACTGCGGGAGGAATAAGCATAGCCAGGTTGGTCTTACCGCAAGCGGAGGGGAATGCCGCGGAGACATATTTAACAGAGCCATCGGGATATTCAACGCCGAGAATGAGCATATGCTCAGCCATCCAGCCTTCCTTTCTTCCGAGGTAGGAAGCGATGCGGAGAGCGAAGCACTTTTTACCGAGAAGAACATTTCCGCCGTAGCCGGAGTTGATGGACCAGATGGTATTATCCTCGGGGAAGTGGCAGATATATCTGTTCTCTTCATCGATATCCTTCTTTGCATGGAGACCCTTGATAAAGTCTGCGCTGTCGCCGAGAGCGTCTATAACATTCTTGCCTACTCTTGTCATGATGAGCATGTTGAGAACGACATAGATGGAGTCTGTAAGCTCGATACCGATCTTAGCGAAATCAGAGCCAACAACGCCCATGGAATAGGGAATAACATACATTGTTCTGCCCTTATAGGAGCCACGATAGAGCTTGGAGAGCTTTTCATAGCACTCGTTCTTTTCCATCCAGTTGTTGATGTTGCCTGCATCCTCTTTCTTTGTTGTGCAGATGAAGGTTCTGCCTTCAACTCGGGCAACGTCGTTTACTGCTGTTCTGTGCAGATAGCAACCCGGAAGGAGCTCTTCATTAAGCTTAATGAGCTCGCCTGTGCTGCAAGCCTCTGCGCGCAGAGCCTCAGCCTGTT
>JAFTXK010000105.1 GCA_017461635.1 Clostridia bacterium | reverse complement strand
TCGTTTTTAATAATATGTCTTTTTGGCATGTTGCACAAAAATTATGTTTTTTATTATATTATAACATTTTTATGGTGAAAATCATTGCATTTCTGTATTAAAACATGGTATAATGGAATTAATTTAGGAGGGGAAGAAATGAAGATAATTTTTTTGAATAACAGAAATTTTAAGGATCTTAATCCGCTTCAATTGGGATATGAGGAATGTAAGCCTCTTAAGCGGAGTGCCCACGACGGTTATCCCCGCTGTTTTACAACTATACATTATGTTTTCAGCGGAAAGGGAAAGCTTTTTAAAAACGGTAAGGAATATGAGATCGGTGCCGGAAATTTATTTATAATAATGGAAAGCGAAGCTGCTTCCTATATTGCGGACAAGGATGATCCTTGGTCATATGCATGGATATTATTTGACGGAGAGCGGAGCGGTGATTTTGCGCGTTTGCCAACTGTGCTCCCTTATCCTCCTGATATTTTTCATGAAATGCTTGCCATTGAACATTCGGATATGACAAAGGAATCCCTGGCGACGGCGCTTCTCTTTCGTCTCCATGCAGATATAAAGCAGAAGGACAGGCTGATAGATGAATATGTGAGCAAGATAATTAATATTATCAATGCAAATTATATGTATGATATGACCGTTGAGAAAATTGCCGGAGAAATGAATCTGAACAGGCATTATATCTCCTCGGTTTTCAAAAAAGAAACGGGGAAGAGCATTCAGGAATATCTGATCTTTGTGAGAATGTCGGCAGCCAAGAAGTATCTTGAGCTGGGTAAGGGCGTTACCGAAACTGCTATGCTCTGCGGTTATACCGATTCCTCCACATTTTCAAAAATGTTCAAGAAATACTGTGAATTCCCACCTTCAAAATATAAGGAAAAGCATGATTACTATACCATCGAAAATATAAGAAGAAAATCAATAATTATCGATATATGAACTGCTGATTTGCTTTTTAACCGCTTTTGGTTTCTTTGCATATTATGTAAATACCAAAAGGAGGGTTATTATGGCTACAAAAATTTTTATTGATCAGGGGCATAATCCCGTCAACCCCAATGCAGGGGCGGAAGGGAACGGCTACCGCGAACAGGATCTGACCTTTGAGATAGGACGCAGACTTGCGTCGATCCTGAACGCAAACGGTTTTGAAACACGGCTTTCCAGACCCACGGCTGAAACTCAGCTTGGAACCTCGGTATCCACTTCTCTTGCCGAGAGGGTCAATAATGCAAACAGTTGGGGTGCGGACTATTTTGTTTCGCTACATACCAATGCCTCGGTAAATCCCCAGGCAAGCGGTACGGAGGTTCTGGTTTACAGCCGTTCGTCTCCGGCTTATGAGCTGGCGAGAAGCGTTCTTGAACAGCTCAGGCTTTCAACCGGTCTTCGGAGCCGCGGTGTTGTCACCCGTCCGGGGCTTTATGTTCTGCGCAGAACCGCAATGCCTGCGATACTTGTTGAAATGGGCTTTATCACCAATCCAACCGATGCGAATCTTATGGCAAATTCCCCCGATCTTTTTGCTCAGGGAATTGCCGACGGTATTATAGACTATGTAAGAAGAAGCGTACCTTCTTCGGCTCAGCAGACCTTTGAGCATATCTATGATACACCTATTGTTCCTCTGCCCGATGAGATGCCCGAGGATATGCCGGGGCTCGACGATATAATCGATCTGCCCGATGTCGGCGATGAGCCCGAGCTTGAGAATAATTCGGGTTCTGTAAAGGATGAGCATGGGAATTCCAAGGATGATATGGAGAGCTTCGAGGATTTCATGCGCGAGAATAACGGAATAGGAACGGTTCGTATTCAGGCTTTCAGGGGTGAACAGGCATTTCCCGTGGAAGGTGTTTCTGTTGTTATCAGCAAGCGGATAGGCAATTTCGACTACATCTTTTTCGAGGGGGAGACTGATTCGAGCGGTATTATTGATTCCATTGAGCTTCCCGCACCGCCTCAGATAAATTCAAATGAATATGGCAGACCTGAGCAGACTGCGGTCTATCTGCTGACGGCGGAAAAACCTCGTTTTGATAATATTGAGCGTGAAATAGAGCTTTATGACGGGATCAAAACTATTCAGCCCCTGCGGATGACGCAGAGATACGGAGGAATATATGGCGCTGCCGATAATTCCTGATTTTATAACTGTCCATCTCGGCGAGCCGAGCGATGCTTCTGCTCCGAATGTCAGGATTCCTTTTATCGATTATATCAAGAATGTGGCATCAAGCGAGATATATCCCACCTGGCCCGAATCCGCGCTCAGAGCAAATATCTATGCTCAGATCTCCTTTGCGCTGAACAGAGTTTTTACAGAATATTACCGAAGCCGCGGTTATGATTTTGATATTACAAATTCTACAAGATATGATCAGTCATTTGTTAACGGCAGAGATATTTTCGATAATATAAACCGAATAGTAGATGATATATTTAATGATTATATCGTTCGCCAGGGGCAGGTTCAGCCGCTTTTTGCTCAGTATTGCGATGGTATTGAGGTTGTTTGTAGCGGTCTTTCGCAGTGGGGAACCGTCAGTCTTGCGCGTGAGGGGCTTACGCCTTATGAGATACTTACAAATTACTATGGCGATGATATAAACCTTGTTTTCAATGCGCCGACTACAAGAGCTTTGCCCTCTTATCCCGGTGTACCGCTCAGGCTTGGCTCTGCGGGGGAGGACGTAAGGACTATTCAGCGCCAGCTTAACAGAATAGGCGTAAATTATCCCGCAATAACACCAAGGCTTACCGCAGACGGTATTTTCAATATCGCTACCGAGGAGGCGGTACAGAGCTTCCAGAGAACATTTAACCTTACTCCCGACGGTATCGTCGGAAAGGCTACATGGTATAAGATAAAATCTATCTTCAATGCGGTTAAAGGACTTGCTGAGCTTCAGAGCGAGGGGCTTTCGATGGAGGATATCGACAGAATATATCAGACCGAGCTTTCTCGCGGCGATGAGGGGATCCAGGTAAGATCGCTGCAGTATTATCTTGCCGTTATCGCATATTTTGACGATGAGATTCCAAATGTTCGGCTGACGGGAGTTTTTGATGAGGCTACCGAGAATGCCGTTCGTGCTTTTCAGGCTCAGCAAGGGCTGACGGTTGACGGGATAGTTGGCAGAGACACATGGAATGCCATAACCGAGAGTTATTTGCGAATAATAACCTCGCTTCCTCCCGAATACTCAAATATTGCCGCGGAAATTTATCCGGGCAGGGTATTGTCTGAAGGTATAGAGGGAGAAGATGTCAGAAGACTTCAGACCTTTATCAATCTTGCGGCAGATAATTATCCGTATATTCCGCGTCTGACCGTTGACGGTATATACGGTCCTGCAACAGAAAATGCCATAAGAATAATCCAGGAACGCAATTCTCTGCCTGTTACCGGAATAACAGGCCCAGCAACATGGTATACAGTCATTAATCTTGCCCAGGCAGGGTGAAGCAGCAGAGAAGAGCAGTTCATAAATAAAAGGCAATGAATATCCCGTCAATTTCGACGGGATATTCATTGCCTAAAATTATGGAAACTTTAATTATTAAAAGACAAATTATTGGTAACCTCTAAAAACTCAAAATTTCAATGTTAAACAATAATTTATCGGATAGTTAGTAAATCCCCTATGAGATCCTTCGCCGAGGCTCAGGATGAAAATAATGGATCGCCAACTTGGTTTCCTACTATTAAGCTGACCGTGATTTAACGTAGGAAACATTGCGAATAGTACAGTACTGTCATCCTGAGCCTCGGCGAAGGATCTCATGGTGGAATACTTACTATTCGACAAATTATTGTTTAGTATTTCAAGCACCAAAATATATTTTCGGTAGCAGTATATTCCGCGCTTCCAATGGCGGTTACAGTGAAATAAACAAAAAATTCATATTTTAGTTATTTAAAAACGGTTGTCATAGCGAAAAAAATGTGTTACAATATAAGATGTGAAATTATATCCGTTAGAAAGGACATATAAAAATGAAAACAGCAGACCTTATCAAAGCAATAAATGACGGAAAAGCCGACGAAATGTTCACGGCCCTTTATGGTGCGGAGGCACTCGAAATGCAGAGGGCTCGATATACAAAAGCTATCGGCGAATTTAAAGAGCTTTACGGTGCAGACCGTGATGTTGCCGCATATTCTGTTGCAGGCAGAACGGAAATTTCGGGCAATCATACCGACCATAACTATGGCAGAGTTATCGCAGGCTCGCTGAATCTTGATATTATTGCAATCGCTTCTCCTCGCGAGGACAGTACCATTCGCGTCAAGAGCGAGGGCTTTCCCGAGGACGTTGTGGATTTTGCAGTTTATAATGCGCCCGATCCCTCAAAGTTTTCTTCTTCGGGATCCATTATCGCAGGTATGTGCGCAGGCATGAAGAAGAACGGTCATAAGATCGGCGGTTTTGACGCATATACAACCTCCAATGTTCTCAAGGGCTCGGGAATGTCTTCCTCAGCGGCATTTGAGGATATGATAGGAAATATTCTGAATCATATTTATAACGAGGGAAATGTTGATAACGTTGAGATCGCAATGCTTTCACAGTATGCCGAAAATGAATTCTTCGGCAAGCCCTGCGGACTTATGGATCAGGTAGCATGCGCCGCAGGCGGTATCGTCAGCATCGATTTTGCAGAACCCAAGGCTCCCGTTATCGAAAAGATGGATTTTGATATCACAAAGGCAGGCTATAATCTTTGTATCGTAAATACAGGAGGAAATCATGCAGACCTTACCGATGATTATGCTTCCGTTCCCGCAGAAATGAAGGCGGTTGCGGCAAAGCTGGGCAAAAAGGTTCTGCGCGAGGTCGACGAAGAGGATGTTATTAAGGCTGTTCCCGAACTGCGCTCTGAAGTTGGCGACAGAGCAATCATGCGCGCCCTTCATTTCTTTGAAGAAAATAAGCGCGTTGATGCACTTAAGGCGGCACTGAAGGCAGGCGACCTTGACAAATTCTTCGAGGGTATCATCGCTTCGGGACGTTCCAGCTTCTGCTATTTGCAGAATGTATTTACCACAAAGAATGTTCGCGAGCAGGGCATTTCTCTTGCTCTCTGCCTTGCGGATAAATATCTTGCGGGCAAGAAGGCGGCTTTCCGTGTTCACGGCGGCGGCTTTGCTGGAACTATTCAGGCTTTCGTCCCCGCAGAGGATGCAGAGGGCTTTCGCGCTTATATGGACGCGGCTCTCGGCGAGGGCTCCTGTCTTATCCTTCGCATCCGTCCTTACGGGGCAGTTAAGGTAATATGAAAAAGAAGAAAAACAGATCGGCGGCGGTGACGGATATCGTCCCCGCCACCGAAAAAAAGAAGCCGAATCTGAGAATACTTGCTCTTTTGGTGATAAATACTGCCATAGTATTCGGCTTTTACCGCTTTATGCTGAATTATCCCTATTTCGAGATCGTTCTCATCTCTTATATGGTGATATTCGCGGTACTTCTGCTTGGATACATAATCTATAACAGAGGTTTTTCAAGAAACGGAATAACGGTGGACATGCTCCCCGACAGCATGACGGAAGAAGAGAAGACAGCTTTTGTCGAGGACGCGCAAATGCGCAAAAGAAAATCAAAATGGATGCTCACATTGATCTTCCCATTTGTTTTCACCTTCGGCTTTGATGCGCTTTCCTGGTTTATCACAGACAATATTTTATCAATGTTTAAAGGTTAAAAATGAATTCAGTATATACATTATATTCGGGCTCGGGCGGCAATTCGGTCTATTTCAACCTAAGCGGTCATGAGTTCCTTGTGGATGCGGGCAAAAGCGCGCGTACTCTCTGCCGAAGTCTGAATGATATCGGTGCGGATATTTCGGGGATCGAGGCTATCTTCATAACCCATGAGCATACCGATCATATCGGCGCGCTTGAGGTGCTGACGAAGAAGCATCATATCCCCGTTCACGTTTGCGGACGCTCGGTTTTGAAGCTGAAGAATCTCGGCATGGGAGGTCTTAACGGCTGTATCGTGGAGCATCCGCCTGTTTGCGAGGTGGAGCTGGGTGATATCAGGATCAGATCCTTTGTAACTCCCCATGACAGTATGGGAAGCGTTGGCTATCGCATTGAATATTCCGAGGATATGGACGGAGAAAGGATCAGCCGCGCCATCGGACTTGCTACCGATATCGGTCATGTGGATGATAGCATTAGAGGCGGGCTTTACGGCTGTCAGGATGTCATTCTCGAATCAAATCACGATCTGGATATGCTTATGTGCGGTCCATATCCCGAAATGCTTAAAATGAGGATAATGTCTCCGCGTGGACATCTTTCAAACAGCGATTGTGCCGCTTTTGCAGCTGAGCTCTGCGAAAATGGAACAAAAAATATCCTTCTGGCACATTTAAGTGAGGAGAATAACGAGCCCGGCTTGGCTCTTTCGGAAACGGTTGCGGCAGTTGCCGATGAAAGCGTACATATCGCTGTTGCCGACAGAGAAATCCCGGTTAGGCTCTTCTGAGTTATGATAACTGTAAAATTAATAACCGTAGGCAATCTGAAGGAAAGCTATCTTCGCGAAGCGGAAGCGGAATATACAAAGCGTCTCGGCGCATTCTGCCGTTTTGAGAATATTCAGATAAGGGAAGTGAAGCTTCCGGAAAATCCATCGGCAGGCGAGATCGATACTGCACTTCGGAATGAGGCAAAGGCTATCCTTGGCGCAATGCCGCCGAGATCCTATAAGATAGCCATGTGCGTTGAGGGAAAGCAGAAGTCTTCTGAAGAACTCGCGGCAATGATGGAAAGAGCGAGCGGAGAATATAGCGAGCTTTGCTTTGTTATCGGCTCTTCTCATGGGCTGCATGAAAGCGTAAAAAAAGCTTGCGATCTTCGTCTGTCTGTGTCGGAATTAACATTTCCTCACCAGCTTATGAGAGTGATCCTTCTCGAAGCTGTCTACAGAGGATTTAATATTATTAAGGGTACTAAATATCATAAGTGATAGGAGGTCATCGATATGGGAAACATCGTAAGAGCAGCGAGAAGACTGGCGGGCTTATCTGCCTTTGCGCTGGTCTGCTTTGCCGCGCTTCTTTACGGCCTTGGTAAATTCGATTTCGTATTTATAAAGCGAGATCTGCCCATATCGGTACGGGGTAATGCCGTTATAGAGCTTCCGGAGCTTTCCGATGAAGATAAGGAGCTTCGTGATCAGGTCAGCCATATGGGCATTGGAGAAAACCTTTCGGGTATCACTTCGGGCGGCGAGAAAAAAGACGATGAGACTGCGGAAGATCAGGGAGATTCACAGGCGCAGACACCTGCCCTGAGCGAATATTATCCCTCTCTCGATCAGGTCTTGGCATCGGGTTATATCATAAGTACGGATGAATATATTTCGGATGGCGATCATGTTCTTGCAGAGCTGATCCTCGATATAGTTATGACAAGAGATCAGATCAAGGGTGAAAAGACCGTGAAGGTAGATGCCCCCGTTATCTATGAAGAGGGCGGAGAATATTTTTATTCGGTGGGTGAGGATAAGGACTATCGCTTTTCCTTTGAGACCTATATGGGATATGTCCTTGTCAGTGATAAAAGCACTGTAACGGTCTATACCTCAGAGGGCAGAATGATTGGAACTTACGGTCATTCCGAGCTGACCCCGGCATATGCCCGCGATGCTGTCGGCAATCCGCTGTTTATCAATATTGATGGCAGATATTTTTATTTGGATGAGAGCGGCAGACTTCTGTATTCATCTTACAGAGATTCGATTCACAGCATAGGACTTTATTTTGACTATGGCAGAGATTTCGGTGTCAGCGATAATCCCCTTGGAGTTTATTCACGCAATGAAGACGTATATTTTATCGACGAGATCGACACCTCGGATTTTTATATCCGCGGCTCGATCGATCCGGATCTGGCTTATTCCATCTATATAATGCGGCCCGATTATGCAGAAAAGGTGGCGCGTTATAACCCGCGCTTTGCCCTTGCACTCTCAGAAGTAAAAGAGCAGATAGAGGAAGAAAAGCGTCTTGAAGAAGAAAGGAAAAACGAGCAGCTCACCTCGGCACAGGAAACTCTTGAAATTCCCGAGAGTGATACCCTGCCTATCGACAGTGAAGCACTTCCTGCCGAAAGCATCGAAAACGCTACCGAAACCGAAGCCTTTACGAGTGAGCTTATAACTGAAGCTCCGGAGTCTGATACAGAAATTGTTACAGATAAAGATATCGAATCGGAAACCGATACTGAGGCAGAAACGGGATCCGCGTCTGAAACAGATACAGAAATACCCGAAGAAACCGAGAAAGCTCCCGTAACAAGCTTGGATCCCAATATTCTCATAATCGAACGTACTCTAAACCTCGTCCGTTACGGTTACGGCTATGCGGATGACGACAGAAGCACTCTTGATTATAAATATGCAAAGGCTTATGCCTTCAGCGAGGGCAGAGCGGCAGTGGTGGATGACGACGGTATTCTCCGTTATATCAATCCAATGGGTGAGGTCGTCATCGACGGTACGGGCACAAGGATGGTAACTTCAAGCCGATATATTACCACCGAATATGCAGAGCCGATTTACCGCAATTCCGAGAATTCAAAGGGATATCTCTATTTTGATAACGGACTTGTGCGCGTTAGAAAGCTGGAGAGAGATTATACTTACAGAAATCTGATATATTCCGATAGCGATGTGCTTCTTTATGGGGACGGAAGCGAATTTGTAATTCCCCATGGATATACTCTCGTTGCTTATTCCGAGGGAATTCTCGTTCTCAAGGGTCAGAACGGTAAATTCGGCTATTATCATAAGGACGGCTACTGGATCGCCCAGCCGGTCTATACCGAGATCAGACCCTTTTCGGAAGGGCTCGGAGTTATCGGCTTTGAGGGCGGAAAGAAGGGTGTTATCGATAAGAGCGGAAATATCGTTATTCCCTTCGCTTATGAATATATAACCGCACCTTCCTGCGGAGTTATGACTCTTTATAACTATGAAACCGGCTGGAAAATAATCGTAAAAACGTCAAAATAAAGGACATTTATGGAAAAATTAAAACTCGACGGCTTCAGCCTCGGCTCTGCCTTTATAGAGCACGGTCTTGTGCTTTCGCCAATGGCAGGTGCGACTGACCATGCATTCCGCGAGGTCTGCCGTGCTCACGGTGCTTCACTTGTGGTCAGCGAAATGGTCTCGGCAAAGGCACTTTGCTATGAACAGCTCTGCAAAAAGAAAAAAGCCGCAGAAATATCAAGAACGGCCCCCCTTGCAGCAGTCAGCGCGGAGGAGCTTCCAATGTCGGTTCAGCTTTTCGGCAGCGAACCCGAATTTATGGCGGAAGCGGCGGCTCTCCTTGAAAGCGGGGAATATTTCGGATGCAAAAGCACCGCAAAGCCTACCGCAATCGATATAAATATGGGTTGTCCTGTGGCAAAGGTGGTCTCAAACGGAGAGGGAAGTGCCCTTATGCGCGATCCCAAGCTGGCTGGGCGCATAATCCGTGCCGTATGCGACAGAGTTAAGCTCCCCGTAACGGTGAAGATGCGCGCAGGCTGGGATAAAGACAGTATAAATGCTCCCGAGCTTGCGAAAATAGCCGAACAGAGCGGCGCGGCAATGATCTGCGTTCACGGGCGTACAAGAGCTCAGTTTTATGAGCCGTCAGCCGATTGGAATGTTATTGCAGACGTAAAAAAAGCCGTTTCTGTTCCCGTTGTGGGAAACGGAGATATCTATTCAGCCGAGGACGCGAGAAGAATGATAGATATATCGGGCTGTGACGGAATTGCCGTTGGCAGAGGAGCTCTCGGAAATCCTTGGATATTCGAAGAGATAATTGCGGCAGAGCGCGGCGAGGAATATAAGAGACCCAATATAGCCGAAAGGCTGAAGACTGCCATTGCCCAGACCGAGCGGATGTGCGAGGAAAAGGGCGAGTATATTGCCGTGAGAGAAGCAAGAAAGCATGTTTCCTGGTATATAACGGGCATCCGCGGCGCGGCTGAGGCAAGACATAGGGTCAATAGCGTTGAAACGATCGAGGAGATCAAAAAAATCGCCGAAGAGATCTCCGCTTCTGCTGAGGAATAACCCCGGTAATGAAGATTTTCGCCTTAGCGAAAATCAACCTTAATTATTCACTTTTCATTATTCATTTATATTTCACCGAAAGGAGGACCTATGGCGGAAATACTTATTTCACAAGCACCGAAGAATCACGAAAAACGCGATATAAGACTTGCCGAGCTTGCATTGAGCGCAAGAAACGGAAGCGAAAGTGCCTTTGAGGATATGGTGAAGCTCTGCGAGCGCGGCGTTTACGAGCTGGCACTTCAAGTGAGCCGAAACCGCGAGGATGCACTGGATATCTCTCAGGATACCTTCATAAAGCTCTGGCAGTTTCTCGGAAGCGAAGCATCTCTTGATGAGATAAAGTCATGGTACTCCTATGTTCTGCGCATGGCGCGGAACTGCGCGCTGGATTTCCTCAGAAAACAAAGCATAAGACGGCATGATTCTCTTTCGGTGGCGGACGAGGATGGAGAGAGAAAGGACATGGAGATACCCGATGACGATATTTCCTCGGATCCCGTTCTTTCCTATTACAGATCCGAAAGGATAGAAGCGGTGAGAGATGCAATAAATTCACTTGAAGATGATTACAGGCAGGTTTTGGTGCTCAGAGAGAATGAGGGCTGTTCCTATAAGGAGATCAGCGATATCATGGGCATAGAAATGGGTACTGTGAAGAGCAAAATTTTCAGAGCGAGAAATCTTGTAAAAGAATATCTCCAAAAGCGGAACATTTTTTAAAAATGTGCGTCTCATATAATGAAGAAGTACGGAAAGGATACAGATATGATGGAGAATGATGATCTGAGAAGAGAGGAATGTGAGAAATTCCTTGAATCTCTTTCGGCATATCTTGACGGTGAGCTTGATGCCGCCGAAGTCGGGAAAATAAAAAATCATATAGATAACTGTGCCGAATGCCGTGCGCTTTATGAGAGATTTGCGGCTTTATCTGCGGATATAAAGAATATAAAGACCGAAATTCCCGCAGATCTCCACTCGCGGATAATGACAGCCGTGAGAGGCGCAAAAGCAGACGGAGCAGATGGAAAGAAGGGCGCGAGCCTTCAGACTAAGCTCCGCCGTTACGGACTTTGGCTCGGAGCAGGTGCCGCGGCAGTTATCTGCCTTGCAATGATAGGAAGCCCTATATTCCGCGGCGGATTTGGTATGGATCTCGCGAAGAACGAAAATGATGTTGCTTTATATGATGCGGAGATTAATTATGCCGCAGAGGAGCACAGCTATTATGCAGGGGATTTGGCAGAAGATGTTCCCGAAAAGGCACTTGAAGTCGAAGATGCTGTAATGGAAGCACAGATGGGAGCATTTGATACATATTCCCGAACTGAGAATTCAGAGCATTACTACAGTGCTTCGGGAGGCGGCGTGACCAAATCCTGTTCGGACGAAGTGTCGGAAGAGATAGAGGGAGATGATATGGAGACTGCCGGTTCTAAAGTGCAGAGCAGTGAAAATAAAGATAAGCTTTTGGAAATCTTGGATCATGTCATGACGGAATCCACGGTGCATTTTGTGGAAACAGAATCAGAAATGCCGGAAATAGCAGAAGATTTTGCAATTCAGAAGTTCTTCCCCGCACGTGGAGAATTGATACGGCAAAAATAAGATCGGCTCAAATGAGCCGATCTTATTTTTGCGCAATAATCATGCCGTATTTTGCTTTTTTATAGCCTTAAAAAATAAAATGTAATGTAAATAATCGGAAAAAAACGGTAAATTTACAAAAAAACATTGACATTTTTTGAAAAATGTGATACTATATTAGCAGTATAATGAATGAAGTGTAAATTCCGGAAGGGATCCCTTCCGCGCTTTAGGATACAAGTATCCTAAAATTGCTCTTTCGGGCGGAATTCAGACTTGTTCGAATACATTTTTTTATGAAAGGAACATAAAAATGAAAAACACAAAGCGTATTCTTTTCGTTCTCTCTCTCGTGCTCGCGTTCGCTGCAATGTTCGCACTTACAGCAGCGGCAGAGGTCGTAACAGGCAAGGTAAATGCCGGTGACGCATCAAATGACCTCCAGTGGGCTTTCGATACAGAGACGAAGACCCTCACAATCACAGGTACATCCAAAGAGCTTACCATGAATCCTGCTCCCGCTTGGGATAATCAGCAGAATATTCCGTGGTATTCACATAAGGATGATGTTGAGCATGTAGTAGTAGAAGCTCCTATCGAGAAGATCGGTACATATTGCTTTGCATATCTCGGCAATTGCCAGGATGTTGTTCTTCCCAATAATAAGATCACCCTTGATGGCTATATGCACTTTGCATATGCAAATAAGCTGACAAAGATCGGCCCTGCAGGCACAGCTGATAATACCATCGATCTTCGCAATTTCACAGGTATTTCCAAGCAGTGCTTCGAGCGTTCCTTTGACGGCTTGACACTCACAGTGCTTATGCCTACAGACGGTGCATCTCCCATCAGCGATGCTAAGGTAGCTGCCGACGGCGCTGTTCTTACCTTTAAGGTCGTTGCAGGCTCTGACTGCGAGACATGGGTAAATAATATCAAGGGCAAGGCTGAAAATACCAACATGCCCGATGTTGTAAATATCGCATATTACGGCGATGCTGAAGAAACAACAGCCCCCGAAGAGACAACAGCTCCTGAGGATACAACTGCTGCTCCCGAGGATACAACAGCTCCCGAAGTTACCGACACTCCCGCTCAGACACTCCAGGAGACCAAGACAGCAACCGCTGCTTACGGCACTCCCACAATTGACGGCGAGATCGATATTGCCTGGGATGCGGCAACCGCAATCGACTTCCCCTATAACCGCCAGGATGCTTCCGAGGAGAGCCTTGCAGAGCTCATGACATATCAGGACGATTCTCAGAAGCCCTTTGCAAAAATGATGTGGGATGCTAAGAACCTTTATGTTCTTGTATTCGTTCCGGACGGAGACGTTCAGGTCAGCGATAGTCTCAGTATTTGGAATCGCGACGGTGTTGAGATCTATATCGATGAGCTCAACGAGAAGAAGTGGACAAAGGCAGAAAGCAGATCCTATCATCAGATCGAGGTAGTTGCAGACGGTAGCCAAATCGGAGACGGCGGTGCAAAGAAGATAGCATATAACTGCAAGGTATTTGAGGGCTACTATATTGTTGAGGTCGCATATGAATTTGCGGCAGTTGCGCCCAAGACAGGTATGGTTATGGGCTTTGACGTTTCCGTAAACTGCAATAATACAGGTAATGACGTACGTGATTATTGCCTCTCCTGGAATGACCAGACCAATACAACATATTACCAGCCCGTATATATGGGTAACCTCAAGCTTGAAGGCAGCGAGGGCGTAAACGAAGGTATTGACACCCCCTCAGAGGAAACAAAGGCTGATGATACTACAGCAGCTCCCGAAACCCCCGCAACTCCCGGCGATGTAACAGTTGTTGCCCAAGGAACTGTTGACGAGAAGTACTCCAAGTGCACATGGGTACTCACAAGCGATGGTACTATTACATTCACAGCAACGGCAACAGGCTGGAACGAAGTTCCTTATGATGACAACACAGAAAATCGTTGGTATGAATATGCAGATCAGATCAAGAAGGCCGTCATCGGTGCAGGACTCCAGAAGGTGGGTCAGCACGCATTTAAGAACTGCGTAAATCTTGAGGTTGTTGAATGGGCCAGCATCTCTCAGCTTGCTCAGAATGCATTTGTTAACTGTCCCAAGCTTACAACTATCTATAAGACAGGAAATGAGCCTGTTGAAGGTGTATATGACCTTACAGCTATTTCTTCCGTAAACGGTACAAACCAGTTTGTAAACTGCGGACTTACAAGTGCAAATCTTAATAATAAGATGACAAATATCCATGAGAACTTCTTTGTTGACTGTGCATACCTTACCAATGTAACTATCGGTGAAAAGGTTGAAACGATCAACGAAAATGCGTTCCCCGGCTGCTATAACCTTAAGGTTGTATTTGGCGCTAAGGGCGGCGCAGCTGAGACATACGCAACCGCAAAGGGCATGACATTTGCCGAGATCGGCGCAGATGTTGAGATTCCCGAAGCAGTTGTGACAACAACAGCTCCCGAAACAACAGCGGCACCCGAAACAACTCCCGCACCCGGAACAACAGCTGCTCCTGTTGAGTCTGCAGACGGCACAACAAAGGCTCCCGATGAGGCAGCACAGACAGGTGACATCAACCTTATCATGATTGCAGCATTCGCATTTGCGGCACTTGCAAGCGCAGTTGTTCTCATGCGTAAGAGAAGATTTAACTGATATCAATAAAATTTAATTTTTCACGGCATCGCAATGCGATGCCGTGTTTTTTGCAAATGTGATCAAAACTCTAAAAATGAATGAAAAATAAAATTTAATCGTTGATTATTTATATTTTTACATTGAATTGATTCTTGAAATTTTCTATAGGAACAGTTATAATAAAAAAGTAGAGCGAATATAATAAAAAATGTACGATTATTTCAAAGAAAGTGTTGACTGATTTATGAAATTGTGATAAAATAATACTGGGAATCCGAATATTATTATATAACGAAAGGAAACAAAACTCATGAAAAAGACAACCAGATCTTTTCTGCTTGCCATTCTTTTGCTTTGCACTATTTTTGCAATGACAATAATGGTAAGCGCAACCGGTGAAGATACCTCTGTAACCGTTGTTGATTGGGGTTATGTTATGCAGTATGATACATACGATGCAGCAGATTCCACCAACAATGTAAAAAACACAGATGGTACCACTAACGATGTTAAGTGGACCCTGACAAGCGATGGTGTTCTCACCATCTCCTCCACAAATTCATCTGAATTTAAGATGAACCCCTCCGCTGGATGGGCAGAGGACGTTGACTACAAGGCTCGTATTCCGTGGTACTCTGAGCATAAGGAGGATATTACCAGCATTGTCGTTGAAGAGAGCATTACATATGTTAATGCTGCTAACGCATTTGGTTATCTGCCTAATGTTACATCCATCACCTTCAAGGCTTCTTCTGTTAAGCTGAATGGAAGTATGATTTTCAACAATCTTCCCAAGCTTACAAGCCTTAAGTTTGAGGGGGAAGATTACTCTGATTACGAAGGACAGAATATAATCGACCTTCGCCACTTCACAAACAAGTCGAATCAGGCATTCGAGGCATCCTCTCAGGCTATGGCTGTAACAGTTCTTATGCCTTACACAAATGCATCACCTATGGATGAAACTAAGGTATTCAATACTGATACAGTAGTAACCTTTAAGGTTCTTAGAGATTCTCCTGCTGCAACAACTGCAGGTAATATTCAGGCTAATTCTAATAACTACGATAACTATATAGCTGCAGGCAACAGAACACCTTATACCAAAAGTGTAACTATAGAATATTACACAGGTCTCACTGTTGAGGGCACTACAGGCTATACTGCTTGGACACTTGATGTAGATAGCGGTGCACTCAGCATTTTCATGGATCCTAATCCTGCCGGGGATGATTGGCCTCAATTTGAACCGCATAATGATGCTTGGCAGAGCTTTAAGACAACTTGGGGATCTTATGTTAAGAATATAACTGTTGAGCCACTCAGCAAGATTTGGACAAAAGCTTCTCCTTTTGATGGAATGAAAAATGTTGAGACTATCAGATTTGTTAAACCCGATCAGAGATTCCAAAATTCAATTAGTGAAGGCGGTCTCTTTACGGGCTTGACAAGTCTTAATGCAGTTGTATTTGGTGATGGCGAGCGTGTTCCTGGAGTTGCTGATCTTTCGAAGGCTACTAATACTTCGGATTCTCCTGATAAATGGCTTTACTATGCTTTTTCCGGTTGCGAAAGCCTAAAGGAGATCATTCTTCCCACAACCGATACACTGACAACTGTTCCGGCATCAGCTTTTAATGGCTGTACAGGTCTTACAAAAGTCACTATTGGTGATAATATTCAGACAATTGCAGAAGGCACCTTTGATGCTTGGATAAACAGCACAGAGGGCTATAGCGCTCTTACAGTTAACTTCACTGAAGAAGGCAGTGCTCTTGGAAACTCTCTTACAAGCGAAGGATTTCTGACAGTTTCTGTTCCCGCAGTTGCAACAAGCGGTCAGATCGATGGCGTTGAGGGAGATGGCGACACTAACGACCTTACTTGGGATTTTGATGCCGAAAGCGGCACACTTACCATCGAAGGTGAAAGCACAGACATCGTTTGGCCTGCTGATGCATTCATCGGCTATAACAGCGAAACATACAAGGCAGAGCTTGAAGATCTTCCTTGGTATGAATTCATGGATGATATCAAGCACATCGTTGTAAATGCTCCTATCACAGCTCTTCAGCCCTATACATTCGCAGGTCTTAAAAATCTTGAGACAGTTGAATTCCCTGCAGATCTTAAATCTCTTGGTAACAATGCTTTCGATAATGCTGACAGTCTTGTTTCTATTAAGACAACCGGCGTTGAGATTCCCGAAGAGTGTGGCAAAGTAATTGACCTTCGTAACATCACAACATCCAGCTACCAGGTATTTGAGGGTGCATTTGATAATGTAACTCCTACCATTTGGCTTGGCAAGGACGGCAGTGCTATTGGTAATAACAACTTTGCTACGGGTTGTGCCGGTGTTAAGTTCGTTGTATATCCCGGTTCTGTAGGCGAAGAGGTTGTTTACAACATGATAAACAACCCTGCAAGAAATTCGAGCGGTACTAGCCTTATCTGCCCCAAAATCACATATTCCTATTATACAACGAATGAGGATGCTGATTTGGCAAAGTGGACAGAAATTCTCTCCGGCGTATCAACTAAAGAGACTACCTATGGTATAGCTAACTGGGATCTTGATATCGATACAGGTGTTGTAACCGTAACAGTTACAACGGGTACAAATGGCACGTCCACCGGTGACTGCACGCTTTCCTCTGATTGCTCTGTATGGTCCACGTTTGTAAAAACCTTTAAGTATGCAATTAAAGAGTTCCATTTCCTTACCGGTGCAAAGCTTAATGCAGGCAGCACAATTAACGGCTTGCCCGAGCTTACAACCATTATCTTCAATGGTAACCGTATGCAGGGTAGCACCACCTTCAAGAATAACCCGAAGCTCACAACTCTCGGTACTTCCAGTAATGTTGTTGACGGTGTTATCAACCTCAGCGGTTGGAACGAAGTTAACAATAGTCATACTCATTCTGCTCTTTATAAAGGAATGTTCGAAGGTTGTACTTCTATTACAAAGGTTATACTCCCTGCAAATTTCTCAGCTTCTGCTAACTTTGGCATAATCTCTATCGGTGCAAATGCATTTAAGGGTTGTACCGGCCTTAAGGAAATTGTTATTCCTGATGGCTGCTCAATTCTTATGACTGATGTAACATGCACATATAAAAATAGTTCAACAGATCACACCGGAAATGTTTACAATGGTACTATCGATTCTACAGCCTTTGATGGTTGCGGAACTATCGCGGTTATCTGTGAGGATGCAGACTTTGATATAGACACTTTCATGGCACTACATGATGGATTCTATCTCATTTCAAATTCTGCGGACGGTCTTACAAAGGGTGTTGTATTCGACGGTTGGCAGGTTCGCTTGAATTCTTATACGAATTCTAAAGGACTTAAGGTTACAAACGGTCTCCGCGGCGTATTCTATTTTGATAATGACATTATAGATGCAAATACAAATTGGACACTGGTTGAATACGGTGCACTTCTTTCTACAGCTGCTAATAAGGCATCTGCAGTTGTTTCCTATGATAAGACTACAGGCGAAGTAACAAGTGATTGTAAATGGAAATTTGCTATTGTCAATGCTGATGGTGTTAACGGAAAGGTATTGTCCAAATCAGCCGTTGCAAAGATCGAGGGTGCTGATCCTAACGACACATATTTTGTTGTTTCGGTTGTTAACTATACCAATAACTATAGAACCGACATTTATATGACCGGTTATGAGGTTTGGGTTAACAAGGAAACAGGGGCTGTCGTTATTTCTTATTCCGATTATTCCAATGAGAAATATGTTGATACCAATATCTATGAAATCAGCTTGAATATGTATAAGAACGGTTTCGTAAATGCAAACAACGATAAGGAAAATATCGTTTGGGATACTCTCGTTAATGGCGGTGCGCTCGAACTTACAAAGGACGTAGACTATGTAACAAAGGATAAATACTGTGTAGATGAGAACGGAGATCAGGTTGAAGCTATCAATATGCTGACAAACGAGCCCTTTGGTGACACCTTTACAGTTGCTAATGTTCCTATGGTTAGACAGTGGACAGAAAATGTAACCAATGATCAAGGTACAGAGGATACTGCGGATGATGTTACTGTAAAGACCCTTAAGTTTGGCCATGCAGGTACAACATATACATTCCTCCATGATCCCGATAATGAAGGAAAGTATATTATTGTTTATCGTGACGATCCCGATGTTGCCGGAACAGAGATACCCGAAACTTCTCCTTGGGGTGACGGTTACCACAGCCAGATAGAAACCAGCTGGTATCCCGGACGCGGAGATACGTATATCAATGCTGTAACAGCAAGCCGTCCTAATCCTAAGTACACAACTAATATCTATAGCAGTGCTAATTATGCGATCATCGACTATGACGTAACAGGTACTACAGGTGAATCCTTTAAGGGCTCGGGTGTTAATACTTATATGTATAACGAGACCTTTACAAAGCTCGGCCGCGGTTCTTTCCAGGGAACAAGTGCTATTACAACAATGTTCCCCGCAGGCACAACTCCCGTTACAGGACGTATAGAGATATCTTCTCTTACAACTGTAGGTAGCGGTTATGTATTTAATGGTTCTAAGAATATCGTAGAGCTCCATCTGCCTACTAATATTACTATTGGAAGACAGTTTGCTCAAGACACCTCTTCGCTTACGACTGTTTGGCTCGGCGGAGAGAATATAGACATTAATGAAGATGGCGAAATCGGTGTTAACGAGTGGACAACACGTGAAGAAGGCGTTATCAATTTGAGTAATGCCGAAAATGAATCATTTACAAAGATCGGTAATGAAGAAAACGCGGATGAAAAATCTTTCTCGAAAGTTAAGGCAACAGAGCTTTGGCTGCCTGCTTCCGTGCAAGAAATCATGAGCTCTTCATTTACAGATTCGTCTCTTGAGACAATATATCATTATGGCATTTCTGAACCCGTTGAAGCTATCCAGAGCTATGCTACTTCTAATGGCTATGACTATTGGTGGGATGGTGCGATCGAATCTGCAGTAGGTTACAGCGGAATTATTGTTGATTGATCGCAACATGTGATTCTAAAAAATCAAAATAATTTGGTCGCCGTGCGAAAGCACGGCGACCTTTTGATTTATTTCAGAAATTTGCCCGGGGTTTTGCCGGTGATCTGCTTGAACTGGCGAATAAAATGAAAGGGATTTTTGTATCCGACAAGCTCCGCGGTCTGCTCTACCGAATAAAGCCCGGATGAAAGATAGATCTTCGCGTTCTCAATTCTTGCGTTTATGATATCCTTTGTGGGGGAGATACCGAAAACCTCTTTGTAAACAACGTAAAATTTCGATTCGCTGACCGAAAGCCTTTTCGCCATCTCGGAAACGGTAGGACAACAGGAGAGATCTGAGAATATCTCGTTTCGGAGAGCCTTCAGCTTTGCTGCGGTGTCGGCATCGGGCGGTCTTTCGGGCTCATCGGTGTCCAAACGCCGCGAAATTCGGTAAAATAACTCGCGAAGCTTTATATCGCATAGCCTTTCGCTATGCTTTTTACCTGCAAAATGCTCAAGCTCAAGCTCTTCGGTTATGGCTGTGATAAAAGCAGGCGATTTAGGATAGTATATCTTGTTGAATTCCAAGTTCGCATCGGAAATCAGAGAGGGCAGATCGCCGTGTATATGTATCCAGTCGTGTATTATACCGCCGGGGAGAGGCTTCCATTTCTGAGGATATGTCTTGTCGTAAATTACACATGCCGAGGGCTCGGTGCGTATAGTCTTTCCGCCGATCACCATGTCAACCGAATTCCAAAGATGTATAAAAACATAAGTGTCAATGCCGTGCGGCCGGTCGATCATAAAATCCGAATTTCTCTCGGGCCAGGCATGGCGTATCGCCGATATTCTGAGTAGATCTTCCATCTGCAATCCCCCTTTTCTTAATATTATACTAAAAAAATCTGGATGTGTCAAATGTTTTACAAAATAAGCAAAATGTTTTTGAGATTACATATTGTTAATTTGCTGTATTGATATTTTTAGGCGCTTTTTCTTTAAATACAGCAATTTTGAGCAATTTAAGAGCAAATTAGCGCCAAATCTCGGGTGAAAGTCGCCTAAGGTGTAATGATCGAGGTGATGCGCAGAGTATTGATAAATCAATGATGCTACAGGCAAAATGTAAAATTTTCTGCGGTGTTTTCTGTGAAAAATGACGAAATATGATAATAGCAATATTTGTCTTATATTTGCCTACGAATGTCTTGTAATACGGCTTAATTTGTCTTATAATAACAATAGGAAAATTGTAAATACATTTTTCCATATATTGTTTTGTTATTTTGGAGGATAATTATGAAATTTCCGGTAGCTGTTCAGGTTTATTCGGTTCGCGATGATGCTGCGGCTGATCTTCGCGGAACTCTTGAAAAAATAAAGGCAATGGGCTATGACGGCGTTGAATTCGCAGGTCTTTACGGCAATGAGCCCGAAGCGGTCAAGGCTATGTGCGAAGAGATTGGTCTCGTTCCGATCTCTGCTCACGTTCCGCTGAAGGAGCTTGTTGAGGATACTGCAGGCACAGTTGCTAAGTATGTGACTATCGGCTGTAAGTATATCGCTGTTCCTTATCTTGGCGAAGAGGACCGTCCCGGTACACCTAATTGGTCTAAGACTGTTGCAAATATCAAGATGATCGGCGAAGAATGCAAGAAGCAGGGCATTAAGCTTCTTTATCATAACCATGATTTTGAATTCGTTAAGATCGATGATACATATGCTCTCGATATGCTCTATGATACCGTTTCCGCAGACCTGCTCGCAACAGAGCTTGATACCTGCTGGGTAAATGTAGGCGGTGAGAATCCCGCAGGCTATGTTACGAAGTACAGCGGCAGAGCTCCCGTTGTTCACCTCAAGGACTTCGTTGGTTCTAAGTCCGATGATATGTATGAGCTTATCGGTATTGAAAAGAAGGTTACAGCAGCTCCCGCTTTTGAGCTCCGCCCCGTTGGCTATGGTTGCCAGGATTGGTACGGTATTCTTAAGGCTTGCGAAGAGGCAGGCACAGAATGGGTCGTTGTTGAGCAGGACAGACCCAGCATGGAGAAGACTCCTCTCGAGTCTATCGAAATGTCCCGCAAGTACCTCACAACTCTCGGAAACTGATTGCAAATAGGGCTGTAAGCTCTTTTGTCAGTATATAAAAAACAAAAATCTCTATATTAAAGGAGGATTTTCCCATGGCAGATATGAATGCTTTTGAGAAAAATCAGGAAGTTAAGACTGTTGATACCTCGAAGAAGATGCGCGTAGGTATCATCGGTACAGGTTGGATCGCAGAGGCTCATATTGAGGCTTATAAGAGACAGCCCGATGTTGAACTGGTTGCAGCGGCAGACCTTATCCCCGGCAAGGCTGAGGCCTTCATGAAGAGATACGGTATTGAGGGTGCAAAGACTCATTACAAGGATCACAAGGAAATGATAGACGACAAGAGCCTGAATCTTGACGCTGTATCTATTTGTACATACAACCGTCAGCATGCAGGTCCCGCTATCTATGCTCTTGATAATGGCATCAATGTTCTTCTTGAGAAGCCTATGTGCGTAACTATCGAGGAGGCTGCTGAGATCGTTAAGGCTGAGAAGAGAAGCGGCAAGGTTATCTCCATCGGTTTCCAGCCCCGTTTCGATCCCAATATGCAGATGATCAAGAAGATCGTTCAGAGCGGCGAGCTCGGACAGATCTACTATGTACAGACAGGCGGCGGCCGCAGAAGAGGTATTCCTACTCCCTTCGGCACAACCTTTATCGAGGATGAGACAGCAGGTCTCGGCGCACTCGCTGATATCGGATGCTATTCTCTCGACCTCGTTCTTAATGCACTTGGCAATCCGAAGCCTCTTACAGTTTCCGGTTACAAGTCTGCATTCTTCGGAACAGATCCTAATTACTCCAACTATGTAAAGATCGGTCATCCCGAGTATGCAGAGAAGTTCGGCGTTGACGACTTCGCAGCTGCATTTATCCGTCTTGAGGGCGGTATTATCCTCGACTTCCGTATAGCTTGGGCTATGAACATCAACACCCCCGGTGATACCATCATTCTCGGTACCAAGGGTGGTCTCCGTGTTCCTTCCACAGACTGCTGGAATGGTTCCTTCGATAAGCCTCTGAAGATCTATCATGAGGTTGCAGGTACTCAGGTTGAGACCGAGATCCCGCTGAAGGGCAGCATCAATCTTTGGGACGCTAAGATCCGTTCCTTCCTTGATGCATGCAAAGAGGGTGGCAAGGCTCCCGTTCCTTCTGCAGATATCATCTACAACCAGGCTATTCTTGACGGTATCGCTAAGTCTAACGCTCTCGGCCGCGAGATCGAGATCGTTATCCCCGAGTGCTGATTTAAAAATTAAGCATCTGTCCCCCGAAGCTCAGCTTCGGGGGATTTTTTGTAAGATTGTTGTTCTTATCATAATTTTTGCATAATTCTGTTTTTTGTCACCTGATGTTTACAAAAAAGTCACTTTCGAAGGGTATAATATATTTGAAAATAGGCTTGGAGGCTTAAAATATATGAAAAGATTCAATAGAATAGCGGCATTATCTCTTGCGCTGATCCTTATGCTGACTGCGTCGGCTTGCGGAAAGACTGTTTCTGACGGGCAGGGAAGCGATATCGTTACAGATAGAAATACAGATACAAAAATCAGTGAACAAGAGGGCTCGGAGAGCAGAACCGATGCATCTGATACAGAGAGGAATTCCGATATTGCAGATACTGCGGCTTCGGGAACAGCTTCTATACCCTCTGACGAAGATATGTTCACGGGAAACGATCTTAAGACCGAATATGGCGGAGAAAGCTCGGCAAAGATCACTCTTTCGGGAAGCGAAGATGTTATAATTACCGAGGAGGACACTTATTTGATTTCGGGCTCTCTTAAAGGTGCAAGTCTCATAGTTGAAGCTGATAAATCGGCGAAGATCAGACTTGTTTTTGACGGTGTAAATATCGAGAATGAGGGCGGCGCGGCTATATATATCAAGCAGGCGGATAAGGTGTTCATTACTCTTGCTGAGGGATCGGAAAATTCTCTTGTAAGCATGGGTGAATTCATTCAGATCGATGATAACAACATAGACGCAACAATTTTTTCAAAGGAAGATCTGACCCTTGGCGGCTCGGGTTTGCTTAATATCGAATGTGAGACGGGACATGGAATAGTTTCAAAGGACGATCTTGTGATCACGGGCGGAATATATGAGATCAATGCCGCATCTCATGGACTTTCGGGTAAGGACAGCGTTCGTATTTCCGATGGCGAATTTGAAATAAAAGCGGGCAAGGATGGAATTCATTCCGAGAATAATGACGATGCTGCTCTCGGTTATGTTTATATAGAAAGCGGAAGCTTTGAAATCGATTGCGACGGTGACGGAATACAGGGCTCGCTTGAGGTGAAAATAAACGGCGGTGAATTCGATATCACAGCAGGCGACCGCAGCTCGGTCAAGAATAATGACTATAGCTTTGGCGGTATGTGGGGCGGTCCATGGGGCTCTTCAAATTCGAGCTCTTCCGAGGATACCGTAAGCATGAAGGCTGTTAAAGCAGGAAAAACATTGACCGTAAACGGCGGTAATTTTGAGCTTGACTCCGCCGACGATGCTCTCCATTCAAACGGAAATGTTACCATTTCAAACGGAACATTTTTGATCCTCACAGGTGATGACGGCGTGCACGCCGATCTTGCTGCCACGATCAGCGGCGGCAGGATAGTTATCGAGGAATCTTACGAGGGCATCGAAGGCGAGACAATAGATATTATGGGCGGTGAGATAGATATTACCGCCGACGATGACGGACTTAACGCCGCAGGTGGTGCCGATTCCAGCGGCTTTGGAGGCTTCTGGGGCGGCGGTGGCAGACCCGATGCATTTGGCGGAGGTTCGGACAGTTATATTAAGATAAGCGGCGGTCTTATGACAGTTGATGCCGAGGGAGACGGCATAGATTCCAACGGTACGCTTGAAGTCAGCGGCGGCGAGACCTATGTAAACGGACCTACAAACAGCGGTAACGGTGCTCTTGACTATCAGTCGGGAGCGACGATCACGGGCGGTATCTTCATTGCCGCGGGCGCGAGCGGAATGGCACAGAATTTTGGATCATTCTCAACTCAGGGCTCAATTCTCATAAGCTGCAACGGAACTCAAAAGATTACGCTTAAAACTGCGAGCGGAGATGAGATTCTTTCTTTCACTCCTTTAAAGAGCTGTAACAGCATTGTAATAAGCTGTCCGGAGCTAAAGCAGGGTGAAAGCTATATTTATGAATGCGGCGGAAGCTCAGCCGAATTTACTCTTACCTCGCTCATATACGGAAGCGGAATGGGCGGAGGCATGGGAGGACCCGGCGGCGGTGGCGGCGGACGCCCGGGCGGAAGATGGTAAATGAAAAAACAGGGTGGTTTAACCACCCTGTTTTTGTGTTTTTACTTGATCACCTTGAGAAAATCGAGGATTGCGAGAAGAACTCCAATGAAGACATAGAGCTCGACCAGCGTGCCCACGATACCTGTAATAAGTCCTACAACCGGAATAGAACCGAGAATTCCGAGGAGAATTCCCGCAACAGCTCCTATAACAACATAGATGATGATGGTGATAACCAGCTTAACTACATCGCTGTTGTCAAAAGAACGGGGAAATAATTTCTTAAGAGTATCCATAAAGTACCTCCTGTAAAAAATATATTATTGATATTATAATTTTATCACAATTCTAATATAAAATCAACCTTTTTCGGGAAATTAAGACAAAAAATTTTGATATTCTATTATTGCTCGTGTTTCTATTGACTTTTATGTCGAAAAATGGTAGAATTATAAAAGCAATTTGAATTGAGGGATAAGAGATATGAAAGAGATAAAAGATCAGATTTTCGATGAAGAAAGAGCGCTTTATTGCTCGAACGGACTTATGGTATCCGAATGTACCTTTGCCGGAGCGGCTGACGGCGAATCGGCTTTGAAGGAGAGCAGAAATATCACTGTGGAAAAGAGCCGTTTTGAGCTCCGCTATCCCTTTTGGCATGATGATGATCTGACTGTGCGCGATTGCACCTTGACTTCCACATGCCGTGCGCCTGTTTGGTACACTAAAAATGCGCTTTTTGAGAATTGCGATATGGAGAGCGTAAAGGCTTTCAGAGAATGTGATAATGTGACGATAAAAAACTGCCGCGTGGTTAGCCCTGAATTGCTTTGGAACTGTCATAATGTACATATCGAGGGCGGTGAGATGACGAGCGAGTATTTTATGATGGGGTCATCGGATATCGAGATAGATAAGCTGACCTTCGGGGGGAAATATTCCTTCCAGTATGTAAAAAATGCGGTCATTCGTAATTCGGTGCTTAATACCAAGGACGCCTTCTGGCATACGGAGAATGTTTCGGTTTATGACAGTGTAATTTCCGGTGAGTATGCCGCTTGGTATTCAAAAAATCTGCGTCTTTACCGCTGTAAGATAATCGGAACTCAGCCCTTCTGCTATGCGGAAGATCTCTATATGGAGGATTGCACAATGGAAAAATGCGATCTTTCCTTTGAGAACACAACCGTAAATGCAACGATAAACAGCGTTATCGACAGCGTTAAAAATCCCTTCCACGGCAGGATCGCCGCAAAGGGCTACGGTGAGATAATTCTTGACGAGCATCTGAGAGAGGGCGCAGATTGCGAGATCGTTACATTTTGACGCGAGATGGATCGGATATTAACAAAAGCTGTTGACAAATGACCGAATATGTAGTATAATAATAAAAAAAGGCGGACTTACGTATTACCGTACGCAAGTCCTGCACAGAAGTGATCAGAGCACTCCTATACAATCGGATAACCGACGCCCGAAATGTATTATAGCACATTTCCGTGCATTTTTCAAGAGGTTTCCGAAATATAGGTTTTTTAGTGATGTTATGATACAATTGATAGGTGACAAATAAAAAGAGAAATAGCGACCAGATGTGATATAATGGTAATAACCACAAAACCAACACATCACAAAAGGAGCTATTTCCAATGAGTATTATAACATCAGAAGCACACTTTCGT
>JAFTXK010000104.1 GCA_017461635.1 Clostridia bacterium | reverse complement strand
CTGTTCCTCGCTGCCGTCGATCCAAACGATGTTATCGGGCTGTACCATAGCAGCCATCTCATCGATCCAACCGAGCACATGTTTGTTGTTTGTCATGGTTAATTCTCCTTTATATAATGATAATTTTTTACTGTGTTAAAAATTTAACCCCATTGTAAATTATGATATCATAGTTTACCCCAAAATTCAACGCTTTATGTGAAAAGGTTACATATTGTTAACATTTGGATTTTGCAATTTCAGATGGATCAGCCTTCATAATTTTTGCGTGTCAGCATAATGGTGAGATTGCCGTTCCTTGCTCTGAGTTCATCCATCATGAGCTTCTGCTCCTCGGGTTTCTTCAAATTAATTATGTAACGGAGCTCAAGAAGAGTTCCGAAATCGGTGGTCTTGATGCTTTCGAGCTCGAAGCCTTTGCAATATTTTTCGAAAATATCGTCAAAAATGCCGTAATAATTCATGTCCTCGGGAATGGTAACGCGGAGCTGCATTGAGGAAAAATTCTTTGTGCCCAGACCTGCAAGATAGATGATAACCGTAAGCAGACAAACGATAAATGCGGAAACAAATGCAATACCCACAAGACCCGTACCGCAGGCAACTCCAACAGCCATGGTAAGGAATATGTAAGCCAGATCCTTAGGATCGCTGAAATTGCTTCTGTAGCGAATAAGGGCGATTCCGCCGCCAACGCTGAGGGCTCTTGCGGTGTTGTTTCCAATAACGAGCATGAGTATCGCCGAGATGGGAGCGAGTATCAGAAGGGAAACAACTGTTGAGGGGCGATAGCCTGTCCTTCTGCGAGTGAACATATAAACGAGAGCGATAAGAAGTGAGCAGAGAATCGCGCTTCCGAAAATTATGAGAATATACTTAAGTGTCAGATTTGCGGTTTCAACAGAAAAAAGCGGTGTATTCATAAAAATCTCCATTTATTTTATACATTTTGTATTTGTTTCTGAATTGAGGCGGTGAACTCTCTGCCGACCTTGGAAAATCTTTCGTATGTAAGTCCGAAATCACTCATCATCCTTGCAAACCACAGAGGTGTTCCGCCGCTGAATTTCAGCTCCATAAGTAACTTTCCTTCGGGGAGCAACCGCTCTCCGTATCTTCCGGCTTCAAGCCTCAGATCCGTGTGTCTTGTGACGATATCTCGGTCAAAGGTAAGCCTCAAAGAAGGATCATTCTTGTCAAAATAGGCATGTCGCATATAACCTATATAAACCATGGGTTTAACATCATAAGTTTCAATAAAATAGCCGATCTCGGAAAGAACCTGGCGGTTTATAAAGCTTTCGTCCTCGGGAATTATCCTGTTTTCAAGAAAATCATAAACTCCCGAAAGAGGGAGTATCGCCCTGCGCTTAGTGCCTATCTTTTTCATTTTTCGTTTTATTTCAAAAAAAACATTGCTGTCAAGATCGGGTGTGCCATAGCTTCTGAGGCGCAGCTTTTCCTTATAAAAGGGTCTTGATACAGAATGACGGGTCACATCTCGGCTTTCATTATCAAAATAAATATTGCAGATCTCATAAGGCTTTCCGTCAATATTATGCGGATCGGGGACGAAATACCGGAGAATACGTTTTTCGATATCCGGAAGAAGCGATTCATCGAGAAGTATCTTCTTTTCCCGCCGCTCAAAGGTATTTTGAACCATATTTTACCCCTTTATAAAATGATTAAAATAGCATAAAAGCCATAATGTTTTCTGTAAAAAAATTTGATTTTGAGAAAAAATAATGTCGAGATCAGATCTCAAAATTTAATGAAAGGAATGAGTCCTATGACGAAATACAAAGTTGTACCTGTTATTTCTCTTTTTCTCGGCATAGCCTTGCTTTTTGCACTGACGGCATCTGCCGCAAAAGGGCAGAGCTGGTATTGCGTGAGAGCAAAGGATAATAAACAGCCAAGGTGCGATGCCGATATGGAATATATAGAGAATTACGACGGCTATTATATTGATCATAACCATGGCGACGCAAATGAAGAAAAGGTAGTTTACCTCACCTTTGATGCCGGCTATGAAAACGGAAATGTTGAAAAGATCCTTGATGCAATGAAGGCAGAGCAGGTTACGGGAACATTTTTTGTTCTCGGAAATCTCATTGAGAAAAACGGCGATCTTGTGAAGAGAATGGTCGCCGAAGGGCATACCGTTGCAAACCATACCTTTTCTCACAAGAATATGACAAAGGTGGGATCTTATGAGGATTTCTGCGCCGAGCTTCAAAGGCTGGAAATAGATTACAAAACTCTCACAGGCGAAGAAATGCCGAAATATTACCGTCCGCCTGAGGGTGTTTTTGATGAAACAACAATGAAATATGCGAAGGATGCGGGCTATAAGACCATTTTCTGGAGCTTTGCCTATGCCGATTGGGATAATGATAAGCAGATGAGCCCCGAGCGCGCCAAGGAAAAGATAATGGAAAATATTCACAATGGTGCTGTGATCCTTCTTCACCCGACCTCGGCTACAAACGCCGCAATCATGGGTGATGTAATAAGAGAGCTGAAAGCCGCAGGCTATCGCTTCGGCACGATGGAAGAGCTGACTGCATGAGAAGGATTGCGATAATTCTCGCATTGCTTGTCCTAACGGTACTGCCATGCAGTGCTTCTGAAACTCAGATAACCTATAGGCGGGTTGACAATATGGATATGAAGATAGCCTTGACCTTTGATGATGGGCCTCACCCGTATTATACTGCGAGGATACTCGAGATCCTTAATGAATATGATATCAAAGCGACCTTTTTCTTTGTGGGTCAGAATATCGAAAACTATCCCGAAGCGGCTGAAAAGGTATATGCAGAAGGTCATGAGATAGGTAATCACACCTATACTCATCATAGGGTACGTTCAATGGAGCATGGTGAGCTTCTGCGCGAAATGAACCGCTGTGATGATGCCATATATGAGATAGATGAATACAGAACCCGTCTTTTTCGTCCGCCGGAAGGTGCTTTTGACGGCGAAGTTGAAACCATTGCGAAGAATATGGACTATTCGATAATTCTCTGGTCGATAGATACAAGAGATTGGGAGCATTTATCTCCTGACAGAATTCTTGAAAATGTGATGAAAAATATAAAAAGCGGAGATATAATCCTGATGCATGACTATATCGGTAGGAACAGTCCAACTCCCGAGGCTCTCGAAATGATGATACCTGCACTTCTTGAACGCGGATATAAATTTGTGACCGTAAGCGAACTGATGAATACCTGAATAAAGGGGCTGATCCTCGGGTCAGCCCCGAATTTTTATTCCTCGGATTCAGCAGAGGTCATCTGCGGATCGATCATATATTTCTTAATATTCGGATAAGCCGCATAAGCCGATATAAAGGCGGAAAAGGGGAGAAGATATACAGCGGGAAGTATCAGCGGAACAATTATTCCAGAAGGCACAAGGAAGATTGCAAGAAGCAGATTGACCGCGATCATCAGGATAATGCCGACAGCGGCAACTATATTTCTCTTTATACCGAGAATTACAAAGATAAGAGCGTTTTTAAGAAGCTTGAAGATCGAAAGATCAAAGGTAATAAGCATGAGGTAGATATAAAAACGCATGAAGAAATAGATTATCGAAATTCCGATAGTGCAGAAATACATCAGATCCTCGCCGAAATTGGCTGAGGTTCCGGAAAAATAAAGAATATCGAAGGTGAGAACTCCGAGTGCCGCAAAATCAAGCAGACCCATGAAAAATCCCTGCTTTAGATTGCGCTTTATGGCATAGAAATAATCCGACCACATGAAGATCGGCTCGCCTCGGACCATTGAACGCAGAATATATGTTGAACCGATATTCTGCCATCCCCAAGTCAGAGCAAGTACAAGGAGCACGGCTGCCACTGCAAAAAAGATAGGCGAATTATGAACCGGAAGCTGAACCGTTCTGCCAAAAATATTCTGCATGAGCGATATCGCAGGTGAGCCCGAAATCAGCTCGGCACCGAATAGTGCGGGTGCGAGTACATTTGTCTGAGACGGTGTTGTCGGCCCCTGAATATAGACGAAGAGCGCTATTAGTATCGGTATTGCCATAAAGACCATAAAGAAATTGAGGGTCAGCAATTTTGAAAAATTGCGTTTGAAAAGCTTGAAGAAAAATTTAATATTTTTCGGCGAGCTCTGCTCCTGTTCTATCTCCTCGGGGGTAAGCTCCTTAGGTTCTTTTCTTTTGAAGATCCCGAAGATCTTTTTTTCATTGTTGTTTTCACGTCCCGAATTCATTTTAGTCCTTTCCCTTCAGAGCAAGGAGAGATCCGATAGGCTCTGAAAAATGAGATAAATCGTATTTATAAGCGCGGTAAAGCCCGCGGTGCTTGTCAATGCTTTAATATATTCAAATGATTGCTTTTCAGTATAGGGATGCTTTTTTTTGCCGAATATTTCTCCGAATTTATAGGAAAAATCCTCGCTTCTGAGGGCGGCAAAGATAAGTGCTGTAAGAACCGAAAATTTGCAGAGGGTGAAAAGAACAAAAGCTCCCGTACCGCCCGAAATCACGGGTTCTCCTATTAGAAAATCATATATAAAAGCTCCGCACCATCCGAGCCTCAGTGAATATAAGCATAGAATTATTTTTCCGCCGATACCGGATATCATAGTATACCCCAGTATCATAATTACCATTATCGGAATAAGATCGGTGAGAGCAAAGGACACTGCCGCTCTGATGCAGTCCATAGCTCCGAGACCCTCGAAAAAATTGCAAAAATGCTCATTCAGAATGGCATTGATATTTTCCTTTTCTCCAAGGGATAAAAAATGTAGAAAATAACCGCATAAAAGTGAGAAAACGCAGATGATCACAAGCTGAGCTGTCTTTTTAACATATACATGATATGTGTACTTCAGCCTTGAAATTCTTGAAAAAAGTTCGTTTCTGTATTCTTCAGTCATGACCCGTCCCCATAATTTCGTTGTTACATTCTATGAAAGGGAAGGGCAAAATAACACATAATATGATACCATGTTTGTGCCGAAAAATCAACAGAAAGTGAAAATTTTCACCTTAAATCCACAAATTTTCATTAAACAAACAGATTTGCGACATTATGTGTCGGTCTCATCCTCGGAATTTTCAATTTTTTTCAGCTCATGGATCTTAGGAGGCTTGACAGAAGCCAAAGGATTCTGCGCCATGGCTTCTTCCATGCTTTGATTGCTGACATGGGTATAGATCTGGGTTGTGTTCAGCTGTTCATGACCGAGGATATCCTTGAGGGTTCTTACGTCAACATGACCTGATTGATACATCAGAGTTGCGGCGGTGTGCCTCAGCTTATGAACCGAATAACCTCGGTTTGAAAGCCCTGCAAGGTCAAGATATTTTTTCACCATCCACTGAACTGTCTTGACGCTAATGGGATCATTCCGTCCTCTTCCGCTCAGAAACAGAGCCTTTGTCTCGATATTTCTGTATTTTTCGTCAAGTCTCTCGGTGAGATAGTCGCCGAGTGCCATTCTGCAAGCATCATTCAGATATATTATTCTTTCCTTGCTACCTTTACCTGTTACTCTGAGTGAACGGAGCTCGGAATCAATGTCTGTTATCTTTATTCCCGCGAGCTCGGAGAGACGCATGCCGCAATTGAGAAAAAGGGTAATGATGCAGTAATCACGGATGCGTGTCTTTGACATTTCGTCATTTTTTACCGCTTGGAGAAGTGTAAGGCTCTCGTCAAGCGACATGACCTTAGGCAGCGCTTTTTTCTTCTTCGGAGATTCAATATCTGCTGTGGGATTATCCTTAAAGGCGTGCTTTTTGTTAACATAATATTTATAAAGAGCTTTTATTGCAGAGAGCTTTCTCGATCTCGCCGCCGCATTGTTTCCTCTATCATCGCCCGCATATTTAAGAAAGCTGTATATCTCCATTGTTCCTATGCTTTGTATCATTTCGAGATCAACGATCTTAAGATCTATCTTAAGAAAATCCTCTGAATCGGGATCGATACCCCTTCTCTTTGCGATTATATATCTGAAAAATGTGCGCAGATCGGTCATATATTCGCTTACGGTTTTTTGCGAGCAGTTCTGGATAGCGGATTTATAGTCTGCAAATTCGCGGAGAACAGGTGAAAATTCATTGAGATCGATAGTATAAGGCATAGCTCGTCTCCTTTCGTGAGATTTCAATCATAATATATCATAAATATCGACAGAGAAGTGTATAAAATGTAAATTTTGTGGGTTATACTTGCGATTTTTCACCAAATCCAGTATAATTATAGATACTGAAAAGGAGATTTTACCATGAAGATGAATTTTAAAGAATTTTGGAAATATTATTCCTATAGTATCGTTCGTATTTTTGTAGACCAGATAGCAATCGCCATATTTGGCTTGGCAATGGCTCTCGGAACTTCGGCTTCCGTAAGTTCGCTTGGAGATGAGAAGGCTCGGATGCTGACTGTTATAACCAGTATTTTTGCTATCCTGTTCTTTTTATTTATGGTGGCTGAGCTTTGCTTCAGACATGGTGCTTCAGATAAGGAAAAGACAGATAACGGAAGGATGCAAAGAAACAATTTGACGGGTCTTTATATGGGACTTCTTGCAAATGTTCCTAATTTTATACTTACTCTCGGTTATACCGTTTTCTATTTTATCGAAGCAACAAGAGGTTCGGTTTCCGGCGTTTTCGGGCTTATTACAAAGCTGATGTGCGGCGAATATCTGGGGCTGTTCTCCATAAAGATCGGAGATTCTCTTCTCAGCAGTTATCCTCCCG
>JAFTXK010000103.1 GCA_017461635.1 Clostridia bacterium | reverse complement strand
GTTGCCGCGGTAAAATACTGCGAGACCGAGGAGCTGAAATATCTGACAGAGCACGCGGGAATATCAGAGATCGGTGAAAACCGAGTTCAGCAGCTTCTTGAACATTACGAACACATTGATAAAGAAAAAACCAAGATCCACTTTATCGGTTCTCTTCAGACCAACAAAGTCAAATACATAATCGATAAGGTCTGCATGATCCATTCTCTTGACAGCTTAAGGCTCGCCGCCGAAATTGATAAACAAGCAAAAAAGCATGGCATTACCATGGATGTTCTGGTGGAGATCAACTGCGGCAGAGAGGAAAATAAGGGCGGGATCATGCCGGAGGACACGGAAGAATTTTGCAAACAAATTATGAACTTTTCGTCACTAAATTTGCGCGGATGCATGACAATGGCACCGAAATGTGAAGAAAAATCAGATTATTTAAAATTTTTTGATGAAACTTATAAACTTTTCCTTGACATTTGGCGAAAAATCGTTCATAATAATATAGAGCCTGTTTTCTCGATGGGAATGAGCGAGAGCTTTGAGGAGGCTATCGCCTCGGGTTCCACTATCGTTAGGATCGGCAGAAGTTTTTTTGAAAAATAATAAATAAACATAAAACGGAGGATTCAACCATGGGAGTGTTGGATAAATTCAAGAGAAACAATCAGACCGGCGATGCATACGCAGACAACTACGACGATTACTATGACGGCTTCGAGGGCGGCTATGATGACATGCCCGCAGAGGAGACCATGGATCCCCAGCCCCAGGCTCAGCCTCAGGGATTCGCTTATACACCTCCTCAGCCTTCTGCAGGTCCTATGGGCGGCGGTATGTCTATCAACGGTGCGGCTATCGAGCTTAAGGTTGTTAAGCCCACAGAATTCAAGGACGGTCCCGCTATTGCAGATCACCTGCTGAGCACACGCACAGTTGTACTTAACCTTGAAGACGCTGATAAGGACACAGCAAGAAGACTCATCGACTTCCTCTTCGGTGTTGCTTATTCCATCGGCGGCGAAATCAAGAAGGTTGCTAACAATGCATATGTTATCACCCCTCAGAATGTTGCCATCAGCAATGATAAGAACGGTGCAGCAGCTCCTCAGCCTCAGCAGCCCGTTGAAAACAACCAGGGTAACGGTTACTTTGGTTACTGATAAGCTTTAATATCCAAACGATTTGCGCCGCATTTTATGGGGTGCAAATTGTCGTATCGTGATAACGGCAGTCAGAGATATGTCGGCTGTCGTTATCGGTTTTAGGAGGAGATCTTGGAGATCATTACTTTTATTATAAGTAAATTCTGTGTCAGCATCATTGATATTTTGCTTTTTGCAATAATGGTTCGTGTCCTGCTCTCCTGGATACCGCTTGATGAAGACAACAGAATTGAGGCATTTCTTTTTGCATTGACCGAGCCTGTGATATACCCAATGCGGGTTATCGTGGATAAGTTTGATTCCATGCGTGTTATGCCCATCGATATTCCGCTTCTCCTTACCTCTGTTCTGTTAGTTATTCTTTCAAATCTGCTTTCTCACTATGGATGATCAGAGAAGAAAGCTGCTCTCGGCGCGTCTTTCCGACCTCTTTGCCGAAACAGAGCGGGGATACATAACCTCAAGTACATTTCTTGATCCTGCGGAATTATTTTTCTCGCGCGGTTATATTAAGCAGATCGGGGCGGAAAAGCGCACCTTCTTTTTCGGCGGTTATAAAAACGCAGAGAGAAAATGCATATTCTTTCTGCCCGAATATTATGAAGAGCTCTTGCCCGATATTTTCGATTATTCGGCAGCTTTGACCGTTCTCGGCGCAGAGCTTTCCGAAGCTGTAAAAGCACTCAGAATAAAAGGAAGCGGATATAGAAATCTTTCTCACCGGGATTATCTGGGCGCAATTCTGAACTTGGGGATCGACCGAAGTGCCGTAGGAGACCTCTGTATAACAGAGGAAAATACCTGTGTGCTCTTTGCAGTTCCGGCTGTTGCAGATCTTATACAAAGCAGTTGCGAAAGAATAGGTTCGGATAAGGTAAAGACAGAACAGATTCCCCTTTCGGGTGATTTTAATTATGAAAGAAAGACCAGATCCATGACAGATACCGTAGCATCCGACCGCCTCGACTGTGTTGTTTCTTCCCTTGCGGGAGAGAGCCGAGAAAAGGCAAAAATAATGATCCTTTCGGGCTTGGTGGAATGCAATTATTCTCCCTCAGAGAGAACAGATCTCAGAATTTACAACGGCGATACTGTCACGATCCGCGGTGTCGGTAAATTCATAATCGACGATATTACCGAGGAAACAAAAAAAGGCAGACTGCGTCTGTCGGCAAGAAAATATATTTAAATAACGGAGGAGTGCAAATGAGCGTTTCGGAAACCTTTGACCGAAAATTCAACAAAAGCATGCGCGGCTACAACACAGAAGAAGTTGATGCGGCTCTTGATGCGCTTCTGCGCTATTGCGATGAGCTTGAGGACGCAAACCGCGAATTTGAAATTGCAAACAACGATCTTATCGACGATAAGACAGATCTTAACAAAATAATAAGTGAACTCAGAGCCGAAAAGGAAGCTCTTGAGCATAAAGTTTCCGAGATGACGGAAAGAGTATCTCATGTTGAAGGGCTTTATAATAACTACCGTGAAAAATTCGGCGAAGCAAGGGACATGATAACCAAGGCAAAATCTTCCTCTGCTGAGATCATCGCAAGAGCACAGGCTAAAGCCGAGCTCATTGCCGAGGAGGCCGCCGAAAAGCATAAAAAGACCATTGAGGAATTTGACAGAGAGATAGAAAAGCGCAGAATTCTCATTGAGAATCTGGATATCTGCTATAATGATTTTAATGAAGCTCTTAGGAGAGAGCTTCGCGCAATGCTGGGCAAAGTCGATTCCTTTTCGGTAAAGCCAATCCTTCCCGATGAGCTTCCCGAAAAAAGAATAGTACTCAGCGCCGCAGAGACGGTAGCGAAAGACGATGAGGAAGAAGAGATAATCGCGGATATTCCCGTTTATTCCGAGAACAACTCCGAAATCGACAATGAAGATGATGAGGTCGAGACTGTAAGCGATCCTATTATGACGCCTTATGATCTCGATTCCGAGCCCGATGAAGCCGAAAACGAGCAAGAAATAATCTCCGCTCCGCAACTTCAAATTCGGCGCGAAAGCAGCTCCAAGATCTCGGGAATGAAGGATTCCCTCGATGCTATAAATCAAAAAGTCTTAAAAAAGAAATCAACACCACATATATAAATTAAGGAGACCTTAAGTTAGTTCAAAGGACTACACCAGTACACTGAATCTGCCCCAAACAAGCTTCTCCATGAGAGCAAATCTTCCTCAGAGAGAGCCTGACACCCTCAAATATTGGGAAAGCATCGATCTTTATAACAAGATGCTTGAGGAAAACAAGGATAAGCCCCTTTATGTTCTTCACGACGGACCTCCCTTCTCTAACGGAAATATCCATATGGGAACCGCAATGAACAAGATATTAAAGGACTTTATCAATAAATCCAAGCATATGATGGGCTATAGCGTTCCTTATATTCCCGGCTGGGATAACCACGGTATGCCTATCGAAAGTGCAATTATTAAGAAGAACAATATTGACCGCAAGAAGATGTCCATTCCCGAATTCAGAAATGCCTGCCATGAATTTGCACAGAATTTCGTTGATATTCAGATGGGTCAGTTCAAGCGTCTCGGCGTTACAGGCGACTGGGAAAATCCTTACCTTACAATGGCTCCCGAATTCGAAGCTCGTGAAGTTAAGGTATTCGGCGAGATGTTCAAGAAGGGTTATATTTATAAGGGGCTGAAGCCCGTTTATTGGTGTAACCATGACGAAACCGCGCTGGCTGAAGCAGAGATCGAATATAAGGATATCGCCTGCACTTCTATTTATGTTAAATTTAAGGTAAAGGACGACATGGGCAAGATTGCGGATGTCTGCGACCTTGATAAGACATACTTTATTATCTGGACAACTACAACATGGACACTGCCCGGAAACCTTGCGATCGCTCTTCATCCCGATGAGGAATATTCGGTAGTCAAGGCTTCGGACGGCAATTTCTATATCCTCGCTTCCGCTCTTGCACGCAAGACAATGGCTGCAGCCGGAATCACAGAATTCGAATTTGTTAAATCCATGCGCGGACGCGATTTCGAATTTATGAAGGCTTCTCATCCCTTCATCGATAGAGAAAGCGTTGTTGTTAATGCCGATTATGTTACAATGGACAGCGGTACAGGATGCGTTCATACCGCGCCCGGCTTCGGTGCAGACGACTATATCACCTGCCGCCGTTATAACATGGATATCATCGTTCCCGTTGATGACAAGGGTTATCAGACAGAGGACGCAGGCAAATTTGCAGGAATGTACTATGAGGATTCAAACAAGGCAATCCTTGACGACATGAAGGAAAGCGGCGCGCTCTTCGCTTCTGAGGAGATCATGCACCAGTATCCTCACTGCTGGAGATGTAAGCATCCCATCATCTTCCGCGCAACACCCCAGTGGTTCTGCTCGGTAGACGCATTTAAGGATGAAGCGGCAAAGGCTTGCGAGGATGTTGAATGGCTCCCTGCATGGGGCGGAGACAGAATGGTCTCCATGATAAAGGAAAGAGCTGACTGGTGTATCTCCAGACAGCGTCATTGGGGTCTTCCCATCCCCGTATTCTACTGCGAGGATTGCAAAAAGCCCGTCTGCACAGACGAAACCATCGATTCTGTTTCCGCGCTCTTCGGCGCAGAAGGCTCTAACGCTTGGTATATCAAGTCCGCAGAAGAGATCCTTCCCGGCGGATTCAAGTGCCCTCACTGCGGCGGTACTCACTTCTTTAAGGAAACAGATACCCTTGACGGTTGGTTCGATTCCGGTTCAACACACTTCTCGGTTATTGAAAATAAAGAAGGTCTTAAGTGGCCTGCCGATATGTATCTTGAGGGTGCAGACCAGTACAGAGGTTGGTTCCAGTCCTCCCTGCTCACCGCGGTGGGCGCAAAGGGTGAGGGCGCTCCCTTCAAGACCGTTCTTACCCACGGCTGGGTAGTTGATGGCGAAGGCAAGGCAATGCATAAATCTCTCGGCAACTCCATTGCCCCCGAAGAGGTCATCACAAAGTACGGCGCGGATCTGGTTCGTCTCTGGGTCGCTTCCAGTGACTACCGTGTTGACGTCCGTGTTTCCGATCCCATCTTCAAGCAGCTCTCCGAGGCATATAGAAAGATCCGTAATACTGCCCGTATCATCATGGCAAATCTCGGCGATCCCGCTTCAGATTTTGATCCGAATAAGGATATGGTCAGCCTCGATAAGCTCTATGAGATCGACAAATGGGCTCTTACCGAGCTTAATAAGCTGGTAAAGACCTGCCGCGATGCTTATAACAGCTATGAATTCCACATCGTTTATCACGAGATCTGCAATTTCTGCACCACTACCCTTTCTAAGCTCTATATCGATATCACTAAGGATAGAGTTTATGTTGAAAAGAAGGACAGTGAAGGCAGAAGAGCAGCTCAGACAGCGATGTATATCATCCTCAGCTCTCTTACAAGACTTGTTGCTCCGATGCTCACCTTCACAGCAGAGGAGATTTGGAAGGCTATGCCTCATAAGGACTGCGAGAAGAAGGAAAGCGTATTCCTCAATCTCATGCCGGAATATGAAACTGCTTATGAGTTTACCGATGTTGAGGAAAGATGGAACAAGCTCTTTGCACTGCGCGATGACATTATGAAGGCTCTTGAGGTTGCCCGTGCAGATAAGCTTATCGGTAAATCTCTTGACGCTAAGGTTACTATCTATGCTCCCGATGCCGAAGTCTATAAGACATTTGCTGATTTTGCCGATGAACTCAAAACTGTATTCATCGTTTCGGCTGTTGGGCTTGTAAATGCAAATGCCCCCGAGGGAGTATTCACCGAAACAGAATCGGGTATCGGTGTTAAAGTCGAGCAGGCAAGCGGTCATAAATGCGACCGTTGCTGGGCTTATTCCGAAGAAGG
This sequence comes from Clostridia bacterium, assembly GCA_017461635.1. GTDB lineage: Bacteria > Bacillota > Clostridia > Oscillospirales > CAG-272 > SIG710. Next base: position 7,770 of record JAFTXK010000103.1, on the reverse strand, counting down.
CGAAGCTGACGAAGACGGATTTATCTGCTCTCGTTGCAAGAAGATCGTTAACTTTCTTGCTTAATCTAAGCTAATAATTCGATGCGGGATTTTCGATACTTGTATCGAGAATCCCGCTAAATTTTGGAGTTTTTATGTTAATATGGTTTTTGATCATCATCGGCACTATAGTTCTCGATCAGGTGACAAAATGGCTGGCAGTGGAATTCCTCACAAAAGTTGAAACTATTCCGATAATAAAAGATGTTCTCCATCTTACCTATCTTGAAAATACAGGCGCGGCTTTCGGAATTCTGAAAAATAATCGCTGGGTGTTTCTCGTGATTTCAACCATAGCCATTATTGCCATCGTCTTTTATCTTATTAAATTTCCGCCGAAGAACAAATGGCTTGGTTTTGGGCTTTCCTTCTTTGCAGGCGGCGGTATCGGAAATATGATAGACCGAATACTGCTGGGATATGTAGTGGATTTCGTTGATTTCAGACTGATCGATTTTGCTGTTTTCAATATAGCCGATTCATTTGTTTGCATAGGTGCGGCACTGATGGTGATCTATATTTTCTTTTTCTCTGAGGATAAGAAGAAAGAGGTTAAAAATGGCTCAGACACTGAGGGTTAATGAAGCAGACACAGGCAAAAGAATAGATGCTTGGCTCGCCGACGCTCTGAGTATCACACGGTCTGCCGCCGTAAAGCTCATCGAAAGCGGCAATGTTCTCTCAAACGGCAAGTCTGTTGCAAAAAGCCTGAAGGTAGCTTCAGGGCAGGATTTCGAAGTCACAATACCCGAACCCGAGCCTTCCGAAGCGCTTCCCGAAAATATTCCGCTGGATATTATATATGAGGACAGAGATTTGCTGGTAGTAAACAAACCCAAAGGTATGGTAGTCCATCCTGCCGCAGGAAATCCAAACGGAACCTTGGTCAATGCCCTGCTCTACCACTGCGGTGATTCCCTCTCGGGTATCGGAGGCGTTATCCGCCCGGGTATAGTCCATAGGATCGACAAAGACACAAGCGGTCTTTTGGTAGTAGCCAAGAACGATGAGACCCATCTTGCCCTTTCAAAGCAGCTTAAGGATCATACTGTAAGCCGTGTTTACAGTGCGATCGCGCTCGGAAACTTCAATCAAGAAAGCGGAACAGTCGACGCGCCTATCGGCAGACACCCGATCGACCGAAAAAAAATGGCTGTTTTGCGTAATTCGGACAGTGCAAGAGAGGCAATAACTCACTATGAAATAATTGAGCGTTACGGCGATTTTACCTATATCAAATGCGTTCTGGAAACCGGTAGGACCCACCAGATCAGAGTACACATGTCAAGCATAGGTCATCCTCTTCTCGGAGACGAGGTATACGGCGGTTCAAATACAAAATTTGAAGCAAGAAACCGAGCTATTATCACGGGACAGTGCCTGCATGCCGGCGAGCTCTCCTTTATTCATCCGAAAACGTGTGAAAAGGTACATTTTGAATGTCCCTTGCCTGACTATTTTAACAAGCTAATTAATAAATTGAGAAATGGAGTATAAAATTATGAAGCTTTCGATTACAACTCTCGGTTGCTGTGACTGGTCGCTGAACAAGGTTGTCGGATATTTCAAGGATCTCGGAGTAAGCGGCATTGAGATCCGCGGGCTTAAGGACACAATGAATCCGCTTGAAATGGACTGCTTCAGTCCCGAAAACGAAAATGATACTAAGAAATATCTTAAGGCAAACGAAATGAAAATTGTTTGTCTTGATACAAGCTGTAAATTCGATAATCATGAAATAGCAAAGAAATCCATCGTTGAAGGAAAGACCGCCATCGATGTTGCCGCAAGATTTGATATCCCATTTATCAGAGTTTTCGGAAATAAGATCCCGGAGATAGGTGAGGAAAACCGAGATGAAATAGAAAATCTGATGATATCCTCTCTCGCAGAGCTTTCCGATTATGCAAGCGAAAAAAATGTTAAGGTTCTGCTTGAAACCCATGGAAATGTTTGCAACATCGAAAATATAAAAAAGACCGTTGAAGCGCTGAAGGAGCATCCGGGCTTCGGTATTCTCTGGGATATCGCTCACAGCGATAAATATTATGCCGAGGATATTGAGGAATTTTACGAGCTGATAAAGCCCCTGCTCTGCCATATGCATTTTAAGGATCATTTCCGATTGCCGGAGCATCAGAATAAGCTTACCGATTTTGGAGAGGGTGAGATCCCGATAGCGAAGATCGTCGGAATTCTCAAAAAAGACGGGTACGACGGCTACATATCCTTTGAGCATGAAAGAAAATGGAATCCTGATCTTCCCGCACCCGAAATCGCATTTCCTAAATTCGTTAATTACATGAAACAGTTTGAATAAAAAATGCTGTTGTGCTTTTGCACAACAGCATTTTTTATTCAATAACCGAGAGATAAACCTTTTCGACGGCATCGCCAAAGGTGCTTTTATCAAAGGTAGCGGCGATCTCCTCACTGCGGCGGCTTGCCGCTTCGCGCCATTCGGTATTCTTTGAAATAGTGTCAATAAGATCAAGGAATTCATCGGCGTTTCTGTATTCATAGCCGTTTTCGCCCTGTCTGATAACATCCTTAAGGCAAAGATCCTCGCGGCAAAGGAGAGGCAGACCGTTTGCGGCGGCTTCGATATATGTGAGACCTTGAGTTTCGCTGGTTGACGCGCTGACAAAAATATCGCCCAGCTGATAATATTCCTGAACCTCACCCGGCTGTACCATACCGGTAAAGATTACCTGCTCACCGATACCGAGCTTAACGCACAGCTCTTCAAGCTCTTCCCTTGCCGGACCGTCTCCAACAATGAGGAATTTCAGATTACCGTTCTTTTTTATCGCCTTTGAATATAGCTCGAGAAGCTCCCCGAGATTTTTCTCGGTTCCAAGACGCCCGAGATTTATCAGCACAGTATGATGATCTTCGATGCCGAGAGCCTTTCTCTTTTGTGAGCGTTCCTCTGCGGACAAACGTTTTTTATGCTGCTCAAGGCTGATACCGCTGGGAACTATACTGATATCATTTCTCAGACCATAACTGCGGAGTGCGTCCTCAACCTTGCTGGTGGGAGCAATAACGCATTTACAACGCTTAAGGCGTTTACGCGAAACGACACGAACCACACATTTGCCTATACGCCTGCTGGGAATAAGATATTTTACATACTGCTCATAGAGGGTATGGTATGTATGAACGATCGGTGCTCCGGTTAGCTTTGAAATACGGCGGGCATACTGAAAGCTGAAAAATTCACATTGACTGTGGATAACATCAGGCTTCCATTCAATAAGCTCTCGAATAAGCTTATGGCGATAGGATAGAGGCATACGGACATTGGGATAGACCCCGATCGGCATTGATCTGATATAATATACCGAGCCCTCCCGACGGCTTCTTACATTGCCCGAAAGGGTCAGTATTCGGACATCATGCCCCTTTCCCGTAAGCTCCTCGGAAAGATTTTTTACCGAGGTGACTACTCCGTTTGTAGCTGTAGAATACAAATCTGTTGTAATTAAAATTTTCATATCAACATCTCATTTTTTTGTCTGAAAATGTATAATTTGCTTGCAGTTGTATTATACAATAATCCTGTTGTTTTGTCAACAAGATTTAACAAAAATTAATATTCATTTTTTCACAAAACACAGGTAAATTCCAAAATATAACTTCATTTATATCCCTTTAATACCAAAAATTGTTATTTTTACAGCCGCAAAATGCACAAAATATGAACAGAAATAAAATTATAGCCGATAATATTTGACAAACGGCGACCTATTTGGTATAATATCTTTGTATCATTGCTCGGATGAGCTTTAAAAAACCAATTTTTACATGCGGTTTGCCGCAGAAAGTGCATCAGAATATGAAAAAAATCAACCAAACGAAACTGACTATTATAGTTGCTGTCATTCTTGCAATCTCCCTCTCGCTCAGCATCCTTGTTGCAGCCGCTACATATGACAGCACAAATGATCCGCTCATTTCCCTCTCCTATCTCACAAAATATGTGGATGAGGTTCTTGAGCCTATCCGCGCTTCCATTGCCGCTCTCGGCGGTGATGCAGGCGGTTCTGTTCCCGTTGCCACAGGCTTTGAGGTCATATTTGTCGAATACGGCAAAGAGATCCAGTGCACCGCGGCAACAGAGATCATCCTGCGTTCGGGCAGTGCGGAAATAGTATCTCCTTTTGATAATCAGGGACTCAGCGACCTTACAGACGGTAAAGATCTCAAAGCAGGCGCTTCCGTCCCTAAAAATCACAATCTTCTCATCCCTCGCGGTGACGACGGTCGTGGTATAGTAATCACAAGCTCAGACGGAGCTTATGTTATGGTAGGAGGTGCTTATATAATTGTCGAACCTTAAGAATAAGAAAAGGATCAATTGGACTCGTGTTCTTTGCTTTATCCTTGCTTTCCTCATGGTTGCAGGTATGGCTACGCTGGGTATCACTATTATTATCAGTGAGATTTCAGCAGTCAATGTTTCTTATACCGAATCCAATTACACATTTTCATCCGAAACCGATGGCGATACATATATCGCCGTCGGTTTAATGTATGGTTCAAGTATCACCGTCGGTTTTGAGATCAAAGCGCCTTACGGCTTTGTTATAGGATCAACCGTGATCACAGATGAAGAGCGTTCCTTTGAACCCTTCTATTATCTTGATACCGATATCGCATCGGTCACCGTTGATGATAATCTTTCAAAAAAATCGATGACTTATTCCATTACAGATGATCCTGACACGACTGTTATAGGTGGATACCATCTGGAGCTTGTAAATACTTATCACGGTTCAATGCCCTTTGAATATCTTGTTGATGATGTTATAAATCAGCTCGATGACGATACCCTTTATCCCATCCCCGCTTACGTTGGCGGTGAAAAACGCATACGCCTCGGTCATTTTGCTACCGAGGATGAAGCTTATGAAATGCTGGAAGCATATCAGAATTATTTCCCCGATTATGAGCTTACAGTTGTTTCGCCTTCGCAGACAGCTGTTTCGGTTGTTAATCCCGAAACCGATGTGATACTCTTTGAATATGAGGCTGCAGAAGGTGTTGACACACTCGGATTTATGGCTTATCAGGCAGATGAATATGATTCATATATCCAGACGCCTGCAGATAATCTTTATGAAGGCGTTATGACCTTTATTCCCCGCCATACCGAGGATTATACAGGAGTTGCGCTCACAAATCTGCTGGATCTTGAGAGCTATGTTGAAGGCGTTCTGCCTTATGAGATAAGCAATTCCTGGAGCCGTGAGGTTCTTCGAACCTTTGCAATAACCATCCGTTCCTATGCCATTGCAAATTACTGCAAATGGTATTCAAGATACGGATTTGATATGACCGCCACCACCAGCGATCAGGTCTACAGAGGAAGAAACCGGGTTAATGACGCTATCGTTGAAGCGGTCACAAGTACAGAAGGTCTTGTAACTGTTTATGACGGAAAGGTCATAAGTGCTTATTATTCCTCCAGTGTCGGCGGTTCTACGGTTGGATCTCAATATGTATGGGGATCGGCAAGAGGTTATCTCACTACGGTCCACACGCCTTGGGAAAAATACGCTGACTACAATAACGGTCTTTGGTATACCGAGGTAACTCCCGAAGCTCTCTGTAATACTCTCCGCACAAAGGGCGGTTATACAGAGCTCTCGGGTGCTATAGCTTCCATTGAGGTAGAAACAGTTGAAAACAATTCCGATTATGTCTATTCGCTCACAGTGACAGACACGAGCGGAAATACCGTTAAGATCAACAGAAGCGATGCCGTAAGGACTACCCTTTCCACATATTTGAAATCTGCAAATTTCACTGTCGGTCAGGGCTCGCTTGAGCGTACATACGATAAGGTTTACGACATCAAGGTTGTTGGCGGAAGCGGTCCGATTGATACTCCCGATCCTGAGGAACCTTTTTCAGTTAAGGGGTATGTTACAAACGATCCTCTTCTCATTTCCGAGGCACTTATTATCGATGAGAGCGGCGAGATCATGTACAGCGAATATCCCGTTGCTTATGTTCTTACTTCAACAGGACGTAAGGTCAGCATGAATTCCTGCATTGCAACTGCTGATAATTATGATGATGTTACCCCATTTGAATACGACAAGAATAAGGTAACTCTTCTCGATCCCGAGGCTCTTCCCGATGATTTTGATGAATATCCCGAGACATCATTTGAAACCGAGGCTGAAACGGAAGATACAGAGGAAATCATGGATACGGAGACCGTGAAGATCGATGACAGCGATCCTTCTGATTTCAGTGAAAACGCATATGAGATCACATCGGATTATGAGAACGTTACGATAATCACAACTGTTGAGACCATTACCGAAACTCTTACGGCATCGAGCTCGAAAAACTTTATTTTTGCGGGCAAGGGCTGGGGGCACGGCGTTGGTATCAGCCAGTACGGCGCAAAGGATCTTTCGGATGCGGGTGCTTCGGCTGAGGATATTATCTCGATCTATTTCACAGGCGTTGAGATCATCCACCGAAGTGAAATTCCCGATGAGGAAGAAAATATTACAGAATAATAACCTATCCCCGTGCAAAATTGCACGGGGATTTTGCATATATTGCGAAAAAAAGATGCAAACTTTTTGTGCGGAATGAAGAAAAAGCCATTAAAGTATTGACAAACTATAATATAATGGTATAATATAATTGTCTCATATGATACACTTTTAGAAAGGAATTGCTATGGACAGAAAAATTCTTGAGCTGCTGCGAGACAATCCGCTTTTTCGCGGTGCGGACGAAGAATTGCTTTTTTCAGTGCTGAAAGACGGTACAAAAGTGCGTCATTTTAGTGCGGATGAAGTGATTTTTACCCATGAAAACAGCGAAAAATACCTTGTTTTGGTACTAAGCGGTACTGCGAGAGTCTTTTCGCAGGATGTGGAACGGTCGGTACTTCTGAGAACACTGGGCAAGGGTGATGCTTTCGGAGTTGCTGAGCTTTTCGGGGGCAGCGACATAAGCGTCAGCCGTGTGGAAGCGAAGAACAGTTGCAAGGTTCTTTTCATTCCCGAGGGCAAGATGGGTCAGCTTCTCGAAGGCGACAAAAGGATAATGTATAATTATCTGGATTTTCTCTGCTGTAGGATCCGTTTTCTGAATAAGCGTATCGCCTGCTTTACGGCGGGCACTGCCGAAAGGCGGCTTGCCTTCTATCTCGATTCTCTTGCCTGCGACTGTGAAAAATCCGAAGAGACCGCAAAGGTTACACCTGAAGTCTCTATGGGTGCGCTGGCACTGATGCTCGATATCGGAAGAGCCTCGCTCTACCGCGCCATTGACACACTGACCGCAGATGGATTTATCGAGAAGGACGGAAAGAGCTTCCTTCTCAGAGACAGAGAAAAAATGCTCAAAAATTATAACAAATAAAAGGAGAAAAACACCATGAAAAAGCTACTTGCTATCATCCTCTCTATCCTCATGCTCATGAGCCTTGCCGCTTGCGGAAACAATCCCGCCGCCGGCTCTGACACCGACACAAATGCATCGACTGATACCGGAATTTCCACAGACACTGCAAACGACACCGAAGCTGATACCTCTGCCGACACAGAAGCTACTGTGGACAACACCGTTCCCTTCAACATCACAGTTATCTCCGGTACTACCGGTATGGGCTTTGCCAAGATGATGGACGATGTTAAGAACGGCACTGCCCTCTTCCCCTACAATTTTGAGATCGTAAGCGGTGCAGACATTGTT
>JAFTXK010000102.1 GCA_017461635.1 Clostridia bacterium | reverse complement strand
CCTGCTCGCCGCGTGCGACGATAGGCTTCTGATTTATACATGTACCCTGGTTGGTACGCTTGAACTTGATAAGTCTATAGGTATCCTTCAGACCTTCTTCTGTTCTGATAACGATAGAATCGGCGTCGACACTTTCAACCACGCCTGCATTCTTTGCGAGGATAACGACACCCGAATCGCAAGCTGCCTGATATTCCATACCTGTACCTACGATAGGCGCATCGGTGATCATCAGCGGAACTGCCTGCTTCTGCATGTTAGATCCCATGAGCGCACGGGTATTATCGTCGTTCTCAAGGAAGGGAATGCTTGCTGTTGCAACAGAAACGACCATCTTAGGAGAAACGTCGATAAGATCGACCTTGCTCGCCTCGATCTCAATGAAGTCGGCTCTGTCGCGCGCAGTTACCTTCTTATTAATAAACTTGCCGTTATCGTCAAGGGGCTCATTAGCCTGAGCGATGAGGTATTTATCCTCAACATCGGCTGTCATATAGATGACCTCATCGGTCACATAGCTTTCGATCTCGCCGTTTTCATTCTCAACATGCTTAACAACGCGGTATGGAGCTTCGATGAAGCCGTAATCGCTTATGCGCGCATATGTGGAAAGATAAGAGATAAGACCGATATTAGGTCCTTCAGGGGTCTCGATGGGGCACATTCTTCCATAGTGTGTATAGTGAACGTCTCGAACATCGAAGGAGGCACGGTCACGTGAAAGACCGCCGGGACCGAGAGCCGAAAGACGTCTCTTATGGGTAAGCTCTGCCAGAGGGTTAGTCTGATCCATGAACTGTGAGAGCTGGGAAGATCCGAAGAACTCGCGGATTGCGGTTGCAACGGGGCGGATATTGATAAGAGCCTGGGGAGTGAGCTTCTCATTATCCTGAGTTGTCATTCTCTCCTTAATGATCTTATCCATTCTTGTGAAGCCGATACGCATCTGGTTCTGGAGCTGTTCGCCGACACTGCGGATACGGCGGTTTCCGAGATGGTCGATATCATCGGTAACACCAACATCGTGCGAAAGACCGAGCAGATAATTGATGGTTGCAAAGATATCGTCCTTTGTGATATGCTTGGGGCAGAGCTCATTTACTCTGCGGCGGCAGGTCTCCTTGATGGCATCAACATCACCGCCGCATTCCTCCATGATCTGGAGAAGAATGTTTGTTCTTACCTTTTCCTTGATACCGCAATCGCGGAGATCAAAGCCAAGGAGATATTCGGGGTAAATTGTATTATTGCCGAAGACCTTAACGGTTGTGCCGTCATCGAGCATGATCTTGCATGCGTTGATGGCATTGCGCTCAACATTTGCTGCCTTTTCGGAATCCATGACCTCGCCTGCTTCATAGATGATCTCGCCTGTGAGGGGATTGACCACAGCTTCAGCCAGCTTATATCCACGAATTCTGGAGGCTATCGCCATCTTTTTGTCGAACTTATAGCGTCCAACCGGAGCGATATCATAGCGCTTGGGATCGAAGAAATAGTTATTCAGAAGTGTCTGCGCGCTCTCGACCAGCGGAGGCTCGCCGGGACGCAGCTTCTTATAGATCTCCTTAAGGGATTCGATGCCGGGGGTGGTTTTGCTTCGAGCGGCAAGTTCCTCGGATTCGTCCTTTTCAAAAGTGACGACAAGCTTTTCCTCTTCACCGAACATTTCATAAATATTCTCGCGGCTCATTTCGCCCTCGCCATTGGGGCCTACGCTGAGAGCGCGGATGAACATGGTTACGGGGAGCTTACGGTTCTTATCGATACGAACATAGAAAACGCCGTTTACATCGGTCTCATATTCGAGCCAAGCACCGCGGTAGGGGATGACCTGGGCTGTATATGTTTTCTTACCCGACTTATCGATATCCGAAGCATAGTACATACCGGGCGAACGAACGATCTGAGAAACGATAACACGCTCTGCACCGTTGATAACGAAGGTGCCGTTATCTGTCATAAGCGGGAAATCGCCCATGTATATGTCTGTCTGCTTGATCTCGCCTGTCTGCTTATTTGTGAGGCGGACGTTTACGCGGAGGGGAGCGGCATAGTTAGCGTCTCTCTCCTTACATTCCTCAACGGGATATTTGGGCGTTGGGTCGATGGTATACGACAGAAAGTCGATCTGGAGGTTGCCCGAATAGTCTGTGATCGGGGAAACATCCTGAAGAACCTCGCCGAGACCTTCCTCAAGGAACCACTTATAGGACTTTGTCTGGATCTCGAGGAGATTGGGAAGCTCCAGAGTTGTGCGAGCTTTAGAAAAGCTCATTCTGACGTTTTTTCCGAGTCTTTGTTCTTTGATAACCATGAAAAAACACTCCTTTTTGTTTACTTGCCTTTTTTGCGTCAAAAAACGCTTGTCCGATACGGCGGACGGGGAAAAACGGGGTCTTTCGGGTATATAATACTTAAGTAGAAAATGCTTTCTTTGCGCAAAAATGCGCATATCTAAGCAATTATAATTATAGGATAAAATTATACCATATTTTTGGGGCATTTGTCAAGCAATATTTAGAGTATTTAATGCACAATTTATACGAAATGAAAACTCGGTTTTAGGTGATAATCACGAATTTACATTTTTTTGTAACTTTATATCTAAGAATTTGTATCATTTTTGTAAATTTGTATTTCGATTGAAAATTTTCGGTGAGATACAAACCTTAATTAAAACAAATTATGTAAACGAAAAAACAACATTTTCGCTCAAAACTAACATCCGCATGTGCTATAGGTTGTTCGTGGATGTTAGTTTATGTTATATGGGATATTTTATTTTGAGCTTGCATTTGAGGTTTTAGAGATTTCATATTATTTAAATATGAGGAGGCTTTATGAGGGCATAATAAAAGACCGATGCAGGGGATCGGTCTTTTATTATATTTGAAATTAAAGCAGGTCTGCGATATCGAGGATGAGCTTTTCGGTCTTTTCCCAGCCGAGGCAGGGGTCGGTGATGGACTTGCCCCAAACTTCGTTTTCGCCTATCTTCTGGCATCCGTCTTCAAGGTAGCTTTCGATCATGAGACCCTTTACCAGCTTCTTGACGTCATCGGAATGACGGCAGCTATGGAGGATCTCCTTTGCGATCCTGGGCTGCTGGTCATATTTCTTGCCCGAGTTTGCATGGTTGGTGTCAACTACAACTGCTGGATTTGCAAGTCCGCTCTTTGCATAAACATCGCAGAGCTTGATAAGATCCTCATAATGGTAGTTAGGCAGAGACTGACCGTGATCGTTTACATAACCGCGGAGGATAGCATGGGCATAGGGATTACCCTGGCTCTCTACCTCCCAGCCTCTGTAAAGGAACACATGGGAATGCTGAGCGGCGGTGATGGAATTCATCATAACAGAGAGATCGCCTGCTGTGGGGTTTTTCATACCTACGGGAATATCAAGACCGCTGGCTGTGAGGCGGTGCTGCTGGTTCTCAACAGAACGCGCGCCGATTGCGGAATATGCAAGGACGTCTGAGAGGTAACGGTGGTTTTCGGGATAGAGCATTTCATCAGCACAGCCGAATCCTGTCTCTGCGATAGCGCGCATATGGAGCTTTCTGATGGCGATAAGACCCTTCAGAATATCGGGAGCGGCAGCGGGGTCTGGCTGATGAAGCATGCCCTTATAGCCATCGCCTGTGGTTCTGGGCTTATTTGTATAGATTCTCGGAACGATCATCACCTTATCGGCAACCTTATCCTGAACCTTGCGCAGACGGTAGATATATTCCAGCACGGAATCCTCTTTATCTGCGGAGCAGGGACCGATAATAAGCAGGAAACGGTCGCTTTTGCCCGAGAAAATATCCTTCATGTCATTTACGCACTTATCGCGTACGGCGGTAAGCTCCGGGGACATGGGAAACTGCTCTTTTATCTCCTTCGGGATGGGTAACTTTCTGTAAAACTTCATATTCATGATAAGAATCCTTCTTTCTTATTATATTTAATTATTTGCGGCGGGCTTATCGAAAAGTCCGCGGCGTGCTGTGGAAAGGCGCATTTTTTCGCGCATTCCTTCTTCATTATCCTCTGCCAGCATGCTTCTGAAGAGAGCAAATTCTTTTGCAAAGCTGTCCATTTGGGCAAGGAGGGCTTCCTTATTGCAAAGGAAGAGCTCTGACCACATTCGGTCATTTATCTTTGCGATTCGTGTAAGATCTCTGAAGGAGTCGCCTGTATATTTTTCAATACCGTCATTTG
>JAFTXK010000101.1 GCA_017461635.1 Clostridia bacterium | reverse complement strand
TATAGAAAAATTTTTATTTTAAACCCTTGGAAAAGAGCTTTGCGTTTTCATCTGCTCTATGATTCCGATCATTGAGCTCCGAGGAGCAGTGCCGCTTGGTGCCGGCTTTGGAATGGAAGCTATCGAAACATATATACTCAGCGTAATTGGAAATCTGATTCCCGTGCCCTTCATTCTGCTGTTTATCAGAATTGTACTTGATTTTATGAAAAAGGTCAAGGGACTTAAGAAAATTGCTCTTTGGATCGAGGCAAAAGCTGATAAGCATAAGGGGCAGATAGAGAAATATGCATATGTTGGGCTTTTCCTTTTCGTGGCTGTTCCGCTTCCCGGTACAGGTGCATGGACAGGCTCTCTCATTGCGGCTCTGATGCGCATGAAATTCTGGAAATCCTTCCTTTGGATCGCTTTCGGTGTTATGGCTGCGGGCGTAATAATGAGTGTTATCTCCTTCGGTATTGTGGGAGTTATCGGATTTTTTGCCTGAATTTATGTGATATTTAGTTTTTTCAGAAAAAACTTCGATATTTTTTAGAAAAACTATTGAAAAATGTCGCAAACTGTTGTATAATATTTAAGCATAAAATAATAACTGATCTGATCTTATCAAGAGCGGCGGAGGGACTGGCCCTGTGAAGCCCGGCAACCTACATTTATGCAAGGTGCTAAATCCCGAGAGATGAGTAATGAGCAAAGTGTTTTCTCTCCCTCGGTGCGCCGAGGGAGTTTTTATCGTATGAGATCAGAGAGAAAGGAATCAAGAATGAAAAAAGTACTGTTTACATCCGAATCTGTCACAGAAGGACATCCCGACAAGATCTGTGACAAAATTTCCGACTCTGTCCTTGATGCGATTCTTGCACAGGATCCTATGAGCCGTGTTGCCTGCGAGACCTGCGTTACTACGGGTCTTGTGATGGTAATGGGCGAGATAACCACAAAGGCGAGCATTGACGTTCAGGAGATCGTTCGCGAGACTGTACGCGAGATCGGCTATGACAGAGCAAAATACGGCTTTGACTGCGATAGCTGCAGCGTTATAAGCTCCATACATAAGCAGTCTCCCGACATAGCTCTCGGCGTTGACCGTTCTCTGGAATCAAAGAACGGTGAGACAGCAGATGAATTTGATACGGGCGCAGGCGACCAGGGTCTTATGTTCGGCTATGCCTGCAATGAAACTCCCGAGCTTATGCCTCTGCCCATCTCTCTTGCTCATAAGCTGGCAAAAAGACTTACAGACGTCAGAAAGAACGGCACGCTCGACTATCTCCGTCCCGACGGAAAAACACAGGTGACCATCGAATATATAGATGATAAGCCTGTCAGAGTTGATACCGTTGTTGTTTCCTCTCAGCATAGCGACAGTGTGACGCTTGAGCAGATCCGTGCAGACATTATTGAGCATGTGATCAATCCCATTATTCCTGCGGATATGATGGATAAGGAAACAAAGATCCTTGTTAATCCTACGGGACGCTTCGTTGTTGGCGGTCCTATGGGCGATAGCGGTCTTACGGGCAGAAAGATCATAGTTGATACCTACGGCGGTTATTCGCGTCACGGCGGCGGAGCATTTTCAGGTAAAGATCCTACAAAGGTTGACCGCTCGGCTTCCTATGCGGCGAGATATATTGCGAAGAATGTTGTTGCGGCGGGGCTTGCGGATAAATGCGAGGTTCAGATCGCTTATGCTATCGGTGTTGCAAAGCCTGTTTCGGTTATGATCGATACATTTGGCACAGCGAAGGCAGATGAGAATAAGATATCCGAAGCTGTCCAGAAGTTAGTTGATCTTCGCCCTGCTGCGATCATAAAGAAATTTGATCTGCGCCGTCCTATATACCGCGATACTGCGGCATACGGACATATGGGCAGAGAGGATCTGAATGTCCTTTGGGAAAAGACAGACCTCGCTGATGCTCTTAAGGCAGAACTGAAATAAAGACTTTGGGGCTGTTTATAACTTGCAGCCCCAAATTAATTTAAGAAAGGAGCGCAGTATTATGATGATAGACGAAGAGCGCGACGGCGGCAAGGAAAGCTTTTCCGGCAGTATTGAGCATGTTATATATCACAATGAAGAAAACGGCTATGCCATTTGCAGCTTTGCAACCGATGGCGGCGATCTTGTTACCATAGTCGGAACTCTTCCGTATATTGCCGAGGGTGAGCATCTGACTGTCAGCGGCATGTGGGTTCATAATCCAAAATACGGCAGACAGTTCAAGGTGGAAAGCTTTGAAAAACAGCTTCCTGCCGATGAGGATTCGATACTGCGTTACCTTGCTTCGGGAGCGATCAAAGGCGTTGGCGCGAAAACTGCAATAAAGATAGTTGAGGAATTCGGAGAGGACACCTTTGATGTCATAGAAAAGCACCCCGAATGGCTTGCGCAAATCCCGGGTATCTCACGAAAAAAGGCACTTGAAATTTCGGATAATTTCAAAGCCGAGGCCGGAATGCGCTCGACTATGATGTTTTTCAGAGAATATTTCGGACCTGCTACGACCGTTAAGATATATAAAAAATGGGGCTCTGACGCTGTTGATCTGGCAAAGGAAAATCCCTATATCCTTTGCGACCAGATAGATGGCATCGGATTTGAAAAGGCAGATGCAATGGCGGCGAGGCTTGCTGTTGACCCGGCTTCCGAGAGCCGAATAATGAGTGGAATGCAATATCTGCTATCTCATAATGCGGCGAAAAACGGTCATGTTTGTTTGCCGAAGGATAAGCTTATAGAGGGAACGGCGCAAATGCTTTCTGTGCCTATGGAAAGTGCTGAAAACGCATATAAGATGCTGATCTCGGCAGGCAGGGTTAGATATTCTGTTTTCGGCGGTGTGACATATGTTTATACTGCTGAAGCTTATAATGCGGAAACCTTTGTAGCAAATAAGCTTGTGGTGCTGGATAATCTTTGTCCCAAGATCGGATATGATGATATAGAACGATTTATCGACCGAGAAGAAGCAAGAAGCTCTATCAGATATGCGCCTCTTCAGCGTCAGGCAATTAGAGAAGCTCTTGACAGCGGAGTTATGATACTTACGGGAGGCCCCGGAACGGGCAAGACCACGGTAGTGCGTGCACTGCTTGGTATATTCGAGCGGATGGATATGAAGGTGGCGCTTGCCGCGCCTACGGGAAGAGCCGCAAAGCGAATGAGCGAGGCTACCTCCTGCGAGGCAAAAACTATTCATAGATTGCTCGAAATGGAATACAGCGAAGGTGAAAACGCTGTTTTTATGCGTGACGAGCGTAATTTTCTTGATGAAAACGTGATAATCGTTGATGAAGCATCAATGATCGACTGCGCCCTTGCCTGTGCTCTTCTGAAGGCTATCAAGCCCGGAGCAAGAGTGATACTTATCGGTGATGCTGATCAGCTTCCCTCGGTTGGCGCAGGAAATGTTCTGCGTGATCTTATTGCTTGCGACCGCTTTTCAACCGTTAGGCTTAATGTTATCTTCCGACAGGCGGAAAAAAGCCTGATCGTTACGAATTCCCATGCTATAAATGACGGTATCTGCCCTGATCTTACTGTGAAGGATAATGATTTCTTTTTCTTACCCCGAGAGCGCGACAGGGATATTGCCCTGACGATTGCGGATCTCTGCAAGAACCGTTTGCCGAAAACCTACGGAGCTGATACTGTAAATAAAATTCAAGTAATAACTCCTTCAAGGCGCGGTGAGGGGGGAACTGACAACCTGAATGTTATTTTACAGGGAAATCTGAATCCTGCCGATAAGGCAAAAAGAGAATTTAAGCATCGTGAACGCACCTTCCGCGAGGGCGATAGGGTCATGCAGACGAAAAATAACTATGAGCTTGAATGGGAGACCTCTGCCCGAAGCGGCTTTGGCATCTTTAACGGCGATATTGGCACTGTGAAGGAGATAAACCGCGCGGAGCAATATATGCTCATATCCTTTGACGATCGCCTTGTGACATACGATTTTTCGCTTCTGGACGATATAGACCATGCCTATGCCATAACGGTGCATAAGAGCCAGGGAAGCGAATATCCCATAGTTATAATCCCCATGTATTCCTGTCCCCCTATGCTGATGACCCGAAATCTGCTTTATACCGCAGTAACGCGAGCGGAAAAAATGGTGATCCTGGTCGGCAGGGAAGAGTATGTAAGAAAAATGGTTGAGAATAACCGCCAGTCGATGAGATATACGGGTCTGGCAAACAGGCTGGTAAAATTTGATATGGAATAAAATAAATTATCGCACTCATGCTTCCCGAAAGGGGTGACATGAGTGCGATAATTTATTTTTTCTTATATGATCACGAATAAAAAGCGTGGTTTCCGAGGGTCATAACATAAGGACGGTTATTTGACACCCACATATTTGTGGAGATAGATTCATTCAGAAAGTAGAGGATATCATCTGAGATCGAATAACCCTCAAGGCATATCTTTGCGGCTATGATACTGCTTTCGGCAGGCTCTTCATATATCGTTCCGTTGATGATAGGCGTGAACTGAACTCCGAATTCGGTATCGAATATGACATCATAAACGGTATCGGGGAAGCTTTCATCTCTTGTTCTGTTAAGTACAACATTTCCGACGGCGATCTGCCCCATGAGGCTCTCACCGCGGCTCTCGGCTGAGATTATTCTTGAAAGCCAGTAAAGAACCTCGGCGTCATAAACGTCTGCGGCACTTTCTGCTCTGCCAAGTCCGCCCGTAAGGCTGACATATCCGAGACTGCCTGTTTCTGAAGCACACCATTTTACCGTGAGCCCGTATGCCTTGGCAAGAGATCTGACGGGCACATAAAGTGTACCTCCATGAAGGAGATTTGATGCTCCGCTGTAAAAGGGTCTGCCGTTGACGGTTATATATGCTTTCCCAACGGCGGCACTGATATCGAGACCTGCGGCAATGACCTTTGCCGTGCGCGAGCTCTCATTCCAGTTTATCTCATTGCTTCCGAATTCACCGCAAAAGCGGCGAAGCGGAACATAGGTTACTCCGCCGATAAGCATCGCTCTATCACCGTTTTCCATTATACCATAGCCGTCAAGCTCGATATCTACGGGGGTGATTATTGTGCCGTCTCTTGCGGAAACGCCTGCGGCAGTCAATGCTGATATTATCAGCAAAGCAAAGAAAAGTTTTCTTAAATAACATCGTTTTTTCATAAATCAGTTCCTTTCTTTATTGCAATTACCATCTCTGTCACACCTTTCCCGAAATGATATTGCTATGTATATTTTACTATGGTTTTCCCTTTTTTTCAACGCACAAATAATGGAAGGGCATCCCATGATGGTATTATATGGTAATTTGTTCTGCAATTTATTCATTTAATTAAAAAATACTTGACAAAAAGCAAAAAGTGTGCTATAATACAATTAACATTTAGGTTAAATGTTAAAGGAGGCTGATAAATATTGAGTTTACAAAACACACTTCGAGCTCTTGCCGATCCGATACGCAGAGAAATTCTAAATCTCTTGAAGAGCGGAAGACTTTCGGCAGGTGAGATCGCAGAGCATTTCCCTGTAACGGGAGCTTCGATATCAAGGCATCTTTCTGTTTTGAAGGATGCGGATCTCATTCGGGATTCAAGAGAGGGAAAATTCATTTATTATGAGCTTAATGCCTCGGTTCTCGAGGAGATAATGCTATGGATAACAGACCTGAAAGGAGAATAATCATGATAAAAAATAACAAGATCAAAATAATCATTTCGTCAATTATAATTTTACTTCCCATTATTGCAGGGCTTATTCTTTGGCAGTCGATTCCCGATAAAATTGCTGTGCATTGGAATATTAATAACGAGGCTGATAATTATGCCGGCAAATATTTTGCCGTATTCGGTCTGCCTCTGATAATTCTCGGAATTCATTTGCTCTGCATTTTGGGAACGGCACTTGATAAAAGGAATAAGGATCAGAATAAAAAGGTATTTGGCTTGGTTTTCTGGATAAGCCCCTGTGTTTCGCTTTTCGGAGGCTTGGTGATATATTCCCATGCGCTCGGAAAAGCTCTCGATGTCGGACTTCTTACTCTTATTCTTTTAGGACTTATGTTCATTATTGTCGGCAATTATCTGCCGAAATGCAAGAAAAATTATACTATTGGTATTAAGCTTCCTTGGACTGTGAATAATGAAGCGGTTTGGAACAAAACTCACCGTTTTGGCGGTATTATCTGGGTCATAGGCGGAATTCTCATGTTGATAACGGCTTTTCTTCCCGGCAATATAATGCCGATAATGCTTATAGCTGTTTTGGTGCTTATATTGGTGATACCGACCGTATATTCTTATGTCATTTACAGAAATTTGAGGAGATGATCTCATGCTTCTGAGCAGAGCGGAGCTTTTTCGGTAATTCGGAAGAAAAAGAGCCGGGCTTCAAATATAAAGCCACGGCGGTCTTTTATAAAATTCTTGCCCGAATGCTGAGCGATGGCGAGATTGCCGAGCTTGGTGCCGCAAAGTGCGGTGAACAAACTTTTTTGATGAAGGTGTGTTTATAGGATTATATTAAAAGATCAATTATAAACAATAGGTAACCTCTAAAAACTCAAAAATTAAGTGTTAAACAATAATTTATCGGTTAAATGAAAACATTTTTGTAGGGGACGGCGCCCTCGACGTCCCGTTTATCATTCAAAAATCTTCAACAACTCCATGTCTTTTAGGGACGTC
>JAFTXK010000100.1 GCA_017461635.1 Clostridia bacterium | reverse complement strand
CAACTTAACAGTAGGAAACCAAGTTGGCGATCCCTTATTGTCATCCTGAGCCTCGGCGAAGGATCTCATAAACTATTAGTTACTTTTCCCCGATAAATTATTGTTTATATATCTAAATAAAAAAACATCCCGCAAAAAATGCGGGATGTTCAGTCTTTATTGGTTTTCTGCTCTTGAAAGATGCTCGATGTATTCTTCGAGACACATTCCGAGGTTATGAATTCTTGTTGCATGGTAGCGTCCGACAAAACGGTAATGCCAGGGCTCGAAGCTATAGCCCGTGATATCGACCTTATCCTCCGGGAAGCGGATGATAAAGCCGAATTTATAGCAATTTTCCTTGAGCCAGGTATATGCTTCCTTTTGAGCAAAGGCAACATCGGCAGAGGGAAGATTATGCATATCGCAGCAAAGCCCTGTTTGATGCTCGCTTGTACCGGGGAACGCTGAATATGTGAGCACTATCTCCTTAGCTTCGGCTTCGCTGAGAGAAGGGTTGTTTGCCATCTCGCGCTGAAGATAGGTTGTGAAAAGCGATACCTGCTTATTATATGAGCGGTATCCGCTGGTTACCGAAACATCGGTATAGCCTGCACTTTTCATTTCGATGAAGAGTGCTTCAAGTGCTTTTTCGGCACATTCTACCATCTGTTCCTTTCTGCCGTCCTGTCTTACATTGACGATGGAGACAAGGTTTTCAGGAATATCCTCGGCAGAGATTGAATTTGTCTTATTTACGAGAATGAGATAAGCATCTCTGTCGGAGGGATTCATATATTGCTCATATTCTGAAAGGTCGTTGACAAAGCCCATGTCTGCTATATCGCCGATATCGGGATCTTCATCGATCCCCTCAATTGTCTGCGATCCTTTTATGCGGAAGGTCACATCGGCATAAATAGGAGCTTCATCCGAGCTTTCGGGAAGCTCTTCCCGAAGAATTTTTATGGTGCTTTCTTCTTCATCGCGCTCAAAGAGTATTCCGCCGAAATAAGCTTCGCCAAAAGAGAGGGGTATCCATACATTCTCGTTCTCTCTGACCAGCGCCGCACCTTCCATATTGACGATATCGCCGTTGATCTTAGCGGAAACGCTTCCGATAGTGAATTCAACATATTCACCCTGATCGGCGGTATATCTCAGCGAAGCCTTTGTACCGCTGACGGTAAATGCGCACATATCCGAGATCTCGGTAAGGTTCATATAAAGGACTTTATTTACCGTTACCGATTCGGAGGTTGACTTATCATCACTGCCGTAATAATAGCTGTATGTCGTTTTTGTCTTTTCGGGGGCTACATAGAGCGTTGAGAGCAGGAGTGCAGAGCCGAGGATGAGAAGGCCTGCCAGCATTGCGATAAAAATAAGTATATTGCGCAGTATAGAGCCCTTGTCGATCTCCTTCTTCGGTCTTTCGGGCTTAGGCGGGTGATTTGTGCGCGGAGAGGCAGGTCTCGGATTTGCGGGAGTTCCCGCAGATCTTACGCCCGAATTTACAGACCTTCTGAGCTGTTCTCCCTGAGTGCCGGGGCGAGGCTTAGCCTGTCCGTTTTGAGGGGCTCTCGGTGCTGTATTTTGAGGACGGCGAACCTGACCGAGATTTCTGCCGCTTATATTTTGCGGCGTGGTATTCGGATCGATCTTTCGCCTTACAAACTCGTTGTTTTCATCAAAATTATTCATTTTATGATCGCGCCTTGGCGTCTCCTTTGATTATTTCGTTTCTATAACGATGAAATATGGTGATGTTGGTGAATTTAGTATCTTTATCTGAGTACAGCAGATCTTTCTGCGGTCGAGGGTGGAGAGATATTCTGTTATCATCTTTCCTTCGGCATCGCCCTCCGCATGACCGGGGTAAACGGCAACATTGAGGACCCCATCTCGGTCAAGCAGACTTATTGCCGCTTCGATTGCGGGCATGGTGGTCTCGCGCATGGTCGTTATGCTCTTGTCACCGCCGGGAAGATAGCCCAGATTGAACATTCCGGCCTTGATCGGTCCTTTAACATAGTCAAGGACTTTATGATGAGAATCCTTTATCAGAGTATAATTTTCGGGACATCCTGCTTCCTTTAGATTCTTTGCAGTGGAATCAAGAGCCTGCTGCTGGATATCGAAGGAATAAACATGTCCGCTCTCGCCTACTGTTTTTGAAAGAAATGCTGTGTCATAACCGTTTCCCATTGTGAAATCGACTGCTGTATCGCCCTCGGAGAGGTGATTTAAAATAAAACGCTTGTGAAGCTCGAGAAGGTCAAGCATATCTATGCTCCTTTTCAGTTATTATGTATATCCGAGCGCAGAAATTTAATGGCGCGCTCAACTGCGTCCTTGGAATCATACCAAGGCTCTTCGTCATATCTGTAATCGTATTTTTTGCAGAACCAGCTAACGTCTCCGCGGAGCTTATCGAAATATTTATACTGCGGTTCTGAGCACTGAACTTCGAACTCGGAGTATTTTTTCTTATTCAAACGGTCGGAGGCGTACTGAACCATTTTGCGGTAATGAGGCAGACAGTAATAAGGCTGATTTTGCACCAGAGAAGGGAAGTCCTCCTGATTTTCCCAAAGCAGAACCGCGGTTTCGATCATGTGTGCGAAGTGATATTCGATCCTTGAGCAGACATAGCAGGTATCTTCAAGTGCTTTGATGCGCTTAACTGCTCTTTCACCTTTTTTACCTGCGATCTTTCCTGCAAGAGTGTCCTTCATTTCCTCGCGGAGCTCGTCCAGATGGCTCTCGAGGGTCAGTGCCATTCCGAGTCGGTTTTTGCGGACGAACATCATATCATAATGGGTACGGCAAAAGCCTTCCTTATTGGTCTTTATTCTTGTGTCGGGCTCCATCATTGAAGCTCCAAGGATCAGATCAAGCTCGTTTTCTTCAAGCTTGCGGTAGATAGCGCAGAAGGGACAGCCGCATTCTATCTTTCCCGCGCCCTCTCTGAAGGCTTCATTTACGGGTATGGCATATATTTGTTCCATTCAGATAACTCCTTTTAGAAGATTGCTCTTGTAATATCGGTGAAAATAATATATAATATATATGTACCTATCATTATAACACTTTTGATAGGGGCAATGCAAGTACAAAATATGAATTTTTGAGGATTATACGTGAATTATCAGGCAGAAAAATGCTTACCTATATCGGTGAGCGAGAAAAATGACGGCGGACTTACATATATCGAGATAGAAAATATAAAGGGATTTTCGGCGGCGAAAACATTTGACTGCGGTCAGTGCTTCCGTTTTGAAGCTGTCGGCAGAACCGAGCATGAGACGGAAATTTCGGGTGTTGCTTTCGGAAGATTTATTTCGATCGCCCAGGACGGCGAAAAGCTCCGTATATATAACTGCGACAGAGATTTTTTTGAGGAAAAGCTTTATTCCTATCTCGGTTTATGCGATGATTATGATGAGATCAGACGGAATATTGCCCACCGCTGTCCTACCGAATATATGCTTTCGGTGATGGAATGCGGAGAGGGAATACGAATTTTGCGTCAGGAAAAATGGGAAGCGCTTTGCTCCTTCATCATTTCGCAGAATAATAACATTCCGAGAATAAAGAAGATAATCAGGGCTCTTTCGGAAAAATGCGGCGATGAGGTCGATGCTTCGCTTATGCGCGGTCACGGTGCAGCGGAGAGAGAATTCGCTTTTCCAACAGCCGAGGCTGTTATGGCACTTGGAGTTGAAGGGCTCAGAGAATTGCGGGTTGGATTCAGGGCAGGTTATATTTTCGATGCGGCAAGTAAGGTGGTTTCAGGCGAGATCGATCTTGAAAGGATTTCGGCTCTTGCGAGCGAGGATTGTATTTCGGCTTTGACCGCCATCAAGGGTGTTGGGCTGAAGGTTGCTTCCTGTACGGCTCTTTTCGGAATGGAAAAGTTTGATTCTTTTCCCATTGATGTCTGGATCCGCAGGGTTCTTAATGAAAAATTCCCCGAGGATTTTGATCCCGTAACTCTCGGAGAATATGCAGGCATAGCTCAGCAGTATATGTTCTATGCCGCACGTTTCGATTGACAAAATCAATTCTATATGTTATAATTATATATTATAGTAAACGCGGAGGGCAAAATGGTCGAAATAACCGACGTGCTTGAGGGAAGTCCGGCGGCTCTTGCGGGCATAATGCCCCTTGATATGCTGATTTCAATCGACGGAAACGAAATCAAAGACGTTCTCGATTACAGATTTTATCTTACAAATGAGCGCATCAAGCTGATCTTGAAGAGAGGCGATGCGGAATATTCTGTTGTGATCGAGAAGGAAGAATATGACGATATCGGTCTCGAATTTGAGAGACCTCTTATGGACAAAAAGCATTCCTGCGCAAATAAATGCGTCTTTTGCTTTATAGATCAGCTCCCGAGAGGGATGCGCAAGACGCTTTATTTTAAGGATGATGATTCGAGACTTTCTTTTCTTCACGGTAACTATATTACCCTTACTAATCTTCAGGACAGCGATATCGAACGAATCATAAAAATGCATATTTCTCCCGTAAATATCTCGGTGCATACAACAAATCCCGAGCTCAGGGTGAAAATGATGCTCAATAAACGCGCAGGCGAGGTTCTTACTTATCTTGACAGGCTTGCCGAGGCGGGTATTTCGCTTTGTACTCAGATAGTGCTTTGCAAAGGTCTTAATGACGGCGAAGAGCTTAAGCGCACTATGCGCGATCTGGCGAGGCTTTATCCCGAGCTTGTGAGCTGTTCGGTAGTTCCTGCGGGACTGACAAAATACAGGGATAAGCTTTATCCCCTCTCTCCCTTTACAAAGGAAGAATGCTCCGAAGTTATCAATACTGTGGAAGCATTTGCGGCAGAATGCTATGAGAAATACGGTTCAAGGCTTTTCTATTGCTCGGATGAGTTTTATCTCAGAGCCGAGAGGGAGCTGCCGAAGGAAGAATACTATGAGGGCTATTCTCAGATAGAAAACGGGGTTGGCATGATAACCTCGCTTTCCACAGAGGTTGAGGATGAGCTGGAATATTTTGATGAATATCTTGAGGAATTTTTGCCGAAATATCAGAACGGACGCACTGTCAGCGTTGCCACCGGCGTTGCGGCTTACGATTGCGTTTCCTCTCTTGCAAAAAAGGTAGCGGAGATGAGTGAAGGGAAGCTTACCGTGAATGTATACAAGATAATCAACCATTTCTTTGGAGAAAGTATTACGGTTTCGGGACTTCTCACGGGAAAGGATATGTCAGAGCAGCTGCTTGGCAGAGAGCTTGGCGATGTTCTCCTTATACCGGTGAATACTTTGAAGGCGGATGAGGATATTTTCCTTGATGATATGACCCCAGCAGAGCT
>JAFTXK010000099.1 GCA_017461635.1 Clostridia bacterium | reverse complement strand
TGGCAAGGTCGCGCTCTACCAAATGAGCTAAATCCGCAAAAGTGGTGCCTCCGGTCGGAATCGAACCAACGACACGGGGATTTTCAGTCCCCTGCTCTACCAACTGAGCTACAGAGGCAAATAAGCCCAGGATATTTCCAAGACTCATTTAATGGCGACCCGAAGGGGACTCGAACCCCTGACCTCTAGCGTGACAGGCTAGCGTTCTAACCAACTGAACTACCGGGCCAACATGGTGGGAACAATAGGGCTCGAACCTATGACCCTCTGCTTGTAAGGCAGATGCTCTCCCAACTGGGCTATGCTCCCATGTCCGTTCTCACATTTTCCGTGACAACGGTACATATTATACCACTTTATTATCTATTTGTCAATACCTTTTTTGCATTTTTTTGAGTTTTTTCAAAAAAATTTTCTTTCGGGCAATTACTTACCCAGAGCCTTATCGATTTCCGCCTTTGTAAACACATAATTTGAGTTACAGAAGCGGCAGAATATCTCCAGCTCCTCCGGCTTACCTTCTTCAACCTGCTCGCGGAGCATATCGTAAATGTCCTTTTCCTTGATGGAAAGCAGAGCCTTCTTCATACGCTCGCGGCTACAGGTACATTTATATTCCACCTCGATCTCATCAAAAAGGTCATATGGAATATCCGCGAGTGCGATATCCGCGATCTCCTTATTTGAAAGTCCTTTATCGAAAAGTCTTGAAACATTTGTAAGCGATGCCGCGTTACGTTCGATAAGATCTATAGTTCCTTCATCGGCAAAGGGCAGGAGCTGGATCAGCACGCCTCCCGCGCTCTTACATGTAAGGTCGGTATCCACCAGCACTCCGAGAGCGCAGACTGTAGGTACCTGTTCGCTATGTGCATAATAAGCCGCGATATCTTCCGCGATCTCGCCGCTGACAAGCTCTGTTGAGCCAACATACGGCTCTTCGCCGCCTATATCCCTGACAATATTCAGCATGCCGCTTCCGACAGCCGCACCTACATCAAGCTTTCCGTTAGGCTTTTTCGGAACGTCCACGTCCGGATTCTGAATATAACCGCGCACATTTCCGTAATAATCTCCCACAGCTATCAGCTTTCCCGCAGGTCCGTCACCTTTCACGGTAACCGAAATTGTATCATCCTTATTACCCAGCATGCACCCCATGAGAGAGGTTGCTGTGAGAAGTCTGCCCAGTGCCGCTGTTGCTGTTGGCGTGGGCTTGAATTTTTCCACCATTGTATTAACTATTGCTGTGGAATTTATTATGTGTATTCTCGCGCTTCCGTCTGCCGTCATTGCACGGAGAATAGTTGATCTATCAGACATTTTGATTTACTTCCTTATTTATTTTATTGCTCTTGCGGCGATATACCACCGTTCGTCCTTCTCTTCGGCTTCGCTGAAAGAATAATCCGAGAAAGCGCCGAGACATTCGAAGCCGTTCTTTTCCAGCGCCTTGCGGATCTCCTCCATGCTGTACATGCGTTCTCTCTGATGCTCCTCCTCGCGGATATATTTTCCGTCCTCGCCCTCTGAGAAAAGGGTCAGATAGAAATCGCAGATACCGGTTTTCTCATCGAAAGAATTCTGCCAGCCGCAGTAGACCGCTGAGCCTTCTATTTCATCTTCAAGTATATATGCATTATCGCCGTAAATATTCTTAAACTTATGCGGTGTATTCACATCAAAGAGAAAAATTCCGTCAGGGTCAAGATAATTATGCACGGCGGCGAAGCATTTATCAAGATCGCCTTCGCCTGTAAGATAATTCACACTGTCAAGACAGCAAAGAACCGCGCCAACAGTGCCGTAAAGCTCAAAAGAGCGCATATCCTGGAGCAGATAGAGTATCGGCAGGCGGTATTCATCATCCTCGCCGAAATTGACATATGCCCTCTCGGATGCGACTGAGAGCATCTGCTCAGAGCCGTCAACACCGATCATATCATAACCGCGCTTTGCCAGCTCTACGGTCATACTGCCCGTTCCGCAAGCGAGATCAAGAACTATTTCGGGTCTTTTTTCGAGAAAGCGGTCAAATGCCTTCTCCGCAAAATCAGCCCAAGCTTTATAATCGATATCAGCATTCAGCTTATCATAAACATCGGCAATAACATCATAGCCTTCAGTCATTTTTATCCCCCTCAAGACGCTCAAAAACCACCGAATAGCCGTCATTTCCGTATTTCAGAGAGCGGTTCACGCGGCTGATGGTTGCTGTGCTGAGCCCTGTAAGCTCGGCGATCTCGGAATAGACTTTATTATCTCTGAGCATCTTTGCGGCGGTCATTCTTCTCGACATTTCCTTAAGCTCGGGAATGGTACAGAGATCCTCGAAAAAAGCATAACATTCATCGAGATTTTCCAGTTTAAGTATACCGCAAAAAAGGCGGTCCAGATTTTCATCCTTGAATTTGCTTGAGTTTTTCATCACGGATACACTCCTTTTTCAAGATCAAGTTCGTCATAAAGCTTATAGATATCGCCTGCGCCCATTACAATGAGAACGTCGCCTGCGCGAAGCTCATCATGAAGACGCTTTGCGATCTCTTTATTACCGCCCTCATAAGACGCTTTGCTTCCGAGAGCATCTGCCAGCACTTCCCCGCTCATTCCGCGCGTATCGGTTTCTCTTGCGGCATAGATATCCGCGAAGATAACTCTGTCGGCACTATCGAAGGAATGAACGAATTCATCGAAAAGCTCGCTGGTCCTTGAATATGTATGCGACTGGAAAACGCACCAAAGCCGATCATAGCCCATGCGGCTAACTCCGTCAAGAGTTGTTTTTACCTCTGTGGGATGATGTCCGTAATCATCATAAACGTCAGCTCCCATAAGAGTTCCCTTGAATTCCATTCTGCGCTTTGCGCCGCGGTAGGAAGCAAGACCTGATCTTGCCTTCTCTCCGCTGATGCCGCAGACCCATGCCGCCGCTGTTGCCGCCAGTGCATTATAGACATTATGCTCACCTGTTACGGAAAGCGAGATATGCGTATAAAGCTCGCCCTTATGATAAATATCAAAATCGGGTCTGCCCTTTATATACTTAATATTTTTTGCAACAAAATCCGCCTCGGACTGAACGCCGAAGGTAACGACATTTCCCTCATATTCATTCATTACCAGCAGAACATCGCCGTCATCGGCATTGGCAACGGCATAGCCGTCCTTACCCGTTATAGCAGCAAAATCAGCAAAGGATCTTCTGATCTGCTCCATGCTATGAAAATAGTCTACATGATCCATTTCGATATTGAGGATAACAGCAACGGTGGGATTGAAATCAAGGAAGGAATCCATATATTCGCAGGCTTCGAAGATGAAAAACTCCTCACCGCCTATTCGGAAAGCACCGCCCATTGACGCGAGCTCTGCGCCCGAAAGCACTGTAGGATCAGTCTCGGCATCCATGAAAAGCTGAGCGCACATAGAGGTACAGCTGCTCTTTCCATGCATACCGCAGATTCCTATGCGGTTTTTATATCCCGTCATGACATATCCGAGATAATCCGCTCTCGATAAGCAGAGCAGTCCTTCTTCCTGAGCCCTTACATATTCGGGATTATCGGGAGAGATGGCAACGGTATAGACTACCGCATCATAGCCCTCCAGATTTGCCGCATCATGCTCATAATGCATTTCGATACCGCATTTTTGGAGACGCTCTGTAAGCTCTGTTTTGGTTCTGTCCGATCCGCCTACCTTGAAGCCTCGCTGTTTTGTTATTATCGCAAGTGAGGACATATTGATACCGCCCGCGCCGATAAAAAACACGCTTTTGCATTTTGCCAGCTTCTCTTTTATTGCTTCAAAGCCGAGATGTGTATTATTAACAGACATATTATCAGCCTCTTATCTTCAAAATTTGATTCGCTTCGTGAAGTTTTTTCGCACGCTCTTCACATAACCTTAACATAAAATTCCGAAAACTTCACAAAAAGATGTAGTTACTATTGAATAAGTGTCAAAATAAAACTATATAATAATAATGTAATTTGTAAGAATATAACAAAAAGACAATTTGGTCGATTCTAAGGAGGTACAAAAATGGAAATCACCGATGTAAAAGTAAGAAAGCTTTTTGATGAGGGACCAATGAAGGCGATCGTTTCGGTTACCTTTGACCACCAGCTGGCTCTCCATGACATTAAGGTCATCAATGCAAGAGAAAAATTCTTCATCGTTATGCCCAGCAGAAAGAACCCCGATGAGACATACCGCGATATCGTCCATCCAATCAATGCCACTTTCAGAGCAAAGCTTGAGGACGCTGTTATCTCAGCTTACGAGAAGGCTCTCGCTGAAGCAGATCAGTATACAGAATATACAGAGGGTGCAGAAGCTGTTGCTGAAGCAGCGAGCTCCGAAGCACTTTAACAGGTTTTCTTCATAATTTTGGGTTTTGCGGAGAGATCCGCGATCCCAGGTTTGAAAATTTATTTTCAAACGTTTTTTCTTCTTTTACGCCGCGGGGCAACCTGCGGCGGTTTTTTATTTAAAGATCGATCTCTCCATGGCTGAGCAGAAGCTTCCCTTCTCTTATGGTGACAAGACCGAATTTCGGTTCTCCGAAGCGCGGCTCACCGATGCTACCGGGATTGAAGATATAGATATCCCTCTCGGCTTCTCCAAAGCCCACTTCGCTTCCTTTCGGAATATAGCGTTCGATAGCTCCGTGAGTATGTCCGAAGAGAAGCAGATCCGCGCCCTTATCAAGTGCATAACGTATGGCTCGGTCAAAGCCGCTTTTTACCGAATGGGTATGACCATGCATCATAAGTATTTTAATGCCGTCAAATTCAAGAAGAAGGTCACGGGGAACATCATTTCCGCTCATTTTAAGCCAGTCCTCGCCGTTCCCTCTTACCTTATATACAGGAATATCGGGCAAGGCGACATACCGAAGATCGTTATATCCGTCACCGAGATGTATTATCGCATCGGCGTCTTTATTCAGCTCTACCGCGCGGCGCAGTCTTTCCACCTTACCATGGGAATCCGAAACCACAAGTAACTTCATTCTGTCTCCTTCGGAGAGCCATCATAATCTGCACCCAAAGGCAGAACAAGACCGAACATATGAGGACAAAGCTCAAGCTCAAGACTTTTCATTTTTGTGATCTCTCCGTCGATACACACACTTGTTTCGCCTTCAAAGTCTATGCAGGCACTTCTGCATTTGTGATATTCGGCGACCTTCATAATGCGCTCATTTTCAAGATGAGTGCCTTTTTTATAGCTTCCGATCATTGTGACGAACTGAATTCTTGACACTCGCTTGACATAGCAAACATCGATCATTCCGTCATTCGGCTTTGCCAGAGGCGCGCTATGGAAGCCTCCTCCGTAAAAGCCTCCGTTTGCAAAGGTACAGAGCTGAAGCTCACGATCATCGATCTCTCTGCCGTCGATAACGAGCTTTTTCAGCTTTGCTCCCGGCATCTTGGCAAATTCGATGACAACGCCTGCGATATATGCCATTCCCGAGGATATCCACGGACGTCTTTTTATCTTTTGCACAGTTTCGACCACCGAGCAGTCAAAGCCCATATTCACCATATTTACGGCATAGCGTTCTCCGACCTTGATACCGTCTATTCTGATAACCTTGCCTCCAAGCTGAGCTGAGATATCCATAAAGGCTTCGGCATTACCGAAGTTTTTTACGAAATCATTACCCGTACCGATAGGCAGGATACCTACCTCTGCAAAATTGAAGCCTGCAGTGCCGTTGAAGACCTCATTGACAGTGCCGTCGCCGCCACAGGCATAAAATCTGATAGGAGAACCGTCTGAGCCGAGGCATGTGTTCCTAACAAATATCTCGGCATCGCCAACGCTCTTTGATCGGTATATTTCATATTCGGCACCGCAGCCATCTGCTGTTTTTTTGATATCCGATTCCAGCTTATCAAGGGAATCTCCCTTTCCTGCTGCGGGGTTTATGATGAAAATATGTTTCACTGATTTTCCCTCACATTGTTTGCTTTTGATATCCATGAAAAATCTCAGAAATTTTCGAGTATCTCTTTTATAACTATTCCTATATTCTCCGCCATGCGGTAGAAGCCGAGATCGTTTGGATGACAGCCGTCGATAGTGCAGTTTTCTCGGTTATCCGATCCGAAGAGGTATCTGCCGTCAATGAAATATACATTCTTATCGCCAAGGGCTCTTGCATCACTGAAGGTTTTGAAGATTATTTCCCTTCTCCTGTCTCCGTCTTTCCTGTTCCAACTCCATATATCCGGCTTTGATATCATAATATAGGGTTTATCCGGCTGTTTCTCACGGAAAATATCATAGAGGCGGCGATGGGTGGATGCAAGATAATCGACAGTCTGTGCATTATGGTCATAGTCGCAAACAAAAATGCTCATATCAAGCCCGCTCAGATATTCTGCCATGGGAATCTCAGCCTTGCAATTTCCCGAAAAGCCGAGATTGATATAATCGATATTATATCTCTCGGAAATTATTGCCTGATAGCAGTTACCCGGACGGGATGCACAGCCGCCCTGGGTTATGGAGGAGCCATAATAAACAACAGGCTTAATATCCAGATATTTTTCTCCCTTTGCAAGATGCGAGCCCTCTTTTATGCCTATGTAGACCTCTTTCGCCCCGCCGTAAAGCGGAAAATTCAAGGTATAGGCAGTCATTTCTCCGCTGTTATATGTTTCCTTAAGCCGTTCGAAGCCTACTACTGCATCTACCGAAGGAATAAAAGAAGTAACGAAGGATGAATGTCCGTTCTTCATTGAATAAAGGTCAAAGCCGCTCTCCATCGCATGTGTCATACGAGAGTTGTGACTAAAATTCTGAACAGTTTTAATTGCCACATAGGGAGAATCGGTTGAAAATCTTACTCTTCCGCCAGCGGTATTATAATTAAGTCCGCTGACATTTGCGCTGACATTTTTGGCAACATCGGCGGGCATTCTGCAAAATTTTTCTGAATTTTTCGGGTCATAAAGACCGTAAATTTCAAACGGTTCTTCTCTTATGCTGAACCAGACTATATCATCTCGATCTATGCTTGTTTCAAATGCAAAATTTTTATCAACCTTTGCGAGTATCATAAGCCCTCCGAAATTTTTCTATTTTAAATAGTATATCACAACTCACGAAAAAAAGCAATATTTATATGAGTATTTTGTCATGAGAAAATAGAATTTCGCATAGATTTTAGTAAAAAGATAACGCAGGAGGATTTTGGCAATGGAAAACAAAAATACTGAACGCTTCGGAATTCCTACCGAATTTACGCTTACGCCCGAAAATGACAGAATCAGGGTCAAATTCTTTGAAAAGAACGCCGGAACAGAGCTTTCCTCTGATTTTACCCTTCCGGATTATCTGCCCGAGATAAGAAAAATGCTTGGAGTCACCTCAAAGATATCTCCTATCTCCCGATACATAGGAAACAGCATAGAGTTTTCGGGACGCATTGATTATGATCTCATCTACTGCACATCCGACGGTGAGCTTGCTTCAGTACCGCTGGGAGAGGATTTCAGCTTTGAGGTTCAACCCGAAGTGCCTTCTCACATCGATTGGAGCTCCGGGGGAGACGCCTTTGCCGATATAAATGCAGACATGCTTCATGTCAGAGTAACCGCTCCCCGAAAGGTCAATGTTAAATGCCGTCTCCATGCTCTCGTACGCGCTTACGGCTATGATGAAACCGATGCAGGTCTCAGAGGAAGCTCTCAGAGCTCCGAAAAGCTGATTTCCGAGCCGAAATGCACTGCATTTTATAGAAATATGAGCGAGGTCATTGAGCTCAGCGATGAGATAACCGTCAGCGGCAGTACGGAAAACATGCGCCCGATAATCAGCCGTGGAAACGTCAATATCACAGATGTAAGCAGAGGAGAAAACCGTCTTAACTGCCGCGGAGAGGTCATATCCGAGACTTTAATGGAGAACAAGGAGACAGGCGAGATCGGTTCTTACACAAAAAAGATCCCCTTTACGCATGATATCGAGCTCTCGGCAGAGAACGGCGGTGAGCAGACATCTCACAATATAAGGGGAATATGCGGAGAGATACGTCTGAACAACAGTGAGAACAGATATCTCATCGACACCGAAGTTATTCTTGAAGCCGATACCGCTGTGACGACCGCTGTAACGGTCACTGAGGATCTTTTTGTTCCCGGCATGGATAGCACTGTTGATTACAGGGATTTTAAATATGAAGCGCTTGAAAAATGCGGAAACGGAACGGTGACGGTTGCCGAAAGCTTCCCCCTTAGCGACCTTTCACTCTCCGAGGGTAGTGAGATACTTGACAGGAATGCCTCGGTTCGCATTGAGGGGCTTTCTCAAAACGGCAGAAACGGTATTATCGGCGGAAATATCAAGCTCTGGGTTCTTTCGAGAAACGGCGGCGAATATGCATCGGGAGAGATCTCGATTCCATTTGCACTTGACACGGGAGCGGATATTACGGGAAAGAAGATCTCGCTCAGTGCCAAGCCTACGGTAAATTCCGCTCGATGCAGGATCGAAGGAGACAAGGCTATATGCGAGGCGGAGATATCTATCTCCTACTGTCTCATGAGCGAGGAATGCATCAGGATAGCAGACAGTATTCGTTCTCAGGAGAACAATGACGACAGCAATTCGGGCATTACGGTATATTATCCCGAAAAAGGCGAAACACTTTGGACTGTGGCAAAAAAATTCGGCACTTCGCTGAGATCTATTGCAGAAATGAATGATCTTCCCTCGCTTAAAGGGAATGAAGACATTTCCGGAAGGCAGTTTATTATGATATATTAAACATATAAAAAGGATGCCGCGCAATGCGCGGCATCCTGATTTTATTTTAGGATTCTGTACCGGGTACTACCAATTCAACAGGCTGATAATATTTATTATTAGCATCCTTCAGGCAAACGTAAATATACTTATATACGGTCTTGCCGTCAGCAGGCTGTGTGAAATCAGTGATGATAACCTCGGGATTATCTTGATCGTTAGCAACTTCAGCCTCAATATTCTTATAGTTTCTGTTGTATCTGTAAGAATAGTTGCTGTATGTGGAAGCATAGTTATCGTTTGTAAGGTTCAGCTTGGTGGGGCTATAGAACCAGTAAACGGTATACTTCGCTGTATCAACAGGCGCAACAAGGATCTTGCCCTGCTCATTGCTATCATGTATGATATGTGCATTTGCACGGTAGTCGATAGGCAGAGTTACATAACCGGGTGTCATGCTGTTTCCGCTGTTATCAACAACTCTGTATGCAAGATATACATAATCTGCCATATCGAGCCATCTTCCTGCCTCAAAGGTGAGCGAGGAATCATTTGATGTGATCTTATAAGAACCGGAAGGATCAGATCCCTTAAAGATGGTATTATAATTTGCTGTGGTCTCGGGCTTAATCTTTGTATAATAATACTCAAAGGTATCGCCCAGTGCATCTGTGGAAGCATTGATAGTGATATGGATATTTCCATCGCTGCTGAAGAAGCTGATGGAAGGAACATCTCCGCCCTTGATACCGTCATCAACGGTTGAAATGCTGATGATAATTGGAGTATACTTGATATTTGTATCCTTAGCTCTGAGAGCGATATACTTATCTGCCTTTGCTATTGTTGTAAGAGATATCTTGTTCTCGCCCTGGTCAACATCCTTCTTATAGATGGTATTAATAGCGATATCCTTATTATCGTTATCTCTGCCTGTATCGAACATATGAGCAAGAGAATCGGTGCTGTATGTATTCTTTTCGACAACGAAATACTGGAGATCGAAAGGAACCTTAGCATTAAATGTGAGGGTTGCATTCGCCTTATCAACATCATAGGAAGCTGTGGGTGTGCCTACGAAGCCGTTTCCGACTGCGCCGCGGGCTACGGTTACAGGCTGATGAGCACCGTTAGAGCCGATATACATGAAAGCAACATACTGCTCGCTGATATTGGAGCTCTGCTTTTCGGACTTGTCCTCTACCATTATACCGGATGAAACAGAGATCTCTTTCTTTACGTTATCCGCAATGGTCTTATAGGTCGTTTCAAAGCTTTCGGGTGTAAAGCTCTTATTGGTGCTGATATACATATACTTAACGGAATTTCCGTAAGCCGCATCGCTTATGGGTGTAAATACGATGATATCCTTATCGGTGGTCTTGAGAACTGTGGGAAGAGTATCGCTCTCGAAACCGTCGACATCAGTGATTCTTGCAACTCTGAAGGGCAGGTTGCTGCCATACTGTACGATAGCGTACTTATAGCCTTCCTTATCGATATCGGTACTCTTTGCAAGAGAGATGCTTACTTCCTTATTTGCGCTTACACTGCCTGAATATGCCAGCTTGACCTCGCCTGCCGCGGGAGTTACATTTGCGGAATTATATGCAGTTGTGAAGCTGGAAATTGTATAATTCAGAGTGCTGTTTGTATAAAGCACCTTAACTGTGCCGGAGGTAGGAGCCTTGATAACAAGGGTATCCTTGCCGTCAGCCTTCTCGGAAATAAGGATATAGGGCTCATTTGAAAGTCCGTTTGTCATATAGGGTCTTTCAAGAAGGATGGGCTGATACTGCATTTCGTTATCACCGAGATAATAAAATACGCAATATGCATATTCCTCAACGGCGGTAACTGCCTTTGTGGTCTTGCTTACAGAAGATGCAGAGCAATCTATTGTACCCTTAACGGTGCTTGCGGTTGCCTTATAAGCATTCTGAGCAGCAGCAAAGGTTGCGGGAACGGTTGAATCATTTGTATAATAATAATAGAGAGTTCCTGCAACTGCGGGAGTGCACTTAACAACATCATTTGTAGTGCTGATGGTGAGTGTGGGCATTACGGTAAAGCCATACTTGGAGCCCTCACGGTTGATAACGATGGGAGTGCTTGTAACGGTAGAGCCGTCGACAAGAGCAGCTACGATATAGGGGAAATCATCAAGGCTTGTGGAAACTCCGTCGATAGCCTCGGTATACTTTTTGCCTGCTGTAGCTGTAAGGCTTGCCTTATTTGCGGCATTATTATAATTTGTTGTGAAATTGGTCTTAGAGGGTGCGCTTGATGACGCGGTATAATAATAACGGACAGAACCGCTCTTATATGTTTCGAATACGATGAACTCGCTGTCATCTGCCCAGAGAACTTCGATATTACCCTTTACGCCGTCCTTATATGCAACTCCGCCGACTGTTGCGGAAACACCGCTGTCTATCTGACAGTCTTCGGGAGTGATGGTGGATGTAAAGGAATTAGCCTCAATGGTAAGAGTTTCGATCTCGCCGCTTCCGGATACGCTGACACCGGTAGATCCGCTTACAACATTAAATTCTTCAACAAGTGCATTGGTGAAGAACTCTACGGAAGCACCTGAGAAATATGCATTAAGCTCTGCGATCTCTGCAGACTGCTTAAGCTCAACAGAAGCGGAAGCAACATCAAGATCCAGAATTTCAACAGAACCGCCTGAGAATGCTACAGTTGCCTTACTGCGGTTAGAAACTGTACCCTCTATCTCGCAGTTTACAAAGTTTACTGTTCCGCTTGTAACGCCTTCGCTGATGATGACATTACCGGGGATATCAAGATTTCTGATGGTGCATGCCTTTGTTACAACGAGATTATCGCTCTCGTCAAATTCAAGGCTGTTGCTTACGCCGGCATCCGCAATTGTACCTGCGGCAACCGCAAGGATCTTTGCAGCCTGTGCACGTGTAAGTGTTGAATCGGGACGGAATGTAAATTCATCGCCTTCATCAAAGCCCACGATGATACCTGCTTCAACAGCCTGAAGAACATAGTCTCTATATGCGGAAGAGATATCGCTGTAATCCGCGAACTCGGAGGAAGATGCCTTTTCATCCTCGGGATAAGCAAGATATGCCATGAGGAGAGCTGCCGCCTCTTCACGGGTCAGATCTTCTGTGGGGCGCATGGTTCTTCCTGTGAAGACCTCGCCAAGGAAGCCCTGTGCCGCTGCCTTGCGGTAATAATCATAATACCAGATATCTTCATCAACATCATTATAGCTGATGGATGCCTCGGCTGTAAGACCGAAGGTCTCAACCATCATCTTGATGAACTCGGAACGGGTAACGTATCTATTGGGTCTGAACGTGTCATCGGTATAACCGCTGATGATACCCTTATCCGACATGTAGGTGACATAATCGTAGTACCAGTCACTGCTCTTAACATCGGAGAAGTCTCCCGCAGCCGATGCTGAGAGAGCGCAGGTTGCGAGCATTACAAAGCAAAGAATTGCCGAAAATGCTCTTGTGATTGTTTTTCTCATAATTTTACCTCCGTAAATTTTCTTTTTGGATTTGCCCTTTTATTTAGACGGACAATATCGAAAAATGTTTCCGTTTTCGGCAAAAAATACTTAAAAGCATTTTTTCTCGGAATTTACTTCTGCACTTTTACGCATTTTCTCCCCAATAACGGAATTTATTATTTATAATAACACATTTTTCTTCCAATGTCAAGCGATGATCGACTTTTATAAGATTTTTTGTCAAAAAATTTTATATTTTTTTAATTTCACATCGGTTTTTTCTTGTTTTTTTTATTTTTTTGTAAAAACTGTTGCATTCGGCTCGGGTTTATGTTATAATTACTCATATAAAATCATCAAAAAATATTATAACTTTATGTTACGAGGTACAAAAAAGTGAACGCTGAAAACAACAAGTTTATTCTCGGGTCCGGACTTGAGACTGAAGAAAAAAGCAAATACGAAGTTACTATCGGTGAGCTTATCGCCGTTATCATGAGCAAATTATGGATACTTATACTGGTCGGTCTCATCGCCGCCGTAGGAGCTTATTTCTATACGGCTGAGCTCGCAACTCCCATGTACCGCTCCACTGCCAGAGTTTACATACTTAACAGGCAAAGCTCAATGGCAACTTCGATAAACGACCTTAACAGTGCCGTTACACTTAAGGATGACTTCAAGATCCTTATCAAGAGCAATGAGGTATATCGCCAGGTCCTCACAACAGTAGGCGAGGATCCCGCTAATTACAAGACCCTCGGCGGTCAGATTTCTCTTGATAATAATGAGACACGTTTCGTTGATATTACCGTTACGGATAAAGATCCAGTGAGAGCCAAGCTTCTCGTTGATGCCTTTGCAAAGGTATCGAGAAAAATGGCTATTGAGATCATGGGTGTTGAGGATATTACCATCGAAGAGCTGGGCGAGATCCCCTCTGCCCCCTCCAGTCCCGTGATGAGCACTAACATCATTCTTGCCGTTCTCGCAGGTGTTGTTATCTCCGCGGCTATAGTCGTACTCGTTCATATGTTCAATGACAATGTCAGAACCACAGAAGATATTGAAAAAGCGCTTGGCGTATGCGTTCTCGGTTCTATTCCCGATATTTCTATGCTGAGACGTCCGAAGAACAAGAGCAAAAAATCGGCAAAAAAGAAAGCCTCGCGCAAATAAATTTTTTAACTTCAATATTCTACGAAAGGATTTCGCCGCGCAAGCGATAAATTATAAACATATGAATACAGTTAATTTAATAACTAAAACCCCCGAACGCTATGAGGTCAAAGAGGCCTTTAAAACTCTCAGAACCAATGTTCTTTTCAGCGGTTCGGATACCAAGGTGATCGCTATTACCAGCTCCACTCAGAATGAGGGCAAGAGCTTTGTTTCTCTTGAGCTTTCCAAGAGCCTTGCCGAATCCGGCAAAAAGGTTCTTCTCATTGACAGCGACCTGCGCAAATCCGTTCTTGCGGAAAAGCATATCGAGGAGCAGGATCTTCTCGGTCTGAGCCATTATCTTTCCGGACAGGCTGAATGCGATGAGATCGTTTACGGCACACAGTATCCAGATTTCTATATTGCCTTTGCAGGCCCGTATCCGCCAAATCCTGTTGAGCTTATCGGAAGCAAGCGTTTTTCCGAAATGCTCGAATATTACCGTTCTGTATTTGACTACATAATTATCGATACTCCTCCTCTGGGGCTCGTTATCGATGCGGCGGTAATAGCGGCGCAATGCGACGGCGTTATTCTCAATGTTGCCGCAAACCATGTCAGCTACCGTACGCTTCAGAGCATCAAGGCTCAGCTTACAAGAAGCGGCTGCCACATTATAGGTGCCGTACTCAATATGGCTGAATCCGCACATTATTCCTATAAATCTTACATGCTTGGAAAACGCTATTATGACAAGCCCTACGGAAATTACTCGGCAAATGATTCCTATGAGCAGAAGCAGTATGCTAAGCTCGGCGGAAATGCTGATTCAGGCGAAAACAACTGATTTATTAAGAATAAATGCTATTTATAACTTTAATAAAAATCTCCCGTCAGGATCTGATTTGATCTGACGGGAGATTTTTATTAATATTGGCTTTCATATTTGCCGCCCGGAATAAATTCACGAATAAGAGAGGTTTGAGGTACATTTGAGATATCCGCCGCCCGGAACTTTGCGAGAGCACTCTTAATGATCTCGATATATTCACCGAAAAGCTCACTTTCGGAATCCGATATCGCTTTTTCGGCAAAGGGCTTCATAACTGCAAGCTCATATTTATGAAATGTATTGATGCGAAAATCTGCTGTTTCTTTAAAGGGATAAAGATATTTATCTTCTCCCGCAAGAACACTGCTCCAGCGAGCCAATGTCGCCGCGGCGCTTGATCCGCGATAGAGTGAATCACGGGTCATTCTGCGGATAAATCTTATCTTTCTGCCCGAGAGGATCCGCCGCTTTCCTTCATTTATATTAGTGGAAACACTTATAAACATTTTTATTATATGACTGCTGTCGAGACCTTCGGTGATAACAGGATTCAGCGCATGCAATCCTTCCATTATAACGAGTCCGTTTTCGGGAAGGTTAATCGGTATTGCAGCCTGCTGTGCCCTTCCTTCCTCAAAAACATATCGTGGGATGCTGACATCCTCTCCCGAAAGCAGTTTTTTGAGGCAATCTCTGATCTTATCGATATGAAGGGATTCCACAGCTTCATAATCCTGCATTCCGTTATCATCTTTTGGATAGCCGGGATCATCTTTATCTCGGTAAAAATTATCAAGCGAAACGATAACGGTTTTATGTCCTCTTTCTGCAAGATGGTCCTTGAGGATATTTGCCGTTGTGGTTTTTCCCGAGCTGCTGGGTCCTGAGAGAAGCACTATTTTGGCTCCCTTTTGCTCCAGGGCATCGGCAACATCATTTATTGACTTCATATATTCGAGATCCGCTTCTTTTACACAAGCGACTATATCGTCTGCCAGTGCTTCGCTTATCTCTTTCAGCTGTATTTCTGCCAAGGGATTCTCCTTTCGAAATTAGGTGATTGGATGGAATTTTTTCGATATCAGATCTTCGAAGCTGAAGATCTTTCTCATTTGATTTCCCGTGCTATACCTGTAATATATTCCTTTTCATCGAAAGTCAGCATTTCCTCGGAGATCTTTTTCAAAGAAACAAACTGAGAATTGCGCATGATGGGAGTATACCTATCATCGGCGACAACAAAATGCTCAACAAGCTTTATACCGAGATGCCCCAATCCCACTGAGAGAACCGAGGTTATATTTTTGTCTTCCTCTGATGGGATCGCGATCCCTCTCGGATGATTATGCGCGATGATAACATTCGACGCGTTCCTTCCAAATGCATACTGATACAGCTTGGTTTGATCGAATTTCGCTGAATTTACCGAGCCCTCGTTCATCATACAGCTATCGATATAGCACATTGCATTATCAAGAAGCAAAACGCAGATATTCTCTTTTCCAAAGCCTATAAACTGATGAACAAAAAAATCTCCGACCTGATCCAGCTTATCAAATTGTTGCTTTTTATTTTCTGCATTGAAATATCTGCGCATAAGCTCAGACATTCCCTTAAGATATGCCGCTCCGCCCTTGCCCACCATAGGCACTGAGCAAAGCTCCTCAGACGATGCATCCAAAACACCCTTGATAGAGCCGAACCGCGATATCAGCGAATGGGCAAGAGCATTTGTATCCTTTTGCCGATATGCTCCCAAGAGATAGAATTCAAGCACTTCATGATCTGTGAAGCTGTCTGCAGCTCCCGCGAGTATCTTTTCGCGCATTCTCTCCCTATGACCGATATGAATATTCTCTTCAAGCTTTTCCTTCTGAATCATTTTGCACCGCTGAGAGCTACTCCGTATATTTTTAAGGCAACATCCTCAGATGCTGTTTCTATTCTTATACGGTTCATGCTTCCGAGCTCCGAAGAAATGAGAATAACTCCGAGTTCATCCGAATCTCCGTATCTGATATCGCAGGTCATTACCTTTTTTCCGTTCACATAAACCTTTGTATTTCCCCCTCCGGAGCTTATCTTATAGACCAGAGTTGCCATTTTACCCGAAGAGGAAAATTCATATACAGTATCGCTGATCTTCTTCATATCAGACATACTTACAAACTTATAATTATCAAAATTCCTTGTTGTGGAGAAATTAACTCTGTTTTCCCTCGTTACCCTTCTGCCGCTTTCAAGGTTTTCTTCTATGGTATCCATTACGGCATTCAGATATTCGATATCCCCATATGCATTGGGAGCAATGCCGTTAAGGGTCATAGAATAGTCTATTCCGTGTTTTTCAAAATATTCGTTCATATCTATGCATATTCCGCCGTAAAGTGCGCAGAGCTGTCTGACAGTTTCCGCATTTTCGTTATACCCTTCCGCATTCGCCTCTATGATGCAGTATATTTCGCATTTCTCATTTTGGTTCTTGACAGATCTGAGAAAACCGTCATAATATGTTGCAAAGGTTTCGGGATCATCATAAGCTCCATAGCATACAACTACGAGATCGAAATATTCAAAAACCTGAAGAGCAGAGGTATTCAGAGCTATATATCCGTAAAGCGAATCCGTACCGCGAGAACCGGAATTTATACCTCTGGCATAGGAATATTTATTTCTCACTGCTTCAAAAAACTGTCCTACCCAGTTATTGTCGTTCTTCGTTTTTCTTACCGCTTCGGTTCCGAAAAATCCAACATAGGTATCAAGCCTTTCCTCGAGCTTCTGATAAAAATCATAATTCTTCATCTTATCGAGAAGTTCTCTATCCTTATCGGTGATATCTTCTCCATAGAAAACATCATTTTCCTTCAGCTCTTCATATTTCTCGATATCGAGCTTATGAAGCTCCTCTCTCTTTTCCTGTTCTCTTCTATTATACCCTGAGAGAAGAAAATACAGAGATGCGGCGAGGATCACCGCCAGCACTATTGAGATAATTGCAATTATCTGCATCCTCTTCCTGTAACTTATATATCCATCCATAAAAAATCCCTTTATTTTATTATTTTTCTCAAGATTCCTTTAAGATTCCTTAGCCATCCCGTCTTCATTCGTTTCTTTACATACTTCTTATATTCAAAATCATCAGCTGAGATCCAAGCTTCGCCCTTATAATAGCCCTCAAGGACTCCTATGATGCTATCCTGAGCAACTCCGCGCTCGGGAATCCCCTGATTATCACCGCGGCAGATAAAGCTGCCGTCCTTTTCCCTGCCGATCGCACGATGGAGAACAAATGCTCCGTTTTTTCTGCGATAGAGAATTACCTCTCCCACCTTCGGCTCTCTCAGCTTAGGAGAAACGATGCTAACAGAATCGATCCCTTGTCTGAGCATGGGGAGCATGCTGGTTCCCCTTGGAAAAAATCGAAATGATACTCCTGCAGAAAACGCAGCTTCGATCAGAGGAAGCGCTTCCTCAAGCTTCATTTGTTCCTTCAAGGATTCCGACCTTTCCGAGCTGCCCCGCAAAGGCTTTAACATCCCTCAGAGCAGTCTCCTTATCCACATTATATTCTTCTGTAAGAGCCTCAGCTATCTGATCGAGATCAAGGCCCTCTTCGATCTTCTTCCACATAAGATAAGCACT
Organism: Clostridia bacterium; assembly: GCA_017461635.1. Classification (GTDB taxonomy): domain Bacteria; phylum Bacillota; class Clostridia; order Oscillospirales; family CAG-272; genus SIG710. The sequence continues at coordinate 24,459 of JAFTXK010000099.1, read as the reverse complement.
TTCATTCAGCTTTATCATGCCATTTCCGATGGCAGGATTTTTATTTACGGGAACTGCATAGAAGCTTTCCCCTATCTTCTGAACTACGAATCCTTCACTGATCTTCATATATTATATATCCTCCGATTTTATTTTCCGCAAAGTCCGTTACGGGCGACCTCAGCCGCCGAAATATCGGTATTTACTCCGAGACGGTAGATGGGAACACTCGTCACAAGAGCATCGGCAAATGCCATCAGAGCCCCCATATAGCGAATATTCTTTTTTAAGAGCATTTGTCCCAGAAGAAAAGGAACTGCTTCCTCTCCTGCGGGGGTTATGAAATTTTCCGCCGAGCGTTCCAGCAGACAAAAGCCTGCAAGAGGCGCGCTTGCATTTATATGTTTACGTTCTTTACCGCACCAGGGTGTACCGTAAACGGTAAATTCGCTTTTTCCATCCTTTATTATCCTTCGAACAAGGGGCTTATCGCCGTTGATTATTCTTACATCCTCTCCGAATGCCTTTTCCCAAAGAGAGACATGAGTGGTTTTGCCTGTGCCGCTCCTCGCTGTGAAGGCATACGCCTTACCGCGGTATTCGATGACTGCGGCATGCATCAGAAAGCAACCCTCCTCGGCAAGACATTCTGCGATCTTTCTGTATATCGCAAGAGATTCGAGATAAGGAGGCGGAAAAGCAGAGCTATCATCTACTCTTTCCTTCATTATCTCATCCGCTGTGACCTCTATAACATAATCGGGAGTTGCTTCATCTATTGCATAATCGGCACAGATCTTATCGGTATATTTATATTTATTCTTTAGCTCAAAAACTCTGTCCGCAAATTTATATAATGCCATATCTCACCTGCCAAGTAACATTCCGAACGCGCCTTCGATTATCGTTTCACGCTCGCAGAAATATTCTCGCTTTCCGCATATCAGCTGGTATTCCTCATGACCTTTGCCCGCAAAGAGAATTATATCATCCTTGCGTGCATTTCTGACGGCATAGAGCACTGCTTCTCTGCGGCTCGGGATCTTTACATAGGGACAGCTTCCCTCTCCGAATGCCGCCGCTATCTCATCGATTATCTGCTCAGGCGGTTCATTATCCGGGTTATCCGAGGTGATTATGCATAGATCGCAGAGCTCGCCCGCAACCTTTCCGAGCTCAGCGCGGCGCAGTTTTGTCCTGCCGCCCACAGAGCCAAATACGCAGATCAGTCTTTTGGGCTCATAGGCACGAAGAGTAGTAAGAACGCTTCTAAGGCTCACGCCGTTATGAGCATAATCTATTATGAAGGTTGCATAAGGAAGCGCATCGACTATCTCAAAGCGCCCTCTGAGAGAGGCTGTTGATAGTGCCGAAACGATCTTATCAAAGGAAACTCCGGCGCTTATGCAAACAGCCGCCGCGGCAAGTGCATTTGAAGCATTGAAATCGCCCGGAAGAGGCAGATCCACCTTCGCCGACAGCTCACCTCCTGCCTTCATATCAAATTTTACGCCCAGTCTGCCGCCATCGCGGTAATATTCAAGCTTCTCTGCAAGAAAATGTCCATTTCCCTTTATGGAATAGCTGAACTTAGGCGCGGGGCAATTACTCATCATATAATCCGAAGCCTCATCATCGGCATTAAATATTGCGATCTTAGGCTTATATTCGGAAAAGAGCCTTGCTTTGCAATCGCGGTAATGCTCAAAGGTAGGATGCTCATTTCCGCCGATATGATCGGGAGAAAGATTGGTGAAAACACAGGTCTCAAATTCCATTCCGCGTATCCTATCCATATAGATTGCCTGTGAGGATACTTCGAGAACCAGATATTTAACCTCAGAATCCAGCATTTTGCGCATATACTGCGCAAGGTCATAGCTTTCGGGGGTGGTATTGACGGTCTCATAGAATTTACCGTCGAACATAATGCCGTTCGTACCGATATAGCCTGCTTTTATCCCCGAGGTATTCAGCACATGATAGATAAGATGCGCAGTTGTTGTCTTTCCCTTTGTGCCCGTAATTCCGATGACCTTCAGCTCCTTTGAAGGGTTTCCGAAAAAGGTCTGAGACATTTCGGCAAGAGCGATCCTCGTATTATCCGCTATCAGAACAAATGCGTCCTTTGGCAGAGACAGCTCTCTTTCTGCCACAAAGATACGGCATCCCTTTTCATATGCCGACGGAGCATGATCATGTCCATCAGAAACGGCACCGCTTATGCAGACGAAAACAGAACCCGGCATTGCTTTGCGGGAATCACAGCAGACTGCGCTTATCTCGATTTCGCCGAGCTTTCCCGAAAGAGGGGCATTTATGTTAACATTTTTCAAAAGCTCCCAGAGTTTCACGAGTTCGCCTCCATAATTTTTTATTTATTTGCAGTATTTTTTATATTTTCCGTACTGGCGGCGCATATGCTCGGCGACCCAGATAAGTCTCTTAGGGCTTCTTAGAAGGTCATATGCATACCAGAGGGATGTCTTTGATCTGCCTTCGCTTCTGAGCTTTTTGGCTTTTTCAAGAGAAGGCTTATCATGGACATATTTTTTTACGACACCGAAGGGGATAGTATGCCAGAGGCGGCTTTCCTTACACTCGGTATATTCGAGAGTTTCGACGAGGAAATTATCACGGACGAGTATCTCTGCGAGGTTTATTCCCGCCGCAGTTATATAGAAATTACTTCTTCCCTGGCGGAGATTTATCTCGAAGGCTCTCATCGAGCCATCACGGGGATCGTATTTGATATCAAAATTAGAGAAGCCGCGGTAAGAAATATCATTAAGCATTTCTCTGAATCGCTCGGTAAGCTCGGGCTTATATTCGGTGATGATAGCGGCATGGTTGCCAAGTCCCTTTGGAGTATGCTCCTCAAGAAGAACATGACCGAGGCACATCATCTTGACCTGATTATCCTTATCCGAATAAGCTGTGAGAACATACATATTGGAGTCGTCTCCGGGGATCATATCCTGCAGGATCATTTTATCGGGATAGCCTGCGGAATAGATCTCTTTGACGATCTTTGCCGCTTCCTCGGGATTCTTTGCGGTATAGACCTTCTTCATGCCCTCAAAGGGATGCTTCCAGTAGGCAATACTGCTGGAAGGCTTGACGATTATAGGATAAGTAAAGCCGAGATTTTCTTCAGTAAAATCGCTTTCGGTAAAATCTGCTGTCAGTATCTTTGTTTTCGGATAAGGTATGCCGTATTTTTCGCACATCTCATAGAAAACTGCTTTACTGACCAGCTTATCCATCAGCTCTTCTTCAATATAAGGGCAGATATATTTATCCTCAAGGCGGTTTTTATTGCGGATTATCATTGCCGCATAATCATCGGTGCATCCAAGGAGAAGCAGTGCCGCTCCGCTGTGCTTTTCGGCAAAATTCTGCATTTCGGCAACCATGATATCATCGGTATCAAGCTTTGGGATAACATGGAAATCAACTATCCTCGAATCCTTTGTAGGACCTATGGGATATCTGCCGAAAACATGGGTCTTTATGCCGTATCTTTCATGGAATGCACGGGCTACATTATAGCTGTTAAGGTCTCCTCCCAGAAGGACGGGGATCAGATCTATTTCTATTTCTGTCATTTCATTTTTCCTCAATGAAGAATTTTTTGTACCAGACAAGGAAGGTGAATACCGTCCAGATCTTGCGCTGATTCTGCGCCTTGCCCGCCTTATGATCGTCAAGAAGCTTCATTATTGCATCACACTCAAAGAACTCTGACGCATAATCGGCTGTGAAATATTCTTTTACTATATTATAATACTTCTCTTCACGAAGCCAATAGCGTATCGGAACGGGAAATCCTTTTTTGGTACGGTTTGCCCATTCATCGGGCAATGTCTTATGCGATGCTTCACGCAGGACGTACTTTGTGTTCTTTTCGTTTATCTTAAAGCGGCTTGGGATCTCCTGCGCCTGCTTCATAACGACCTTATCAAGGAAGGGCACGCGAAGCTCAAGGGAGCTTGACATGCTCATCTTATCAGCTTTGAGAAGTATATCACCCGGAAGCCAAAGATTCAGATCAAGATACTGTTTTTTTACGAGCTCGCTCTTCCCTTTCACTCTCGCATAGATGGGCGCTGTGATATCCTTAACGGACGGTGCGTTTTTATATTCGTCACGAAGCACCGAGAGTGCTTCCTTTTCGGGGAATACAAGAGCCTGTCCGATAAAATAGTCCTCGGGGCGGGAGCTTCCCTTTATTATGAAATCGTGTCCTTTAAAATATGGCAGCTTCCCCGCAACCGATGCCGCCGCAGCTCGGATGAACCGAGGCAGCTTCTTATATTTACGCATCATGGGCGTTTCATCATACCATTCATAGCCGGCATATATCTCGTCTGCACCCTCTCCCGAGAGAACGACCGTTACATGCTCCTTTGCCAGCCTTGCAAGGAAATAGAGCGGTACTGACGAGGGATTTGACTGAGGCTCATCCATATGATACTGGATCTCTTCAAAATGCTCGAAGCATTCATCGGCATTGATGATCTTTTTGAAATTTTTAATACCCAGAATTTTTGAAAGCTCGCCTGCCTCATCGGTTTCATTGAATTTATCATAGGCAAAGCCAACAGAGAAGGTCTCATCGGGCATCAGTGCCGCGGTGATATAGCTGGAATCAACGCCGCCCGAAAGGAATGAGCCTACCCTGACGTCGCTTATTCTATGCGCCGCGACAGATTCGCGCACGGTTTTATCCAGTTCATCGCGATAATGCTCAAAGGATCCCGGTCCCTCTGTAAAATCAATATCCCAATAACGCTCTATCTTCATTCCCTGCTCTGCGTTCCATGTGAAATAATGCGCAGGAGGAAGCTTTTTTACTCCCTCAAAGAAGGTCTCCTCCATAGAGGAATACTGGAAGGTAAGATAAGGGCGCAGGGCTCTTTTATTGACCGCTTTTACAAAATTCGGATGCTCGAGGAAGCTCTTTATCTCCGAGCCGAAGATAAGAGAGCCATCCGAGGTATTGCCGTAATAAAAGGGCTTTATACCGAAATGATCTCTTGCTCCGAAAAGGGTCTTTTTATTTCTGTCCCAGATAACAAAAGCAAACATTCCGCGGAGCTTTTCCACTATTTTTTCACCGTATTCCTCATAACCGTGGACCAGCACCTCTGTATCTGCATGACATTTGAATATATGCCCTTTTGATATGAGATCTGCACGCAGATCGGCAAAATTATATATCTCGCCGTTAAAAACTATAACGATACTGCCGTCCTCATTATACATGGGCTGTGCGCCATCCTCGGAGAGATCGATGATGCTAAGCCTTCTGAAGCCCAGAGCCATATCTTCATCGGTAAAATCTCCCGCCATATCGGGTCCGCGGTGGACTATGCGATCCATCATTGCGTTTATTATTTCTTTTTTATTTTCAAGTCTGCCGGAAAAACCCGCAAATCCGCACATATCTATAACTCACTTTCCGAAAAAATCGCCAAAGCATAAATGTTCATCTTATATTGTATCACAAAAATGTCAATTTGTACAGTATTTTAAATAAATTTTATATATTTTTAACGAAAAAACTTGCAAAACTTTCCGTTTTGGCATATAATGTAAGCATCAACTTAACAAAAACAGGGGTTGATGACCATTAAAAGAGCTTTGATATACAAAATTTTTACCAGGATGCCGGATATTGAGACCGAGCGTCTGATATTGCGTCGGCTTCGTGCAGATGATGCCGAGGATATGTATGAATATGCATGCGACAGTGATGTTACAAGATATCTAACCTGGTTTCCACACCCCGATATGCGCTATACTCGGGATTATCTTGAATATCTTGGGACAAGATATCGCGTCGGAGATTTCTTTGACTGGGCGATCACTCTGAAGGAAAACGGAAAGATGATAGGAACCTGCGGCTTTACAGCCTTTGATTATTCAAACGACTGCGCGGAAATGGGATATGTTCTCAATCCAAAATACAGAGGTCAGGGTATTGCACCCGAAGCGCTTCATGCCGTGATGGAATTCGGCTTTGACAACCTCGCTTTGAACAGAGCCGAGGCAAAATTCATTGAGGGAAACGATGCCAGCAGAAGAGTTATGGAAAAGGCGGGCATGACCTTTGAGGGAATACGCCGCGGCGGAATGCTCATTAAGGGCGAATACAAAAACATCGGCGTTTGCGCGATACTGAGAGATGAATTTTATGAATAACTAAAAAACGGACTGCACGAGGCAGTCCGTTTTTTAGTTTGAATTATTCAGCGGGAGCGGTATGAACAGTGCCGCTGAGGTTACAATAGGTATAACCGTTAGTCGTGCAGAATTCCGCTATGGAAGCGTTATAGGTATTCTGCATAACGGTTTTGATCGGGGTAGTACCTCTATCTGCATCGGTAAATACCGTTGAATCGATAGTGGTGCAACTATCGGGAAGCTTTATGGTATTGATATTTACAAGATATGGGAATGCATATGCACCGATAGATACGATATTCGCACCGGTAAGGTCGATCACGCCTGCCTCGGGCTCTACTGTATCACCGCACCATATCTTCGTAACTCTGGCAGTACTCCAGGCACCCTTGAGGAAATTATTTGCAATAGCTGTAAGGGTTGAAGGCAAATGTATCTTGGAAGGAGGTGCAGATACATTAACAAACATAGCACCTGTTTCAAGATTATCAACATGAGAATAATCCGCCAGTCTTTCCTCTACGGTATGCATCTCGCCGTCAGCCATTGCCTTATAAGCTGTAACGATATTCGGGCAATGATAATACATACTGCCCTTCGTTGTCTTAAAGGTATCCGAATATACCAGGGTATCAAAATTAAGCTGAGCAAATGAGTAAGCTCCGGAAATTCCCGTGATTCCGTAATCGATAATAACAGTCGTTATCTTGGAATCGGATTCTGCGGTAAGAATAGGATTGGTAAGCGCATAAGCTTCGGCGCGCTCGCTTGCAAGCTGATGCTTGATATCCCAGCCTGTGCCGGGGATATTACCCTCGCCCCTATAGATAAGAATCCACTCATCATTTTTCGGATCATTGACAACAGTCAGGGTTATTCCGGCAACAGCCGCCGTTCCACATGCAGCAAATTCCTTCATAATAAAGGTATCGCCAAAGGTCTCGGATTCGACATAGTCTGTACCCTCGGAGAGAGTTACAACGCCTGTAAGAAGCGTATTCCATACGGCAGCCACATCGGTATTGTATGCATTGATAGCACCGTTTACATACATATCGAGTGTGAGCTGATAGAGATTTACGGTATTATATCCCTCAATGCCGTAATCCTTCAGAGTTATAACCGGTTCGCCATTCGGATCTTTATAAACGGAATATGCGCAGAAATATACATTATCATTAAAATGCTTTTCAAAATTTGTTATTGCAAGACAGTAGGATTCGATACCGTCTTTAGTTCCAAGGGTCTTATTCTGATATTTATCGCCGATCCTTACGGGGGCTTTATATCCTACACAGGTAAGCTCAAAGGTTTCGGGGTCAAGGGTTACGGTATTTCCGTTTGCCTTATATACCTCTTCCGAAACGGCTATTGCGCCATATTCGATGAGCTCATATCCCTGTCTTATAAAGGCAGCATTCTTATTGGTATCGAAGCTGAATAAGCCTCTGAGACCGTTATATTCCTCCATACGAATAGCAAAGCCCTCGGTCTTTACAGCACCGTCAAAGAAGACCTGATCTGTAATCTCGACAGTTACGGGATCGGAATATACTGTGAAGGTATATCCGCTATTCTGGAATGAATATTCAGCGGCAAAAGTTACATTGCCCGTGTTTTCTCCGAAGGTGATCCTTCTTCCGTCAAGAGCTTTTACAAGGTCTGCGCCTTCAAGTATCTTTACGGATATGCCGTCAAGAGCTACGCTCTCATCATATGTCTCGCCGTAAGCGGAAATATCAAGTGCTCCGCCTGCGCTTACGAGCCCATCCTCTCTGATGCCGCTAACGGTTATATCCCAGGGGAAGGCATTGAGAAGCCAATGATTATCGGAGGTGATTCCGTTATAGCCCTTTGCTGTGCAATCGATCTCGCTTCCGCTCGACCAAACATAAAGGAAAATACCGCGCTTAAGAAGAGCTCTTGCGCTCACCTTGCCGAGATTGTCGCCCGAATTATACTGTGCGGGCTCATAGATAGAATTGATGGGCATGACCAGCTCTCTTACGCCCTGAAGGGTCATATCTGCATTGGAATCGACGATATTGGAATTCGAAACCAGCAGAGTTGTAGGAATATGGGGAGCAATCTCACGAAGCTTCTTTATATAAGAGGTTTCGAATGTGAGAAGAGCGAACTGATCCTCAAGTCCATAGTCTTTAATGAGATCATAGAGCATTTCGATCATCATAACATCATTGCCCGCTTTTGCTTCAACAAAGAGCATGCAGTCTGTTTTTGGAGTGCCGTCAACCTCGCCTGCAAAATATTTGCATACGTCCTCAAAATCCGATAATTTATAGCTTCCGGTAATATTTCCTGCACTATCTGTATAATTGAAGATCATATTTTCATAGAGAACAGACCAAGCTGTTTCGGAGATATCATAAACTGTAGTTCCGTCAATACTATTGGAGGCGGATGTATTGGCATCATGATGGAGAACTATCTTTCTCGTGCTGTCATCTCCACCCTCCTCGGGTGCTGTCATATGTATATCGAATTCAATATACTTTGCGCCCTGCTCATAGGCATAAACAACGCTTTCATATGTATTCTTTACGATAGTTTCGGAATCGGTTGCGCCTCTGTGAACCAGATTTATGGGGCGGCGGGTAATAGTATTTTCGGGCAACGACGATGCTGTGGCAAGAATGCCTTCGGTATCATCGGAAACAACGCCGAAAGTACCTGATTTTATAGCCGCAAACCTTTCGGTCTCTGTAGGAGCATCGGAAAGTCTTGCCCAAACGCCTACCTGATTCCAAAGCAGTGTATGAACAGTTTCGGTATCGCAGAGTGCGGCAGGAAGCATTGCAACGGTTGCGTTATTTGAATATATTTCACTGCGGATCGCCGAGCAATCTGCCTCTGTGAGAGATACTTTAAGCGCATATGTATTCGTATAGTCAATAACACCGCCGACATTGGGAGCTACAGTGCGAGCCGCATTCAAAGCTGCGGGAACAGAACTCATAATAAAGGCATCGGTGAAATTCTCTTCAAGGCATGCCGCAACAGCTTCTGCTGTGGCAATATCCTCGGCTCTGAAAACGGGTATTATCTTATATTCCATTGCCGCAATGACATCAAGAACTTTGGATATCTCAGCTCCGCTATCGTCAAGGACTTTCAAAGAAGAATCTACGGTAAAGATCGCTGTGGAGGGTTTATTTTCGGCAGCTATAACTTCGGCAAGCTCCTCTGCGCTGTTGATCTCTCTTACAGCGGAGATATCGCCGATAACATTTGTTACGGGCTGTGCTACCGAAATATATGAGGGAGAGGGAGTTAAGCCGTCATTTGCTACATTTGACTTGATCTCCTCCTCGGTAAGCACGCGGTTATAGAAGCGCATCGAACGGTAAAATGCATCGCATCCCTCACCGATGCAAAGCTTATCGGTGCTCTTAGGACCAATTGCCTTACCGGAGGTAGATACACTCGTTATAAGCTCGCCGTTCAGATAGAAGGCGGTCTTTCCGTCTGCATCATAGGTAAGAGTGACAAGATCGTTCTGAAGATTCTTATCAGCTTTTGTGATAGAAGGACGCTCTCCCTGAACCAAGCTTTCGTCATCAGAAGGATAATATCCATTCTTTAAATAAAGCGTGTCCGAGCTGTCATTTCTGAAAAGAGAAAATGCTTCGCCGTAATGGACAAATCTATTGTAGGTTTCATCTGTATCAACAAAATCGCTGATATGAAGCTCAATAGTGAAGCTTTCGCCCAAAAGAACATTGCAAACAGCCTCAGGGAGATAATGCTGGGTTGAGCCAACCTTAAGTCCGCCGCCTTCGGCATCAAAATAGTTTGCAGTGTTAAGGGTTACGGAAAAATCGTTATTATTTCCCGAAAGATCCTTCCAGAGCTTATTTTCGGTATCTCCGCCCTCGCCGTAATATGCAACAAGACCGTCTGAAACATAACCATATTCATTCTTCGCAATTTCATTTGCTTCAGAAGCAAATGAAACCAGCGCGAAGCTCGACAGCATGGCTGCAATGAGCGTAATTATCACGCAAAGGTTTAATATTGATCTTTTCATGATCTATCTCCTTAATTATGCGTTTTTTAATAAAGTCGGCGGCCGCAGTTTAAAAAATTATATATAAATTATGAAAGGAAGAAACTGAACGCCAAAAGCGGCCGCCGGGAATTTGATATTTTGAATAAGGATCAGGACTCAGGCCAAACTGCTGATTCGCCTGCTTCAACATCACCGGGGATCGACAGGGGATCAACCTGCTCATTGCCCTTCATATCGTAATACTTCAAACCGTTTGTTTCACAATATGCGGCAACATCTGCATTATAGGTTGCCTGCCAGATCTCTGTTATTGGAGTATTTTTGAACACATCGGTACCGAAAGAGGTACAGCTATCAGGCAGTTTTACTACAGTGATCTTGGGCATGTTGTTAAGACTGTTATTACCAAACTTTGTAAGATTTACAGCACCTGTAAGATCAATGATTCCATCTGCAGGCATTGCTGTATCGCCGCACCAGATCTTGGTCAGATTATTACTGTAGTTTTCCTCACGGAACTTTGTATCAATAGTTGTAATATTTCTCGGCAGATGAACCGCGCTCATACCGAAGGAGTTTCGGAGAAGAGCCGCTGTATTTACACTTTCAACATTTGAAAGATCAACAAGTCCTTCGGTATTATTCTGCATCTCGCCTGTGGCATTTGCTCTGTAAACAGTCTTAAGATTTTGTACATAATAGAATGCACTAGCGGCAACAGTTGTAACAGATTTGGGATATACAACAGTCTCGATCTTATATACTCTGAACCAAACATAATCACCAAAGCCCGTAATGCCATCATCCATTATAACAGTTCTGATCTTATTAGTCGATTCCGGAAGAAGTCTGGGGCTGGAAGCCGCAAGTCCGGAAGCGGAAATATTACCGATAACATCACCCTCACAAGCACTGAGCTGTGAATAAGTACGGTTATCATAATTTGAAATAAGAGAACCGCTTCCGCGATAGACAGCTACCCATGTATCATCCGAGGTATCTGCAGTATTATTGGGATTATTTAAGAGAGTAAGCTTGATATCGTTATTTACACTCTTCTTCATCCAAAGGGGAATTTCCTTGAATTCGAAATCGCCGGAATAATATTCTGTTGTTGCATTTCCATCGGCATCAAGCTTATAGACCTGGTCTGCACGATAATCGCTCTCGGTGAGGGTGACTGCACCGGTGAGAAGAGTATTCCAAACGGCGGTATCATGTGTATTTGAAGAATTGATCGCGCCGTTTATATACATATCGAGAGTGGTCTGATAGAGGTTTACAGCATTATAGCCATCAATTCCATAGTCCTTGGTGGTTACAATAATTTTGCCGTTCGGATCTTCATAGATGGAGTATGCGCAGAAATATACATTATCGCTGTGATTCTTGGTATAATTTGTTACTGCAAGGCAATAGTAAACGATTCCGTCCTTTGTTCCGAGCGTTTTACCTACGGGTTCGTTATTCTTCCAAACAACGACCTTTTGACCGCCTGTTTCGAGCTGATAATTACCCTCGGCATCGGCTTGAGAGCTTATGGTAACAACGCTTCCGTCAAGGATATATCTTGCCTCGGAGACTGCAACTGCGCCGTATTCGAGAAGCTCATAGCCCTGATCCACAAAGAAGGCGTTCTTATTATTATCAAAGGAGAAGATACTGCGGAGACCGTTTTCAGCGGTCTTGGTAGGTTTCAGCTTGATGGAGTAGCCCTCTGTTTTTACAGAGCCGTCAAAATCAGTGATAATGACAGTTATTGGATCGGAATATACGGTATATTCCATTTCGGGATATGTTTCAACTTCGCTGTCAATTCTCTGAGGTATGGTCTTTGTATATGAAAGAACGAAGGTAACCTTACCTGCTGTCTCTCCGAAGGTCAGATCAGCACCGCTAACGGTAACAAGATCTGCGCCCGCGAGAATTTCAACTGTGAAATCGGTCACAGAGGTATCAAGGTATCTGTATGAATCAACAACTGCGCTGAGGCTCAGGGTTTTGCCGGGTACTACATATTCGCCGTCAGCCGCACCCATGACATTTATATTAAGGGGATAATTTATGATATTACCGTCAACCCAGTCATTTGAAATAGAGCTGGTACCTGTCATGAAATACCACGGTATCTTTGCAGTTGTATTATCGAAAGCATAGAGAAGCATACCGCGCTTCAGCATCGCTCTTGCAGAGCCATGTGCAACAGTGTCGCCGACAGAAGCATCATAAATGGCATTTAATTCACCTACAAGCTTCTTTACGCCAAGAATTCCACCATCTGTATTGCCCTCAAAAACAGGACTGTTGTAACCGACCTTTACAAAGGGCAGTTCGGGGCATATCTCTCTGGATTTTGCAATGAAATCCGTGCTGAAGGTGAGTCCGACCACATTATCATAGAGACCGTATTTCTCTATCAGCTTCCATATCTCTTCAACAACGCTGATATCACTTGCCGCCTTAAGCTCGGGAAGAAGTATTGCATCCTCCTTATCCTTGAAATATTCAAAAACGCTTTCAACGGTTGAAATATCAAATTCATAATCGCCTGATGCGGTCTTCAGCTCCTTCAGAGTTGACCAAGGGGTTTCGGCGATGGTATATGTATTGCCGTCGGTTGCCGTGATGGTTGCATCATGGTTGATAATAAGCTGTCTTGAGCCGTCTGTATCTTCGGCAGTGAGATAAACATCAAATTCGATGGTCTTTCCGCCTTTTTCATAGGAATAAACGATGCCGCTATAGTGATTTCTCTTAATACCCGTATCAGCAAAGCCCATATGAGCGATATTAAGAGGTGTGCGGGTCATGGTCATTTCGGGGAGATTTATTGCTGTATTGAGAACGAGTGCGGTATCATCGGAAATAACGCCGAGAGCACCGCTATTCACTGCGCCGAAGGTTTCGGCTGTAGTGGGTTCATCGGAAATGCTTGCCCAAACTCCGACTTGGCGCTCATAGAGATACTGAACTGTGTCAGCATCGCAAAGTCCACCCGGAAGAATGGCAACGGTTGCCATATTCTTAAAGATCTCCTTACGGATAGCAATGCAGTCATCCTTTGTGAGCGCGGTTTTGAGAGCATAGGTATTGCTATAGTCTATAACGCCGCCAACAAGTGGAGCTACTGTTCTTCCTGCCGCAAGAACGGTAGGTGATGAGCTGATAATGAATGCATCGGTAAAATTCTCATTCAGCCATGTGCCGACAGCCACTGCCGCCTCTTCTGTTTCAACTCGGAATGCGGGGATGATCTGATATCCCATTTCAGCGATGATCTCTGAAACTGTAGAAAAAGCATTTCCGTTTTCATCAAGAAGATTCAGAGATTTATCTGCTGTGAAGATTGCTGTTGCGGGGAGCATAGCAGAATCTGCAAGAAGCTCAGAGAGCTCTGCCGCACTGCTAACCTCGCGAATCGCAGAGATATCGCCTACGATATTGGTCACAGGCTGTGCAACATCGATATATGTAGGTAGAGGCGTCATGCCTGCTGCTTCAACATTTGCTTTTATCTCATCCTCGGTAAGCACGCGGTTATAGAAACGCATTGCTTTATATACGGCGTTAACATTATAGCCGAAATAAAGATTATTACCATTTTCTGTGGAAAGCCCGATATTCGAAGGTGAGGCATCAACAGATGTGGAGAGCTCACCATTTACATAAATTGCAGTCTTGCCGCCTTTTGCAAAGGTAACAGTAATGATAGCATCCTGCAAGGTGTCAAGTGCTTCAGAGGCGGTGGGACGGCTGCCATCTTGGTTGTTTTTTAAGTAAATTGTATCTGAAGAAAACTGTCTGTAAAAAGAAAAGTTATTTGCATCATGCTTCAATAAATCATTATAGCCATGTGATGCATCCACACCTTCATCTTTAAGATCGCTTATATGTATCTCAAAGGTAAAGGCATCGCCTTCGAGAAGCGCTGCAATGGCATCGGGCATAATGCCGGCTTTCTCTACATTGGTATAGATCTTAAAGCCTTCTTCAGTGAAATAATTGTTATCGTCTGTTTTTAGATTGGTAATATCATTATCACCTACAAGGTCGTCCCATGTGGTTTTACCCTCGTTGCCCGTTCCTTCATAATAGGAAACAAGACCATCGGTTACATAGGGAATCTCGGGTGTGGGCTCGGGCTCGGGATCGGGCGCTGTTTCAGTCAACTCCATTTCGGTTATTGCATTTGCCATGATCTCTTTGGGGTCAAGAACGCGGTTATAGAAACGCATGGATTCATATACAGCAGCAAAACCGTTGCCAAAAAACAGCCCCTTTGTACTGTCCAGATTCAGATTGCCGGTAGCGGCAGTTGCCGATGAAAGCAGCTCGCCGTTAAGGTAAACAGCGGTCTTGCCTCCTGCGGCAAATGTCAAGGTGAGAAGCCCATCCTGAAGCTTGTCAAGCATACCTGTTGATGTAGGTCTGCTGCCACTGCTGCCATCTGCCTCATTTTTAAATTTCAGCTCATTACCTATACTATCAATGTAGAATGAAAAATTATCGGTATCATGCTTCAGAATGTGGCACCAGCTTTGATTGGCAGGTGTAAAATCGCTGAGGTGGATCTCAACTGTAAAGGCAGATGTTGCAATAACATCGTCTATAATAGCCGAAGGGAGATACTGCATTGTATTATTTACCGCAAAGCCCTTTTCGGTAAAGTAGTTGGTATCATTTATTGTAAGACCCTTAAGTGTATCAGTAGCCGCAGTAATATGGTTTTCGCCAACCAGGTCTTTCCATTCTGTTGCGTCTACGTTGCCGCTTCCCTCATAATAGGAAACAAGTCCGTCTGCGGCAAAGCCGTATTCATTCTTTGCAACATCGGCAGCAGCATTTATCATTATTTCCTCTACCGAGAGTGCGCGGTTATAGCAACGCATGGAATTATAAACCGCATCTACTCCTTCGCCGATAGCAGGACTTGATGAAATATCCAAATTATCCAGTGCTGATGTCTTTTCGCTTATAAGTACACCGTCAAGATAAAGACATGTTGTACCGCCGACGGTATATGTCAGAGACAGCAAACCATCCTTCAAATCCTCCGCGGGCGAGATCGACACCTTATGGCGTGCCCCCTCTGCTCCGCCGCCTATATGTTTAAATTCGATGTATTGAGTGTCCTCGTTGTTTCTTACGAAGAACGAGAAAGGCTCGCCGCATTTCAAAATATTATTGAACGAGACAGAGTTATTCACAAAATCGCTGAGATAGATCTCCACGGTGAAGCTATCGCCCGTAAGGACGTTTTTAATACCGGTGGGAAGAGTTTGTTTTGTAGATGTAATCTGCAGACCTTTGTTTGTAAACTTGTTTGTGTCATCAAGAGTAAGACCTGTGATATCGTTATCACCTGCAAGGTCTTCCCAATAGGTTTTACCCTCATTGCCGCTTCCTTTATAATAGGAAACGAGACCGTCCGACACATAGCCGTATTCGGTTACGGTTATTTTTGATTCGGTTGCATATGCAGAGAAGCTCAGCATAACAAACATTACCATAACCAAAAAAGCAATAATTTGTTTCTTTTTTAAAGTTTTCATATTTTCCTCCAAATTTAAAATTTTGGTATTTACTTTTGTATTGTATCACACATTAGCCAAAAAGTCTTTGCATCACTTGACCAAAATATAGTAAAATGTGAACTTGCAATACCTAAAAAGAAAAATGCCTGTAAATAAATTTGTCAGAAAATAAAAATTTATCCATTCAAGGAAATTTGATCCGTTCAGATAGGATTTAAAATAACAAAAACTATGAAACCTGTAATAAATATTCTCTGATAACAAACGCAGTAATGAATATTTTGCATACATTTTTACCATTTTTGCACATCTTAATGGTCATATCGTATCCACTTTTGTATTTTGCGGATTTTTTTTGAAAAACACCTTGCATAATTTGTTTTTAATATGGTATAATGTGAACACGCGAAAAAACTCAGAAGGGCGTGATACCATGATCAATCATTTTTATTCGGTAGAAGGTAATCTCAAGGATCTTAATCCGCGGAATTATGGATATGAGCAATGCTCAAGCGGACAAACCACCGGTCCGAAAGCAAGAAATTATACTCTTGTTCATTATGTTGAGAGCGGCAAGGGGACACTGGAAAAGAACGGCAAAATATATGAAGTGCACCCGGGCGAGGCTTTCATTATCCTTGCCGGTGAAACAGCCACCTACAAAGCCGATGATAAAGATCCTTGGTTTTACCGATATATATGCTTCGACGGAGAGCTGAGCAATGACTTTGCAAGGCTTCCGGCTGTTTTTAAGGGGGATGCCGAATTCTTCCGCAAGATCAGCAAGGTTGAACATATTTCGGGCAGAAAGGTCTCCATGCTCACCTCACTGCTCTTCAGCTGGCATGCCGAGATTTGTCAGGATGATGATATGCCCACAAATAACTATGTTCAGCAGATCAAGGATTATATCAATAGTAATTATATGAATGATATCAGCGTTGAAAAAATTGCCAAACAAATAAATCTGACCCGTTCATATCTCGTAAGGCTCTTTAAGAAAAGCACCGGGCAGACTATTCAGGAATATATAGTTTCGGTTCGCCTCAAAGCGGCTAAGCTTTGCCTTGAAAACAAAATGAGCGTTACCGAGGCAGCTTATTCCTGCGGCTTCGGCGATCTCTCCAATTTTTCAAAAATGTTTAAAAAATATCTCGGCTTATCGCCGATGAAATATAAGAAATCTCTTTCACTTAAATTGGATCACCCGGGCGAGGGCGAAAAGGAGGATTGATCGATGGGTAAAGAAACAATGATCGTCAGTAAATACAAAGATCTGAATCCTATTTTTTTCGGACATAGCACTGCTGAAAACGATGATATTACCCCTCCCAGAATCCACAATTTTACCATGGTACAGTATATTGAAAGCGGCAGCGGTTTTTATGCCATAGACGGCATTACTTATAATGTCGGTGCCGGCGATGCTTTCATTATTCCCAAAGGAAAGATAGGCTCTTACGGTCCTGATCCGAATGATCTCTGGTCGATATACTATATGGGCTTTGACGGTAATCTTTGCAATGATTTTACGATACTTCCTCCTGTTTTTAAGGGTGACGGGGATTTCTTTATGGAGCTTGCCAAGGTTGAGGATTTTAAGGGCAATAAGGCATCCTTTCTCGCTTCTCTGCTCTTTCGCTGGCATTCGGATATACTCTCCGATAATGATAGTCCGTCAAATAATTATGTCAGATCAATTAAGGACTATATAAAGCAGAATTACACCGGGGATATAAAAATTGAAGATATTGCAAAAAACATGAATCTTTCCCGTTCCTATCTCGCAAGGCTTTTCAAAAAAGAGACAGGGCAAACAATTCAGCAATATTTGATCTTCACCAAGCTCAAAGCCGCAAGACGCTACATTGAGGAAGGAAAAAGCATTAAAGAAACTACATATTCCTGCGGTTTTAAGGATATCTCAAATTTTTCCAAGCTATACAAAAAAATGTATGGAAAAACTGCCAGAGAATACAGGCAGGAGCTCTTTAAAAAATCAGATAAATAATAAGGTAACATTAGAGAGCTAAAGAAACATCCCGTCAGATCTGACGGGATGTTTCTTTGTCTATTCAAGCTGATTTTTTACAGCTGTCTGAGTTTTATTATTCGGCGTCGTTGTTGGTTTTTCTCGAAAGAAGAACATTTACGAGGATACCGAGAATGAGAGCTGTTGCGATAGAGGTAAGAGTTACCTTGCCGATCGCAAGAGCCATACCGCCGATTCCGGCGATGAGGATAACAGATGCTGTAAAGAGATTAGCACTGTTTTCAAAATCTACCTTCTGTATCATCTTAAGACCCGAAACTGCAATAAAGCCATAAAGCGTTATGCAAACACCGCCCATTACACATCCGGGGATAGAATCAAGGAATGCAACAAAGGGAGATATGAAGGAAATGAGCATACAGAGTATTGCTGTGGTTGTGATAGTAACCACGGAAGCGTTTCTTGTGATAGCAACACATCCTACAGACTCGCCGTAGGTCGTATTGGGGCAGCCGCCGAAGAATGCACCTACTATAGAACCAACACCGTCTCCGAGAAGAGTACGGTGAAGACCGGGCTCCTCCAGAAGATCCTTTTCAATGATGGAAGAAAGATTCTTGTGGTCAGCTATATGCTCTGCAAAAACAACGAATGCAACGGGAACATAAGCAACCGCGATAGTAGCAACATAAGACCAGCTGAATTCCTTTGCACCCTTGATCGCCTCGAGGAAGGTAAACTCGGGAACTGCAATGAATGTATTCAGACTTACGCCGTCTGCAACAAGAGCCTTGAAGGGCGCAAAATCGATGATAATGAGACCTGCATTATCTGTTGCGATACCGATAAGGGTAAATACCATGGCAACAGCATAGCCCGAGAGGATACCAATAATGAAAGGAATGAGCTTAGCCATCTTCTTGCCGTATGTGGAGCAAACAACAACCACTGCCAATGTTACAAGAGCGCATATCAGAGATATCCAGACATTTGTTGTCATGATAAATGATCCGTTGCTGTCCTGAGGAGCATAAGAGAATACGTCCTTTATGGCAGAGCCGGAAAGCGAAAGACCGATGATGGCAACTGTAGGACCGATAACAACGGGAGGCATAAGCTTATTTATCCAGTTAACGCCCGCGAACTTAACCACAATAGCGATAACAACATAAACGAGACCTGCAAAAAGAGCGCCGATGAGAAGTCCGAGATATCCGAGAGACATCGAGGCAGCACCTGCAAATGCCGCAAACATTGAACCGATAAAAGCAAAAGATGAACCGAGGAACACGGGGCTCTTGAATTTTGTAAAGAGCTGATAAATAATTGTTCCCGCTCCCGCTCCGAAAAGTGCAGCAGAAGCTGTCATTCCGTTACCGATAATTGCAGGAACCGCGATAGTTGCCGCCATGATCGCAAGAAGCTGCTGGATAGCGAAGATAATTAGCTGACCGAATTTGGGCTTGTCATTGACATCGTAAATTAGTTTCATTTCTCTGTCCTCCGATTTGATTTATTTACCCAACCTGTATTCCGTTTTTCAAAGTATCTCGCCGATCTTTTTGTCTTTATGCACAAAAAAATACCGATACAATGGACTTTTCACTGTTTCGGCTTAAGTGATATGCTTTTCGGTTCCTTTTCAGAGCATACGCTTCCGCCGCTGCAGTGATTTCGGATTACGGTTATAATTTTACCATGTTATTCGACAAATGTAAAGTGGATTTTACAAATTTCTCTATCGGGATTTTTGACAATTTTTTCGCAATTTTTTTGTGCAGGTTGTAAATTAGCAAAATAATAATATTGACAACTCGCTTTATTTGTTTTATAATATAGGATGAAATTTTGCGCATGCTATGAGGTGTGTTTATGAAAAGAGACCTTTTGATGACCATAAAAAATCAGATGCCCACCTTCTCTAAGGGGCAGAAGCTGATTGCGAATTACATTCTCGATCACTATGAAAAGGCAGCTTACATGACAGCCTCAAAGCTTGGCAGTCTTGTGGGCGTTTCCGAATCAACGGTAGTACGCTTTGCCTGCGAGCTTGGCTTTGAGGGATATCCCGAATTTCAGCGCGCTCTTCAGGAGCTTATCCGCAATATGCTTACCGCCGTTCAGAGGATCGAGGTAACAAACAGCCTCATCGGCGACGGAGACATGCTTGAAAAGGTCCTTCTCTCGGATGCGGAAAAAATAAAAAGAACTCTTGACGGCATCGACCGCGAATCCTTTGCCGAAGCGATCCGCAAGATCGTCAATGCAAAGAATATATATATAATCGGCGTTCGCTCCTCCTCTGCCCTTGCGGGATTCCTGAATTTCAATCTGCGCATGGTTTTTGACAATGTTCATTTCGTTCAGACCACCTCGGGCAGCGAGATGTTTGAACAGATCATGCATCTTTCGAGGGATGATACAATGATCGCCATCAGCTTCCCCAGATATTCTCAGAGGATAATCAATGCCGTTGAATATGCAAAGGAGGTCGGTGCGGACGTTATCGCGCTGACCGACAGCAAGCGTTCGCCTATCGCAGCATATGCCGATCAGCTTCTGACAGCCGAGAGCGATATGGTCTCCTATGTGGATTCTCTCGTTGCGCCACTGAGCATTATAAATGCTATCATAGTTGCCGTTGCACGGGAGCGCCAGGAGCTTTTCAGCGAACAGCTCAAAAAACTTGAAACAATTTGGGACGAATACGATGTTTATAAAAAAGACAAGTTCTGATCTCGTCTGCGTTGCCGTTATCGGCGGCGGTGCGGCGGGCATGATGGCGGCGGTGAAAGCGGCAGAGCTCGGTGCCGCCGTCACGGTTTTTGAAAAGACGGACAGGCTCGGCAAAAAGCTGAGGATCACGGGCAAGGGCAGATGCAATGTTACCAATGACTGCGACCGTGATGAATTTTTTGCCAATATTCCGAGAAATCCCCGTTTTCTTTACGCTTCTTACAGCAATTTCTCCTCGGAGGATACAAAAAATTTCTTTGAGGAGGCAGGTGTTCCGCTTAAAACCGAGCGCGGAAAGCGTGTATTCCCTGTTTCCGACAAGGCTCAGGATATAGTTGATGCCATGAAGAAAAAATGCAGGGATGCCGGCTGTAATATAGTGCATGAAATGGTCAGGCGCATTACGGCAGAGGACGGAAAAGCTACAGGTCTTATTACCGGCTCAAATGAATACGAATTTGACGCGGTTATTCTCGCCACGGGTGGAATGTCATATCCTCTTACGGGCTCGGACGGAGACGGCTACCGCATGGCAAAGGAGCTCGGACATACGGTAACAGAGCTTATTCCCTCACTTGTCCCCATAGTTGAGGACGGAAGGATCTGCGCGGGTATGCAAGGGCTTTCACTGAAGAATATCAAGCTTTCCGTTATCGATAACCGAAGCGGAAAGGCTGTCTTTGACGATTTCGGGGAAATGATGTTTACCCATTTCGGACTTACAGGACCGCTGGTGCTGAGTGCATCGGCACATCTGAGAGATATCGGGCGGGGAAAATACACCGCTGAGATCGATCTCAAGCCCGCCCTTGATGAAAAAACTCTGGATGCGCGGATAATTTCGGATTTTTCAAAATATAATAACAAGGATTTCGTCAATTCTCTGGGCGGACTGCTTCCCCAGAAGATGATAGATACGGTGGTTAAGCTTTCCGGCATCGATCCGAGAAAAAAATGCAATTCCATAACCAAGGAAGAACGCAAGGCGCTGGTCGGTCTGCTGAAGCATTTTAGAATCCCGCTTCTGAAATTCCGCCCCATCGAGGAAGCGATAATCACCTCGGGCGGAATTGAGGTCAAGGAGATAAATCCGAAAACCATGGAATCAAAGCTTGTGAGCGGTCTTTATTTTGCAGGAGAGATCATTGATGCAGATGCTTACACAGGCGGTTTTAATCTTCAGATCGCATTTTCCACAGCGGCGCTTGCAGGAGAGAATGCTGCTCGTAATTATTAAATATTGAGAGGTATTAATTATGATAAAAATTGCAATCGACGGTCCGAGCGGATCAGGTAAAAGCAGTGTTGCAAAGGCTGTTTCCGCAAGGCTCGGCATAGTTTATGTTGACACGGGTGCGCTTTACAGAAGTATAGGATATTATGTCCGCACAAAGGACAAGGATCCGAAAAATGCGGAAGAGGTCTCGGCACTTCTTCCCGAAATAGAGCTTGATGTTAAATATGAAAACGGTATTCAATGCGTTTATCTTAACGGCGAAAATTTAGGTGATAAGATCAGACAGCCCGAGATATCGATGTATGCCTCGGCAGTTTCCGCCATCCCCGCGGTGAGAGAATTTCTTCTCGAAACTCAAAAATCCATCGCGAGAAAGAACAATGTGGTAATGGACGGTCGCGATATCGGCACTGTCATTCTTCCGGATGCGGACGTCAAAATATTTATGACCGCTTCAAACGAAGCCCGTGCGCGCCGCCGCTATGACGAGCTTACCGCAAAGGGTGTAAAGGTAAGATACGAGGATGTTCTCAGCGAGATGATCGAGCGCGACGAAAACGACAGAAGCCGTGCTGTTGCGCCCGCAGTGCCTGCTGAGGATGCGATCATGTTCGATAATTCGGAGCATTCTCTTGAGGAAAGCATCGACCGTGTTATTGAGATCATAAAAGAAAGGGTCGGGGAAATCAAATGAGAAAAGGTTACAAGATCGTCCACGGTATTGTAGCAGTCATTGTACGAGTGCTTTTCAGAGTTAAGGTCACGGGACTTGAAAACGACCCCGGCGAGGGCGGAATCCTGCTCTGCTCAAATCACGTTACTCTGCTTGATCCCGTTTGCATAAGCGCGGTTCTGCGCAAGACCGAGCCCTTTTATATGGCTAAAAAGGAGCTTTTTAAGATACCCGTTCTAAGCTCTCTTATCCGAGCCTTCGGTGCTTATCCCGTAAACCGAGGCTCAGGCGATATCGGTGCGATACATAAGACCATAGATCTGCTGAATGAAGGTCACTGCGTCGGTATCTTCCCTCAAGGAACACGCTGCAAGGGAGTGGCGCTCGAAGACACAAAATTCAAAAACGGCGCGGCGCTGGTTCTCTCCAAGGTATCGGTTCCCGTTCTGCCCGTAAGGATAAAGGTCAAAAACAATGCCTGGTGTCCTTTCAGAAAGATCGAAGTTATTATAGGCAAACAGATCCCCTCCGCTGAGCTTTCCATCGATACGGAGCTCAGCAAAACAGAAGAAATGGCGCGTATAACCAATCTCATCTATGAGAAAATACGCGAGCTGTGACGGGCATGGAAAGAGAAATAATCATTGCCGAAAATGCGGGCTTTTGTTTCGGAGTCAAGAGAGCTACAGATAAGCTTGAAGAAGCGATCGCTTCTGAAGGCAAGAATGTCCGTATTTTTACTCTCGGTCATATCATTCATAATACGATATATAATAATGAGCTTCTCAAAAAAGGTGTGGAAGTTCTCGAAGAAGATGAAATAGAGGAGCTGGCACTGACAGCCGCCGAAGCCTCTCCGGTGAAGGTTTTCGTCCGCACTCACGGAGTTACAAAAGAGATAAGCGAAAGACTGCGCAAATGCGCCGAGAATAATCCTTATTTTACCTATGTCGACTGCACCTGTCCCTTCGTTACGAAGATACACCGTCTTGCCGATGAGCATTCGAAAGAGGATACACTTTTTATCATTCTCGGCGACCCGCTTCATCCCGAGGTCAGAGGCATAGTCAGCCATGCGGAGCATGAGAAATATGTTTTCTGCACCGCCATGGAGCTTGAAAATTTCTTAGAAAAATTTTCTATGGACATTTTCAACAAAAAAACGACCGTTTTGGTCGCTCAAACAACTCAAAAATTGTCAGAATGGCACAAAACTCAAAATGTTCTCAAAAAACACTGTACAAATCCGATAATTTTTGATACAATATGTAATGTTACGGAAATCAGGCAGCTCGAGGCGAAACGCTTAGCGAGTGTCTGTGATTATATGATTGTGATCGGCGGAAAAGACAGTTCCAATACTGCCAAGCTTACCGAGATATGCAAGAATATCTGCATGAACACCGTTTGGGTTGAAAACGCAGACGGGCTGGGCAAACTGATTCCGCCCACCGCAAAAAAGGTGGGAATCGCCGCAGGGGCTTCAACCCCTCCCGGCATAATAGAGGAGGTATACAAAACAATGAGCACAAAAATTGAAAACTTTGAAGAGCTGCTCGAAGAATCGCTTTGCAAAACTTTAAATACAGGAGATACCGTTAAGGGCATAGTTACTGCCGTTTCGAACGCTGAGCTTCAGCTTGATGTCGGATATAAGGTTACCGGCGTTATCAAGGCTGAGCAGATCACAGACGATCCTTCTGTAAATCTTAAGGATATGTTCAAGGTCGGCGACGAGGTTGAGGCATTTGTTATTCGCGTAAGCGATATTGAAGGCATTGCCGAGCTCTCAAAGAAGCGCACAGATTCCGATAAGAACTGGGGCGAGATCGTTGCCGCTTATGAGGCAAAGACTGTTCTTGAGGGTAAGGTTATCGAGGCTGTTAAGGGCGGCGTTATCGCTCTTGCAGGCGCAACCAGAGTATTTATCCCCGGCGCACGCAGCGGCGTTCCGAAGTCCGGCGATCTTAATACCCTCGTCGGAACAACAGTTAAGTTCCGCATCATCGAGGTTAAGGAGCAGGGTCACAGAGCTTACGGCTCTATCAGCGACATTCTCCGCGAAGAGAGACAGGCAAGAGAGGAAGC
>JAFTXK010000098.1 GCA_017461635.1 Clostridia bacterium | reverse complement strand
GCAGAGGTGGGATATCTCTTCGAGAACCTTAAATCACATCTTGCGGCAAGCTTTATGTGGAGTGTGGTTGAAAACGAGGATGGAACTGTTTCCTATATGAGCTATGATGAGTTCGTTGCGGAAATGAAAGAGTATTTGAAGATATATTACGGAGATGGATACGAGTATATTTACGAATATATCTGTATGCAGCATAAGGCAAGCGACATTAATACATATATCGATAATGATGGCGTTGAGCAAAATGTTTGCTATATAAATCGGGGAAGCTATCCCGGTGAAATGTTTGATTATCATTATATTTGTGATAACTACGAATATATGAGAAATCTTGTTCTCAAAGCAATGGCTCTTGCAGAGGGCAATGAGATTCAGCGATGTGAATTTATCCTTATGAGCTGCGAAATGCTTGGTCTTTCTGCTGTTCATAAGTCATGGTATGCTGAGAATACGGATGATCCTGCAAAAAAAGATGAATATATCAAGCGATATGATTGGGTTCGTGACTATATAACAAACCATCAGGTTAATAATACTGAGGATTTTATGGCTGAGTATATGAACTCTGACAGTATATATATTAAGGTTTCTCCCGATGACGGCAAAGGTACATATAGGGTTGTAGAAAATGCCAACAGATTCTTCAGCTATGAAGATACTCCATTTGAATGGCTGTATGGTGGCGGTACTAAGCAATACTATCTTGGCGACGAGTGGATTTTATACGTTCGTTGGGGGTAATTAAAAGTAAAATGAAAGACAGGTGCGTTTGTGCAACTGTCTTTCAGCTTCTGTATTTTTTTCTCAGCTTTGACCTTTTGCGATTGTATTTTCCCATAGAAGTGAGATATGATGATATAACAGATACAGCTATTATTAAAACGCAAATGATAGTTTTCAAAAGAACGGGTAATGCGTTTTCTGACGTTGGAAGTGATATTGATCCGATCAACACGATGAATAGATGAAAGATAGAGCATATTGTCGCTGATAATATTGGTTGATCGTTTTTTATTGACGAAAATATTCCGCCTAATGCAGAAGATAAAAGCAAAATTCCAAGCGAGATCGGGCATAAAATAGCCTTAGGATCTCTACTGTTTGTAAGTACTGCGCATACTATCACTGATGAAATGGCCGTAAAAGCAAGTGTAAATGCAAGTCCTCTAAGGGAGTGTAAAAGAATTTCTTTTAAATTCAAGCTGTCATTATCCATAAAAAATCCTCCGAATACCTTTGTTAAAGGATATTCGGAGGTTCTTTCTTTTATTACTTATTTTTCATTCGCGTGAACGTCTATCTTGCTGATGGCACTCTTAAGGATTCTGATCTTTGTCTTTTCCTTTGTTGTTTCGATAACGCAAGTTTCATCCTTGATGGATACTACCTCGCCGATTATGCCGCCGATAGTTGTGATCTCGTCGCCAACCTCAAGAGAGTTTTTCATTGCGATAGCTTCCTTTTCCTGCTTCTTCTGAGGTCTGTAAATGAAGAAATAGAAAATTGCTATCATTGCCACTATCATTACGATAGAGCCGACCATACTTCCTCCGTTGGGGGTTGCTTCAAGAGCTACATTATAGAAATTCATACTGTTAACCTCCAAAATTAAAATACAACGAACTAATTATATATTATCTGTAGCGGAATATCAAGACTTTTTTGTAAAAAAATTATGTAGATTGACTGCGGTGTTCCGCAGTCAGGAGATACGTCTCCTTATTTAATTGACTCTTTCTTCTTCGCGACCTCTGAACAGAAGAGAAACGCACCAAAGTCCTGCGAGCGCAACAACTGTGTATATAATACGGCTGAGCAGCGCTCCCTGACCGCCGAATATAAATGCAACCAGGTCGAACTGAAAAAGACCGATACCGCCCCAGTTAATTGCACCTATAATGACAAGAAGGAGTGCTATTCTGTCAAGTATCATAATTATGACCAACCTTTCGAAAAATATGGGCTGTATTTGCCCGATATTATTATTTCCGAATGATCGAACTTAATTCATATATTGCAAAATGTCGGTTATCCTATCGATTACAGGTGCACCTGTTTTTTCAAGGCGTTCCTTGCTCATGTGACCGCCGGAATAAAGTATGCAACTGCATCCGAGAACAATTGATGTTTCGTAATCATGGTCTGTATCTCCGATATAAAGGGCATTTTCAAGTGAAATATCAGTTTCGGTTGCCCATTTTTTTGCGACCTCTGTTTTTCCTCCGCCGTATACATTATCGCAACCGATTATTTTGTCAAAATATGATGAAATATTATATATTTCAAGTTGTCTTATAAGAGTTTCTGTTTCAGAAGCGGAAAGTATCATCTGAGGTATGCTCATTTCTGAAATTTTGTGTAAAACATCAAGTATCCCCAATGTAAGAGAGATGCGGTCAGCTCCCTTGTTATATAATTTCACCCATTCGTCGGCAGGTTTCTTATAAGGTTCTCGACTGAAATCCATACCGAGGCTTTCGTAATATTTAATTATCGGGAAGCCAAATGCTTTTCTGTATGCATCTTCAGACTCTATAAGAGGCAGATTTCGTTTCTTCAGTACGGTATTTATAGCTTCAAGGGATAGGGCCAGATCATCAATGATAGTGCCGTTAAAATCCCAAATTATTAGTTCAGGTCTCATGACGCCTCAAACAAATTGTATTTTTATCATTATACCACTTTTTTTCACTTGGTCAAGCGGTAGATGCATATAATGGTCGTAAAACGGAGGGCCTTATATGGATATATTATTTATTATCGCATCATTTTTTTCTTTTTTTATACTAAATGCTGATACAACTAATCAGTTCCCGCCGCCGCTTGATAAGGAGAGAGAAAGAAAATTATTTATAGAGTACCGTCAGGAAAAAAGCGAGCAAGCAAGAAGTCTTCTAATTGAGCATAATTTGCGGCTTGTTGCGCATATTGTAAGAAAATATTACGGAACAAGTGACATGAGTGATGATCTTGTTTCCATAGGAACTATAGGGCTAATAAAAGCCGTTGATTCATTTAATGTGAAAAAAGGAGCAAGATTTGCCACGTATGCTGCAAAATGTATTCAGAATGAGATACTTATGTTTTTCAGAAGGAAGAAAAAAAGCAGTTCAGAGATCTCTATAAACAGTACTATCGACACTGACAGAGACGGCAATTCTCTTACTTATATGGACGTTATAAAATGCGATGACACTATCGCTGATGATCTTGATATGAAAATGAAGATAAACGAAGCAATGAAATATATTAATTATAGGTTGAACACAAGAGAACGGAGCATAATAAAGCTTCGTTATGGTCTTAACGGTACTAAACCGTTGACACAAAGAGAAACATCAGAAAGACTCGGTATATCAAGATCGTATGTTTCGCGCATAGAAAAGTGTGCTCTTGAAAAAATTGCAGCATATTTGAATGGTAGAGAACTATAAATATCGGCAAAAAACCTTGACCT
>JAFTXK010000097.1 GCA_017461635.1 Clostridia bacterium | reverse complement strand
TTTAACAACGGGCTCATTGAGACCGAAGGCTTCATTTGAAGTCTGATGGAAAACGATTATGTCACCTGTATCGGGAGTGTAGTTAATATTGGAAACAATGAGCATTTGCTTATTGGCAAGCGTCTTATCCATAGAGCCTCCCGAAACAACACAAAGACGTGATACAAAAGAATAAAGAATCAAAACAACGCAGGCGGCAATGACCAGTATTTCGATCATATCATACATCTCTTTTGCAAGGGAAGTCTTTTCTTCCTTTGCGGCTTTGTTATTTGTCATCATTCTTACCTCAGATATTTCCCGTAAGGATAGACATGAGCTCGTGTCCGCGGGGAATGTAGTTATTCTTTGCTGCAGCATTTTCCTCTGTGAAGCAGTCAACACCTTCATAGAGCTTAGCTGAATTATAGATCATGAAGGGAACGGGATCGATTGTATGGGTACGAAGCGCAACGGGAGTGGGATGATCTGGAAGGATCATTATCTTGAATTGCTCGCCTGTGCTTTCAAGATAATCATAAACACTCTTAAGTATCTTTTCGGAGATCTTTTCGATGGAGATCACCTTGTTCTCGGTCTCGGCTCTGTGACCGCATTCATCGGGACCTTCAACATGGACATAGACAAGCTCTTTTCCTCGCTTAAAAGCATCGATCGCCGCCTGAGCCTTGCCGTCATAATTGGTATGTACATTGCCTGTAACGCCTTCAACATCGATAGATTCCATCTTTGCACAGAGCCCGATCCCTTTTATAAGGTCAACAGCGGAAATTACCGAAGCATCGAGATTCCATTTTTCGGTGAAGGAGGGAAGCTGGGGCTTCTTTCCGGGGCTCCAGAGCCAAGCAGAGTTTGCAGGGCGCAGACCTCTGCGGCGGCGTTCCTCATTTACAGGATGATTATTGAGGATCTCAAAGCTGTCGCGCATGAGCTTATAGAATTCCTCACCGCCGTTTTCTTTTTTAGGCAGATATTCGCCTATCTGCTTACCGAGAATATCATGAGGACGCATAAAATCATATTTATCGTTACCGTTTTTCCAGATAAGACAGTGACGGTAGCTTACACCGGTATAAAACTTTCTGTATTCATTTCCAAGCTTTTCATCAAGAGCTTTGATGAGCTTATCGGCCTCGGGTGTTGTTATCTCATCGGCGCTATGGTCAAGAATAGTTTTGCTGTCATAGTCTCCATCGTCTGTAAGTGTTACAACATTGCAGCGATAAGCCGTTTCATCCGGCTGCATTTCAATGCCCATGCTAACAGCCTCAAGCGGGGAACGTCCCTTCGAATAAACCTTAGGATCATAAGAAAGAATAGCAAGATTTGCTGTGTCACTTTCGGGCACCATTCCGTCGGGAACATTTGAAACCGTACCGATATATGCTTTTTTTGCAAGCATATCCATAGTAGGCTTATCTGCCTTCGCCATAGGTGTAAGTCCGCCAAGAGAATCTATGGCGGTATCAGCCATTCCGTCGGGGATCAAAACTAAGTATTTCATAAATCTATCTCCTTTGCATATCCGTTAAAATAAAAACAATTACCATTATAATATTATACCACAAATTCAGCCAAGGTCAACAGCCTTCGGTGAATTTCTATTAAATTTTTGAAAAATTCTACGAAGATATTGAAAAAAAGGATTATATATGATAAAATAATATTGAAATTGATGAAAAATACAGGTTCAAACATATGCATAATAACAGAAAAAGATTAATAATTATAACCTTTGCTA
The DNA here is from genome assembly GCA_017461635.1 of Clostridia bacterium. GTDB lineage: Bacteria > Bacillota > Clostridia > Oscillospirales > CAG-272 > SIG710. The sequence continues at coordinate 12,945 of JAFTXK010000097.1, read as the reverse complement.
TCTGTGCAGTACTCATTTTAGGAGGCGCATTATGGCTTCTTGAATTTTTAGAAGATAGAAATAGCATAACAAATTCCGAGCTTCCCGAACTGAATTTTTATTCACCCGATTATGAAGTAAACATTCTTGATGATACGGAATATCTTGAGCTTAACAGAATAATTTCTTATAGAAACGGTCCGCTTACAATAACAGTCTCACCCGAGGATTATCTTGCTACCGACCCGGTGCTGGCTTTTCTCGCCGATATGATAGATACTATGATAAACGGTAATTATTCCGAATATCCAAACTATTTCAGCGAAAAATATAAATCAGAGAACACTCTTCCCGAAAAATTCACTATGCAGAGATTATATAACATAACTGTTGAGAGAATTAGCGAGGAGAAGGATGAGGACGGCAATACACTGCTTGTTTATATGATGGACTATATGATAAGCAAAAATGACGGAACGCTCAGACGGGATATGGACAGTGATGCATCGAGACCATGGTATCTTGTCATAAAAAACGAAAACGGAGAATATAAAATATACAACATTTTGACATATTCTAACCGATAAAGGAGATGAATACAATGCATGAATTGATCTGGCTTATAATTTTAATTTTATCCTTCATAACAGAGCTCGCCACTGCGGCTCTTGTTGCGGTATGGTTTATGCCCGGAGCGCTTATCGCCCTTATACTTTCGGCATTAGATCTGCCCATATGGCTGCAGGTACTTGTATTTGCAGTAACTTCAGCGGTAATGCTGCTTCTTTCAAAGACGATCTTCAGAAAATATATCAGAAAAAATCCCATCATAAAAACAAATTCGGATGCACTTATGGGAGAGACTGCAATAGTTACCGAAGATATCGATAATTTGGAGGGCAGGGGACAGATAAAGATCAATGCACAGTATTGGTCGGCGCGTTCTTCAGACCCATCGGTAAGAATAGAAAAGGGAAGCTTGGTAAAGATAGTAAGCATTGAGGGTGTTAAGCTCATTTGCGATAAAATACTAAATAAAGGAGAAGAATTATGACACCATATATCATCGGAGGAATCATAATAGCACTGTTCATTTTCATTATATCGAACATTCATATCGTTCCGCAGGCGAGAGGATATGTAATAGAACGTCTCGGAGCATATCATGCTACTTGGAAGACAGGCATGCATATTACCGTGCCTTTCCTTGATAAGGTTGCTAAGAAGATCAATCTTATGGAGCAGGTTGCAGACTTTCAGCCTCAGGCGGTTATTACAAAGGATAATGTAAGAATGCAGATAGACACAGTCGTTTTCTATCAGATAACCGACTGTAAGCTTTACACTTATGGCGTTACAAGTCCAATGAGTGCCATTGAAAATCTGACAGCCACTACTCTCAGAAATATCATAGGAGATCTGGAGCTTGACAGTACACTCACATCTCGTGATATAATCAATACAAAAATGCGCGCAATTCTTGATGAAGCGACCGATCCATGGGGAATTAAAGTAAACCGCGTAGAGCTTAAAAATATCATTCCTCCAAAGGAAATTCAGGACGCCATGGAAAAGCAGATGAAGGCTGAACGCGAGCGCCGAGAGCTTATTCTTAAGGCTGAAGGCGAAAGAAACTCCACGATTCTCGTTGCGGAAGGCAGAAAGCAGTCTCTCATTCTTGAGGCTGAGGCAGAAAAGCAGTCAGCAATCCTTCGCGCAGAGGCGGCAAAGGAAGCAAGGATCCGCGAGGCAGAGGGTGAAGCTGAAGCAATAGTTAAGGTTCAGAAGGCAACTGCTGAAGGTATAAGAATGATAAATGAGGTTTCGCCCGGTCAAGCTGTGATCGCACTTAAGAGCCTTGAAGCCTTTGAAAAAGCCGCAGACGGAAAAGCAACAAAAATAATTATTCCATCCGAAATACAGAGCATTGCAGGTCTTGCTAAGAGTATAACCGAGGTTGCGGCAGCAGAGGAAAAGGCACAATAAGACCAAATAAAACAAGTGGCATGAAAAACATGCCACTTGTTAAAATTTTCACAATAGGGAACTTTAACAAAAATTATTTAAGCTCCTTGATTACGCGGTTGACCCATTCGATAAGGGAAGCATTTTCTTCGGGCTTCACGCCGCCAAGGAAAGGCAGACCGCATTTTGTGCAGAAGACCTCATCTATAACATTTGTGCCTGCGCTCTTGAGTATTTCCTTGATACCTGCGGCATCATTAGCTGTGCCGTCGATCAGGATCGCAACATTAGCAGCACGGGTTTTATTAAGCTCCTTACAGAATTTTTCTGTTGCAGCATTCTGCTTAGCCGGAATCGCCAGAATAACGATACGCTCCTTATCACAGGAATAAGCAGGCGGAATCTTATCAACAGCATTGGGAACAAGATCAAATTCATTTTTGATATTGTAAGCCAGCGTCAGCATTTTTTTCTTAGGAGACGCTACAAGAACTCGCATTTTAATAGACATTATTTTTTACCTCCGAATTTAAGTTACTTATATTCTACCATAAAAAATCCGTTTTGTCAGCGTTTTTTGCAAAATTCTCTAAAAAATTTAATAATTAACAACTTTTTGCTTCCCTTCATTATACAAAATTTGCATTTTGTATAATGAGATGTGTTTCAGAAATCTGCAAAGACCCTATTCCCCTGTTTTTAGCATAAGATATTTTTTTCGAGTTGCTTCGCCGCCGCGAAGATGGCGAACCTCTTTATTTTTTTCAAGTATCTCCTTAACCTTATCATAAAGTATGGGATCTGCACGTCGCAAATGCTCGGTCACATCTTTATGAACCGTACTTTTACTGACGCCGAAATGAACTGCCGTGCTTCTTACAGTCGCTTTATTTTCAACTATGTATTCGCCCAGTATTTTACATCTTGGTCTGATCTGTGTGTAATTCATATTGCACCTCGAAATTTTATTCCGATACAATATATGACAAATCAAATTAAAATATCATTACCGGAGACATCTATGATAGTAAAAGAATCAGAAAAATTCATCCCATCAAATATTCTCGAAGGAATGACCTCCATATCTGCCCTTCTGAACTCCCCTGAAACAAATGATAGGAAAATCATAAAGATTTTGTATAATGAAGAAAAGATAAAAAAACATTACAGAGAGTTTAACTATCTTCGTAAAATGTCCGAACTTCACGGATTTCCTATAGAAACCGTTTCTGCGGATATCATTGAACAAAACACTATCGGAAACACACACGGCGGTGTTATCGCTTTTTGTACCGATAGAACCATCAAAAATCTGACCGAAGAGGATATCAATGAAAACGGCTTTTATTTTATGCTTGAAGGCATTGAGGATCCCTATAATTTTGGCTATTCCCTGCGGTCGCTCTATGCCGCGGGTGTAGACGGTATTATTCTTTCTCCAAGAAACTGGATGGGAGCGGCAGGTGTAGTTGCAAGAGCTTCTGCAGGGGCTTCAGAGCTGTTTTCGATGTATATTTCCGAGCCTTCACATGCTATAGAACTCTTTAAAAACAAAAATTATAAGGTATATTGCGCAGATAAACCCAATTCGGTTTCCATTTACCAAACAGAAATGAAAAAGCCACTTCTCGTTATCGTTGGAGGAGAAAAAAGAGGAAATTCGAAAGCTGTACTTGAAGCCGCCGATAAGATCATACATATCGATTATGGACGCAGCTTCCCCGCCGCCCTTTCCGCCGCATCTGCCTCAACCGTTATTGCCTTTGAAGTTATGAGACAGAATTTATAATCTAAAACAGTGCACGTTTTATAAAAAGCGGTACACGTGATGTGTACCGCTTAAAATTTATTATTTTTCAAGAGATTTGAGATATTTAAAGCAGATTTCAGCCTCGGTAAGACCGTCGGGATCCTGTGTTTCGCTCTCAACGACCATCTGCATACCAAGCTCAAGAGCCTTTTCATAAACAGCCGCAACAGGAGCTTCGCCAAGCCCGAGAGGCTTACCCTTGCCGCCCATAAATCCATCTTTAATATGGATGAAATGAACTCTGTTCTTCAGTCTTTCAAGAGTTTCAACAGGATCAAGACCTGCATTGAATGCCCAATATGTATCGATCTCGAAATCGACATTTGTTCTTTCTTCGATCTCCTTGTGAACCATGGCACCATATACGGTGGGAATAAATTCTCCCGAATGGTTGTGGTAAGCCAGCTTCATTCCCTCAGCTTCGAGCTTAGGCTGAACCTTGTTAACAAATGCGATAAAATCCTCAAGCTGTTCCCTATTCTCTCCGAAACCGAAGCCTGGGATGATGATGTTTTGAGTACCGATAGTTTTATGGAACTTAACGGTAGCATCGAAATTCTCGTCGTCGAGCGCAGGCCAACCGGTGTGAGTGCCTGAGACCTTAAGACCATAATTGTCGATCATAGCCTTGAATTCTTCTGCAGTATGATCAAAGAATCCTGCAGGCTCAACAAGTGTGTAGCCGATCTCTGCAATTTTTTTGAGCGTTGCCTCCATGTTTTCTTTCATGGCATCGCGGCAGCTGTAAAGCTGAATACTATAATCCATTTTTCATTACCCTCCGTGGATAAATTTTTTACTAATTATATAACAATAAAATGGAAAAGTCAAGAAGTATTGAAAAAAGATTAAAGATTCACAAAAAATTATTTCATTGCCGGAACTGCAGCATCTATGTCGCAGGTTTCGTTAAATTGAAGCTCAAATACATATACGGGCTGATAAAATCCCTTTGTATCAGCCATATAATCCAGCGCGATGGATTTAACAATTATCTCTTCGATATCGTATCTTTCAAGAAAATCATTACCTGAGAACTTCCCTGCTTTTAGCTTTTTATATGCTTCGGATTCCGAAATGATTTTTACATCTTTATATTTTTCAAAAATCAGCAGATTGTTTTCGATTTTAGTTACAGCACTGTTTTCGGAGCATTTGCAGCTCAGCTCTCCGTCATAAAGCCTTCCGTCGCGAAAAACCATATCAACGGTAAAAATATGATTTCCGTATTCATCAATAAAGAAATCTGCTTCATCGGGAATATAGATATCAAAGCTCTCAAGCATTTTGATAACCTCTTCCCTGCTGAATTCTGCGTTTTTCTGACCGATAGCACCGCCTGCGGTATAGCTATAACTGCCGTCATTGTAATACACATCGAGAAAACCGCCGCCAAAATGATTTGCGAATACAGTCATGCTGTTGTAATAGTATTTATCTTCAAAAACGATACCGAGATTTTTCGCGAATTGCTCTCCGAATTCATCACAAGTCTTTTTATTATAAGGTTTTCTGTGATAAGTTGGAACGATTTTAGATTCATCATCCGGCTCAAATTGAAGCTGCCATTCGATTCCCTTCGTATTAGCGGTGAAATAGGGCGTTTCTGCCAGATTTCCATATTCTTTCAGATGATAGCCACCGAATATTCCGATCAGCGCCACAGTAAAGATCAGCGGCACAGAAGAATATGCAAAGCATTTTAGACCGCATTTTTTCTGTTTACAGAAAGCGGTGGTAATGATCATTATTATGCAATATCCGAGCGCAGTTCCAAGGGTGTTAGTAAAAATATCGTCAACATCCATGATACCGCGCCCTGTGAAATACTGAATCATTTCAATAATCAGCGATACTGCAAATCCGAACGGAACGGTAACATACCATCTTCTGAAAAGCTTTGCCATCAAGGGCAAAATAGCTCCGAGAGGTATAAACATTGCGATATTGATGAAGATATTCAACCAATCCTGGAAGAAGAATGTATTCCATGCTTCGCGCCATGCTCTGAAAAGATGCAGATTCATCTCTCGATAGCCCCCGCCTCCTCCATAACGAAGCAAGGTAGCATAGGAAAGCACCGCGAAATATCCGATAATTATCAGCAATAATATTGATCTTACCCAAGGAAATTTCTTTTTTCCTTTAGTAACCAGATGAAATATTACAAAAGCGGCAATCACACCGAAAGCGCATATTATTACAGCAAATATCGCTAAGGAGATTCCGCGATCCAATAGATTTAAAACAAATTCCAAAAAATCATTCATTTTTAATCAAAACAACCTCAAAAATTATATATTAAGAGAGGCAGAAACAAGTCTGCCTCTCAGAAAATTACGGCACAAGAGCTTTAACCGACGCGGGAACACAGCCTTTAAGAAATTCCGCTGTCATATTCTGTACCGACTGTGCATATTTTGGCTCATAGCCCACAAAAGATATACCCACATGATATTGAGGCTCGGTTTCAGTAAAGATATTTCTCGTGTCCGTGGTATTTGCAAGGTTTTTCAGAACCTCTTTATATAGCTCTGTGTCCTTTGGCAGAACAACTCCGTCCTCTGATGAAAAGTCCTGCTTGCTGCCTTTATAGATAACGATGCTGAATATCTTACTTGCCAGATAATCATAATATTCTTCCTCTGTCTTGAAGCCCATGAATATAGATGCCAGCTCATCGCCGACATAAACAGGCATGCGGAAGGTATTATAGTTATTCAGATATGAGCCATAGAAATGGATCTGACCGATCTGAGGTCTCTGGAAATATTCATAGTCGATTCCTTCAAAGCTATCATTAATCTTCTTGATAGTATCATGAGGAAGATATCTTTCGTATATTTCATTATCTTCGATATTATAATCCGAAATAGTGTCATAGGTAGCATAATAATCACGGTAATCGAGAGAAGAAATATGTTTTTTCCAGCTTTCTTCATATTCCTCGGAGTTCGTGACCGCTTTTGCAAGTGCTGTCATCTGCTCGCTCTTCTGCATTACAACAACTCGCCTTGCTATCGGGATACCTGTTTTCAGCTTATATACCACATAATAGGAGATTTGGTTATAATCTGTTGTTACGAAGGGCTCACTGACAGTTGCTGTTGAATATTGCTTAGCTGAAACTGCAGTTATGTCTGGGACACTATAGGATGCAGATTCATCATAGTAAACAAGGTCTTCGCGCGCTTTATCGAGGTCTACCGCGGCTTTTATAATATTCTTATCCTCAAATTCGGTCTCGGTTATCTGATTCGATATTGTTATTTCCACCGATCTGATATCCTTGACATTCGGTACATAATCATCTATGCCGAAAATATCAAAGCCGATGATACAGAAAAATGCAATCATTGCCAAGCCATAGATAGCAAACCCCTTTATACCGGTAAACATCTTGCGAGCGTTCTTGGAAAGAATAGTATTTATAAGAAGGAAGCAAAGGAATGCGCTGATCGCAAGGCCGATTATATACCAAATGAAGCTTCCCACCAAAAGATCAAAGAAGATACCGCCAAGAAGAGTTACGGGAATTATAACAGAATAACGGAAGAATGACGCAAACCCGTCAAATACAACGGGAGATCCCGCCTTTTCGATCCTTCTGAATCTGTAAAGAGCCATTGATCCCATAAGAAGAAGCAGCAAACCTATTGCAAAGAAGCAAATATCCGGAATCGTCAATGCATCAATTAAATCAATCGCCATAAGACGTACAAAGGGAACCAGCTTGACTATTGCAACATCATCAAGATAATATGATGAATTAAAAGTATCAAAGAACATTTCAAGAGTAAGGAAAGATGAAACATAGTAAACGAACACGACCAGATTGAGATAAAGAGTCATCAAAAGCTGCATTATCGTTGTTCCGCAAAGCATGCCGGCAAAGACCGTAGTGGAATAGATCATAAAGAACGCAAGCACGGAATATCCGAAATTCTTCATGATCTGCTTGAATATCAGAAATCCAAAACCGTCGGCAAGCGTCTGGGTTTCACAGAGTATAAGAACAATAAGAACATTTACAAGAAATGTTGCAAAATATGTGATAAACCCTGTGGCAAGCCTTGTAAGGTAAATACTTTCACGGCGCATCGGTATGCTGTGATAGAAATCTGCGCTTATTTTATTATGAAGTATCTTAGTCACATAACAACCGGCAAAAATAGCAACTATCATTGAAACAGGAGCCCAGATCTGCACATATTCGGTTATCATATTTAGCAGTCTGTTAGAACATTTGAGAATATATTCCTCAGATGTCTCATCATATCTGTTTAATACTCCCATATCCTGCATAAGTAAAGGAATGATCATAGTTAGGCAGAAAATTATGAAATAAAGAACCATCTTAGGCCAGGAACGCTTCAGCTCACCAAGGAAGTATTTGACGCTCATGTTTACAGTTTTTTTATCAGAATACGACATTTGAGTAGTCATAGCCTCTTTCCTCCATTTCGCTGATAAATATTTCCTCAAGTGTGAGAGGGATTATCTCAAAATACTTAGGATCTGCAGCCTTTGCCGCATCTTCGATTGCCTTTCTGTCTCCGCGAATAACCGCCGTGGTCAGGCTTCCGCGCTTCGTTTCTGACACGATATGATAGCCTGCAAAGATCTCTCCTATGCTCTTCTCTTCTCCGAATACGCCCTGAACAGTGTGGATTTCAGCCTTCAGTGCATCGATCTCACTTTCAAAAAGTATTCCGCCCTTATGGAGCAGTCCGATATGATCGCAGATATCCTCGATCTCACGCAGATTATGCGAGGCGATGACTGGGGTAAGTCCTCTTTCAACGACCTCTTCAGCAAGAAGCTTTTTAACAAACTGACGCATAACGGGGTCAAGACCGTCGAAGGTCTCATCGCAAAGTAAGTATTTAGGATAGCAAGCAAGACCGAGAAGGATCGAAGCCTGCTTCTTCATTCCTTTTGAAAAGGTTGATATCTTTCTTGAGCCCTCAAGCCCAAAAAGCTTTATAAGTTCATTATATCTGATCTTGGAAAAGCTCGGATAAAGAGATGAATAAAGATAAGCCATTTCGTCAACAGTGGAATTAGGTAGGAAAAATTGTTCGTCTGAAAGATATACTACCGTCTCCTTGACTTCGGGATTCTCATAGACAGGTTTACCGTCATAGGTGATCTTTCCGCTGTCCGGACGCATTATTCCGCTCATGATCCTCAGCAAAGTTGATTTACCGCTTCCGTTGGATCCTATAAGACCGTAAATACTTCCGCTTCCGATAGCGGCGTTGATTTCCGCAAGAGATTTAATATCGCCATAGCTTTTTGATATATTTTCAATTCCGATCATCGCTTATCATCCTCCTGTATTTTGCTTATTAATGTTTTAATATCTATCGGGTCGATACCCGATCTGACAGCCTCTCGAATCAGTGCCTCAAGATCGTTTAGAAGCTGACTTCGGTGCTGCTTTTCGATACCTGCGGTATCTGAAGAAATAAAGCTTCCCCTACCCGGAACCGAATAGACTATTCCCTGCCTTTCGAGCTCAGAATATGCTTTTTGGATCGTATTCGGGTTAATGGCAAGTTCACCGGCAAGAGCCCTTACCGATGGCAAAGCCTCGTCGGCTGATAAAAGACCGCTGAGAACGGCATCCTTCACCGAGGCGATTATCTGCTCATATATCGGTATTCTGCTCTTGACATCAACCATTATGATGCTCATAAAACCTCCGTTAAGTGTATTAGTTGTATTAGTACACTTGCATTATATCACATCCAAATATGGAAGTCAATAGTTTTTTGTAAAAATTTGGGTGTACAAATTGCACAATTTTACCATCCCGAATTTGGTCGTTTTTTCGCTAAACGATGTTTTTAAATAAAGGTCTTGACAAATGCTTTCCAATGTTTTATTATATATAGGCATTTGAAATTTTTATATGGAGGATTTATGAAGAAATTTGTCTGTGAACTTTGCGGCTATGCTTATGATGTAAACGAGGGTGATCCCGATAACGGTATCGAACCCGAAACAGAATTTGTGGAGCTCCCCGCCGATTGGGTATGCCCTCTTTGCGGTGCTTCCAAAGATGACTTTGAAGAGGTCGAAGTTAGCGACGAAATAGATATTTAATTCCCTTAATTTAACACTTAAAAATTTTTTCGAGAAATTTCGAAAAAGTACTTGACAAAAGGAAATGAATGGTGTATAATATACCATGTTGCGAGCAACGAGAGTTGCAAACGACATGCGAGAGTGGCGGAACTGGCAGACGCGCACGTTTGAGGGGCGTGTGGTTCACACCGTACGGGTTCAAGTCCCGTTTCTCGCACCAAAAAGACAGGTTTCAATCGAAGCCTGTCTTTTTTGCTGAGTGCTTTTCGGAGGAAAATATGCGAGAATATTTTAACTGTGCCATGGATATCGGCGAACAAATGCTGATCTGCGGCGCTGAGGTGCATAGAGTTGAAGACAGCATGGAAAGAATGTGCTCTGCTCTCGGTGCGCTGAGGACCGATGTTTTTATAATTACATCAAGCATGGTAGTCACTGTTCATACCGCCGATGGGGTTTTAACGCAAACCAGACGAATTACAGGTATAGGAACAGACATTGAACAGCTTCATCGCCTTAACGCGCTGTCACGCAAAATTTGCGCAGTTAAAATGACTGCGCAAGAGATAACAGCCGATTTCAATGAGATAAAGAACAGTAAAAAATACCCATTCTGGATAGAGGTTGTTTCATATATCGTCATTGCCGGTTCTTTTACGCTCTTTTTCGGCGGCGGAATGATCGAAGCTCTTGTTTCTATGATCATAGGAGGGGTTCTCAGATTTTTGGTGCATTTTTCAGACAAAGCTGAGCTTAACAAGATCTTTTCTAAATTTATTTGTTCGCTCGTGGTCAGCTTTGCGGCTTTTGCGGCAACAAAGATAGGGCTGATCTCGGATATCGACAATATAATTATCGGCAATATCATGCTTCTTATCCCGGGAGTTGGACTGACGAATGCTCTCAGAGATCTTTTGACGGGCGATAGCATCGCAGGACTGCTCCGAATAATCGAAGCAGTCCTTACAGCACTTGCGATCGCCGCAGGATATTTCCTTTTCATTTGTCTGATAGGAGGAAGCACAATATGATAAGCAGAGAGATGATTCAGATATTTACAGGCTTTCTCGGTTCCTTTGGATTTGCGATAATGTTCAATATCAGAGGAAAAAAGCTTGCAGCTGCCGCTTTCGGCGGTTTTATTTCCTGGACATTGTTTTTGCTTTTGGGATTTGTGACAGAAAGCGAACCTATCAGATATTTTATTGTCTCTGTTCTGATCTCAGCTTATTCAGAGATAATGGCAAGAATCCTAAAAACGCCCACAACAACATTTATTATTACTTCCCTGATAGCTCTTATTCCCGGCGGATCACTTTACTATACAATGTCAAATGCCTTCAGAAGCGATCTGAGCAGCTTTATAAATAATGGTATCCATACCATCCAGCTCGCGGTTGCGCTTGCACTTGGCGTGGTTGCAGTGACAGCATTTACAAAGCTTCTTTACCGTTTTCTTGGTATTAAAAGACACTAAGCTTCCCTCGCATAAATAATTTGAAAAAAATTCTAAAAAAGACTTGATTTTTTTTCGCATATGTGTTATAATATTTGCCGTTGAGTAAATCAACGGTTAATATGCGGGTGTGGCGGAATTGGCAGACGCGTAAGATTCAGGTTCTTATGGTCGCAAGGCTGTGCAGGTTCAAGTCCTGTTACCCGCACCAAACGCGTGGGTAACTTAGTTATAAAGTTACCTCGCGTTTTTTGTTAAAAATGCTTTTTCGAAAAATATGTCAATATTATATGGGAGAAATTTAATTATGCAAAAAAACTATAATTCTAGTCGTTTAAAAAACTTAAATAAACTTATAATTGAAAATCCTTTTTTGGTTTTTTGCTTTGATGGAATTGGAACCAGTATTATAACTTTTATATTAGAATATGTTTTTAATTTAAATATACCTAAATATTTTTATTTTATCCTTTTTTTAAATATATCTATATTAATATTACTCTACATTAATCATAAGTTGAAATTGGTTAACAAAAATACCACATCTCTTAATTCAAATAATTTAGTAGAATTGGGATATTATCCAAATTTTAATTTGTCAGAACTTTTAGATTCGGCAAAACATAATATTTATATCGTAGGTATTACAAATAATGGGGTTCTATCACCTGTAGAAAAGTTTATTGACATTTTAGAAAAAGGTATTGATATAAATATACTTATTGAATCTGATAACGATCTGCTAAAATACATGTGTGATTTTTACTATGGAAGCAAAGAGGGAAGCAAGAAACTTAACCATAATATGACTCAAATCTCTGGGGTAATAAGTTCATTTTCTGCTCTCCCCAAATATAACGAATACTTAAATAAAGGTCAAATAAATATTAGGAAATTATCCACGATTATTTCTACCAGTTATATTGCTATCGATATTACAAGAAATTATGAAGATATATATGAAGAAGGAAAAATTCAAGCTGCATTTTATCAATACAAGTCAGATACCCGAAAAGCCCCTTGCGCATCTTTTGATAAAATAAAATGCACAGATGTATATTATAACATGGGTAAATCAATATTAGAAATGTGGAAAGATTCTGAGAAAGTAAATTTAGATAACTACAACGAAATAATTAGTTTAACTTGAATTTTACAAACCGGTATTAACAAATGAGTAATCGAAATGGGCGGTTGCTGCGGCGACTGCCCATTTCTTATGGAATTATTCAATCGGTGCTCTGCCGTAGGTTTATGTGAGCCCGTAAGTCTCGCCGTAGGTGGAGATATATTCGGATATCTTATTTACTTTGGTGTACGCCATAATAGAAGTTATACAGCATGTATTATATGTTTTATTGCGTGCATTTAAATAAATAAAACATGCAAGTTTATTTTTTATAATATTTTTTTAGTCTAAAAAGTTTTTTTGGTCAATTTGACAAAATATTATTATTTTATTTGTAACTTTAGACGATAGCTATTGACATTCTTCGATAAATTTAATATAATAATGTATATACTTTTTTAAGGAGACTAATTATGCAGCTCAAAGTAGTAAAATTCGGCGGCAGCTCCCTCGCCGATGCGGAACATTTCAAGCAGGTAGCAAAAATTATTAAGGAAGATCCCGCACGTCGTT
>JAFTXK010000096.1 GCA_017461635.1 Clostridia bacterium | reverse complement strand
GCATATGCTTCCTTTGTTTGAAGAGTTGGTTTTGCTTCTGAGAAATTAAAAACAGCTCGACAAATTCATATTTGCTACATAAAAGTTTTTTAATTCATTTTATCTTAAACAAAATCAAAATAATTCTTTGCATTGTAATAGCTGATGTCCGCCGCGATATTTTTCAGAGTTTTCATATCTGCCGGATATTCACCTTCTTCAACCCATTTGCCCAGAAGGTTACACATAATACGTCTGAAATACTCATGTCTTGTGTAGGAAACAAAGCTGCGGCTGTCGGTGAGCATACCCACAAATCTTGATATCATCCCAAGATTTGCAAGAGCCTTCATTTGGCTTTCCATGCCGTCTCGCTGGTCATTGAACCACCAACCCGATCCAAACTGGATCTTGCCGGGAATACCGCCGCCCTGGAAATTGCCCAGCATCGTTCCCAGAACATAATTATCCTTTGGATTGAGAGTATAAAGAATAGTTTTCGGGAGCATATCTTTCTTATCAAGGCTGTTGAGGATCTTTGAAAGTCCCTCGGCTACCTGAAAATCATTTACAGAATCAAAGCCTGTGTCGGGTCCCAGCTTTTCAAACATTCTTGTATTGTTGTTGCGAAGCGCGCCTATGTGAAGCTGCCATACCCAGCCGCGCTTGGCATACTCTTCACCCAGATATACAAGCTTTTCTATTGTATCATCATCCATTGAGTCAACGGCATGGTCGGAAAGACGGCAGCCGTTTTCATGGAAGAAATCCATCCTTTCGGGAAAATCATTTCCGATCTTTCCAAGATCAGGTCTGAAGGCAGGAATTACCTTTGTTTCAAAATCCTTGAGCTGTTTATGATATTCAAGGGTGTCATAGGGAGCATCGGTTGTGCAGATGACCTCAACATTTGACATTTTGATAAGTCCGCGTACTCTGTATTCCTCGCCGGCGAGACATTCGTTTACTCTATCCCATATAGTCTTTGCGGTATCCTCTGACAGAGGCTCATCTATATCAAAATAGCGCTTTAGTTCAAGGTGAGTCCAGTGATAAAGAGGGTTTCCGATAAGAAGCGGAACGGTTTTCGCAAATGCAAGCCATTTTTCATAATCATCGGCATCGCCCGTGATGTATCTTTCGTCGATTCCGTTTGTGCGCATTTGTCTCCATTTATAGTGGTCTCCGCCGAGAAATAGCTCATAGGCATTTTTGAATTTATAATTCTCCGCGATCATTTTGGGGCTGATATGACAATGATAGTCGATTATGGGAAGATCCTTTACCGCCTCATAAAGCTCCTTTGCGGTTTTGTTTTTCAGCATAAAATCATCATTAATAAAACTCATAGTGTTACACCGTCCTTAAAAATTGAAATTTCTTCGTATCCGTTCTTTTCGTTTTTTGTCATTTCACCGTTTGCGATTTTTATTACATATTCCGTCAGCTCATCCGTAAGATCATTTCCGTCAAGAGTGGGAGAGGCATCAAAATCTATCCAACCTTTTTTTCTTTCCGCAAGAGCATGGTTGGTTGCGATCTTGACCGTTGGCACTGCTGTTCCGAGAGGAGTTCCTCTTCCGGTAGTAAAAAGGATCATATGCACTCCCACAGCCATAAGATTCGTCACCGCAACGATATCATTTCCGGGTCCGTCAAGCAGCGAAAGACCGTTTTTACTCAGTCTGTCGCCATAGCCGATAACGTCAACAACACTTGAAAGTCCTCCTTTTTGAATGCACCCAAGAGATTTTTCCTCAAGAGTTGTTATGCCGCCTTTTTTGTTTCCGGGGGAAGGATTTTCATAGATGACCTGATTATATCTCGTATAATAATCCTTGAAATCGTTTATCATTCTTACAGTTTTTTCAAAAATCTCTCTGTCCTTACATCTGTCCATCAGAAGATGCTCTGCACCGAACATTTCGGGAACCTCTGTTAGAGCACAGCTACCGCCGTATGAAATAAGCCTGTCACAAAATCTTCCAACAAGAGGGTTGGCTGTTATGCCGGATAATCCATCGCTTCCGCCGCATTTAAGCCCTACCTTGAGAGCTGAGATATGTACAGGCTTCCTTTTGAAGGTAGAAGCATATTCTTTAAGCTCCCCGATCAGCTTTACTCCCTCGGAGATCTCGTCCTCGAAATCCTGAGTGTTCAAAAATTTGACTCTGTCATTATCCCATTCACAAAGGAAGCTCTTGAATACTTCGATATTGTTATTTTCGCATCCAAGTCCGAGAACCAGCACTCCGCCTGCATTGGGGTGATTTACCATACCGCGCAGAATACTCTGTGTTACTCTTTGATCATCACCGAGCTGTGAACAGCCAAATGGGTGAGGGAAGCATTTTGCACCGGTGATATTTGCCAGCTTTTCCGAGATCTTGTTCACACATCCCACCGTGTTCACTATCCAAATATCGTTTCGGATTCCAATTTGACCATCCTTGCGTACATATCCCATAAAATGCAGGTCCGTATCCACCTTTTCATCATTGCATTCCGCTTTATTATAGGTATAGTCAATTTTTCCCGAAAGGTTGGTTTTTATGTTATGTGTATGCACATGGTCACCTTTTTTGATATCGCACAAGGCATGACCTATGGGCTGACCGTATTTAATAATATTTTCTCCGATTTTGATATCCTTCAGAGCGTATTTATGCCCATCGGTAGTATTTACTTCAACATTGTCATGTTTATTTATTAACATATTTTGCAACTCCGTTATAAAGGAATGAAAGATCCTCGCCCCAAAGCTTATCATTTGCGAGTATTTCCGACACAGAAGCGTTTCTCATAAATTCGGTCACCTCGGGATCATCATTTGTCATGTCTGTTCTATAAAAATCGATAAGCTTTGCAAAGGCGAAAAGAAGGGTTTCGGGCTCATTTCCAAACCTTTTTATATATTCAAGAATTGAGGGAAGCACACGGACCTTAAATTTGCTTACCGAATTCAGCGCGATAGATGAAAGCATGTGCTTGATATATGGGTTTGAAAAACGAATTATTACATTGTCAGCGTATTCGATGAGCTCCTCGCGTGGGAGATCAAGGGTGGGTATTATCTCATCGTAAATGCATTTGCGCAGATGTTCATTCATTGTTTTGTCATCTATACAGGATTTGACGGTGTCAAGCCCCGAGAGCAGTGCATATGGAACGAGAGAGGTATGCGCTCCGTTAAGTATGCGAACCTTTCTTGTTCTGTACATTTCCAGGTTATCTGTAATTATAACATTGAGATCGCATTTGTCAAATGGGATCTCATTGCAGAGATCTCTGTATCCCTCGATTACCCACAGATGGAAATATTCCGATGTGTTTATCATCTTGTCATCAAATCCCACATCAATATTCTCTTCCTTGGGATATCCGGTATTTATGCGGTCAACAAGGGTGTTGCAGAATATATTATCCTTCTCGATCCAGGCTCTGAAATCATCTCCCAGCTTCCAAATTTCGGAATATTTCAGAATACAATTTTTGAGATTCTCACCATTTTTATCTATAAGCTCGCAAGGAAGGAAAACAAATCCACCCAGCCCTAAATCAAATCTCTTTTTAAGAAGCTGCGTCAGCTTACCGGGGAAGGATCTCGCAGGTCTGTCTGTGAGCTTGTTATCTTCATCAAAGCAGATACCCGCCTCGGTGGTATTTGAAATGATGAAACGAAAATCCGGATTTTCCGCAAGAGCCATATAAGAATCGAAATCTTCATATGGCTTTACACAGCGGGAAATCACATCGATCCTTTTAATATCCACGCCCTCGCTTCCTCGGCAAAGATGGGTATAAACGCAATTCTGCGCCGAAAGGGTGTCGCACATGCCCTTCTCGATAGGCTGAACCACAACTGCTTTGCCCGCGAAATCTGTTTTTTCATTTATGATCTGTAGCATCCAATCAGCAAAGCCGCGGAGAAAACCGCCTTCACCGAACTGTATTATTCTTTCTTTCATAATAAGCCTCCGAAAACAATATTGATTTGTATTTTTATTATATATCAAAAAAACACAAAAAACCTTAATCATTTTGACTGTATCCAAGATTTTTCTTGATTTTTTTGATCACATATGGTAGAATAGTAATGATATTTAGCACAAGGCGAAAGGCAGCATTATGTACGAAAACAAAGAATCGGGACGGGAATTTTATTTTCACCGCGATACAGTTAAGGAAAACCGAGGAAAGCATACTCTTAAAAAGCATTACCACGATCTTTTCGAGATCTACTTCATCGAAAGCGGAGCTTGCAGTTATTTTATCGATAATAAAGCATATCAGCTATTGCCGGGTGATGTTATTCTTGTTCCGAGCGGGGTAGTTCATAATACGGAATACAGAAACACGATCCATTCAAGGATGCTTATAAACTGCTCGGATTGGTTTATTCCACATTCTGTAATGGAATCAATATGCCGCGCCCCCTATCTTTTCAGAAACACACGTGTTACAAATGAAGTGAAGGAAATACTCAAAAAAATTGAATGTGAATATGAGGATCCCGATGATTTCAGCACCGACAGCTTCCGCCTGCTGACCCATTCGCTTTTGATACTGATCGCAAGGAATATCAATCAGAATACAGAGAAGAATAAGGAAAAGCATTATATTGAGGATGCTATCGATTACCTTCAGAATAATTTTACCACTGCTGTTTCACTTTCGGATGTGGCAGGGCGGTATTTTGTCAGCCCCGAACATTTTTCCAGAGTTTTTAAAAAGGAGACAGGCTTTAACTTCAGTGAATATCTGAACTTATTAAGATTAAAAAAAGCCGAATCTCTGCTCAGACAGTTAAATGCCGCACCGATAACGGAAATTGCCCAAAACTGCGGATTTAATGACAGCAATTATTTTTCGGTTCGATTCAAAAGGCTTTACGGCATGCCGCCAAAAAAGTTTCAGGGTGCATGCACTAACAAGGATTAAAGCAAACAATATTGTTTACCGTACAAGTTTTAGATGTTAGCGTAAATTTAATTGAGCCGTCACGTTTGCAAAAGCAAATGAGACGGCTCAATAATTTTATTCTGTTCTGAGGGCAACTACGGGGTCTTTTCCTGCCGCGATCTTTGAGGGGATAAGTCCTGCGATAGCTGTGAGCAGCATGCTCAGCAGTACAAGCAGGACAGCTCCGTTTACGGGAAGGATAGCGTTAAGATTTGGTATACCGGTCAGGGCATGAAGAATGATATTGATTATAGCATTGAATATCAGTGTTATTCCTATACCGATCGCTCCCGAAGCAAAGCCCACAATAAGCGTTTCCGCATTGAATACGCGTGAAATATCGCGTTTTGAAGCGCCGATCGCGCGGAGAATACCGATCTCCTTTGTTCTCTCCAGAACCGAGATATAGGTTATGATGCCGATCATGATCGAGGAAACAACAAGCGAGATAGCAACAAAGGCGATAAGGACATAGGATATCGCGCTGATTATGGTCGTTACCGAGGACATGAGAAGCGCAACATAATCGGTATAAGTTATTTTATCCTCCTCGCTGACTCCCTCATTATATTCGGTAATAAGGTCGGCGATAACATCCTTGTCTGCAAAGGTCTTAGCATAAATGTTGATTGCGGAAGGGCTGTTTTTATCAACATATCCGAGCTTTACAAGGTTTTCCTCATAGGTAGAATCGGAAACCGACGCGGGCATGAGATTGTCATGAAGGAAAGCAAGCTGAGCATCGGTATATTCGGTCATGTCAAACTGCATTGACATCTGGTCTACCGTCAGCGCACCCATCTGCGCCTGAACTCCCGCGGCATACTGCTCGGTGATGGTGAGGGTGAGTATCTGCGTAAGATAAGAGCTTCTTTCTTCGGCAGTAAGTCCTGCAACATATTCGGAAACCGAGGCTTCGTCAACACCCATTTGGGCGGCGAAGGCTGTAACAAGGGTCTGAAGCTGTTCCTCCTCACTCATTGCGCCCATAGCCTGAGCCAATGCCGAGGAAAGATAATCTTCATCGGGAATATATGCAAGAGCCATGAAATAGGTTGCTTTTTCTGCGGCGGTCGCATTCTCAAGATATGTTCTGAATATCTCAGCCTTTGCGGAATCGGTGAGCTCGGTCTCATTTTCGGTTTTGAAGGGGAGACCTGTGAGAACATCGATAGCGGGATCGGCAATCTGTGCCTTAACCAGCTCGCTTTCCTCTGCAATGGCGATCACATGCTCGGTAAGTGCAGAGGTATAACCAAGCGAACCTTGGATCATTGAAGCAACAGCTTCCTCGCTTTGACGGATGATACCGACTACCTTAAGGTCGATCGAACTGCTATTGTTATTATAGAGATAATCCAGACCTGCCTCTGTTGCCGAAAGATCTACATAAGTGCCGTTTTCCTGGTGCTGATATTTGTTTGCGGAGGGGATAAGACGGAAGGTCATATCGCATATCTCTTCATAGCTCCAGCTTCCGAGAGCAGAGGTATCGATCTGCTCGCCCGATGCCGCCTTTTGCATGATCTCCTTCATCTCGTCCGCAGTCTTAAGACCTAGGGCATAGAGTGTCATGTCGGTGATCTCATTGTTGTCATTCACAACGAGAACTATCTCGTCATAATTTTCGGGCCATTTTCCGTAAATGACATCATATTGCTCGCGGAGAGTGGGATTTATAAGATCTCCGTTCTCGTCCGAAAGCAGCTCCTCCCATACATTCATCGTTCCCATGCTCATCATGGGATTAGAGGAGGACGAATTCATCATTCCCATCATTCCCGATGCGGAAGAGCTTTCGGAATCGGTCTGGGCAGACATATCCATACCGTATATTTCGGAGATGAGCTCCATAATATCGCTCTTAACTACCTTGCCTGCCGTATCCTTGGTATAGATGCTGAAATCCAGATCATAAGAATATTTTATGGCAGAAACACAGGTGTCAAAGCCTTCGTCTGTTTCGAGATATTCCTTAAACGCCTTAAGATTATTTTCGTTGGTCTCAATAGAATTCAGCCTGTTCATAAGGTCGTACATTATAGCACTGGCATAGATCCTGTCAAGGTCATGGTCTTCGCTGTTTTCTGTATTTTGCGTAATGGTGGTGACCAGCTCTGTCATATCAACTGTCTCTTTTTGTATCGTTATCGGATAACTTGAAAGAGTATCCTCCTGAACACGATCAATATAAGCCTGTACTCCCGAAGAAACGGAAAGGATAAGAGCAATTCCTATGATGCCTATAGAGCCTGCAAAGCTGGTGAGGAATGTACGCGTCTTTTTCGTCATCAGATTATTGAGGGAAAGGGAAAGAGCTGTGAAAAAAGACATAGAAGGCTTCTTTTCCTTTTTGCTTCTTCTTTTCTTCTGCTCCTTCTTTGATAGGATCTCAACAGTTTCGCCGTGATAGGGATTTGAATCCTCAATGATATTTCCGTCGAGAAGCTTAACTGTTCTTGTGGCATATGTTTCGGCGAGCTCAGGATTGTGAGTTACCATAATAATGAGCTTATCCTTTGAGATCTCCTTGAGGATATCCATTATCTGAACGCTGGTAACGGTATCAAGCGCGCCCGTAGGCTCATCGGCGAGAAGGATCTCGGGATCGTTTACAAGAGCTCTGGCAATGGCAACTCTCTGCATTTGACCGCCCGACATCTGGTTAGGCTTTTTGTAAAGCTGGTCTCCGAGACCAACCTTTTCGAGAGCTTCCTTTGCACGGCGGCGTCTTTCTGATCTTGAAACACCGGAAAGGGTAAGCGCAAGCTCAACATTCGCCAAAACTGTTTGGTGGGGGATGAGGTTGTAGCTCTGGAAAACAAAGCCTACGGAATGATTACGGTAGCTGTCCCAGTCTGAAGCATTAAATTCTTTGGTGGATCTGCCGCTGATAATTAGGTCGCCGCAGGTA
This sequence comes from Clostridia bacterium, assembly GCA_017461635.1. GTDB lineage: Bacteria > Bacillota > Clostridia > Oscillospirales > CAG-272 > SIG710. Next base: position 3,389 of record JAFTXK010000096.1, on the reverse strand, counting down.
TAGCCGTCGAGACCTCCTACAATGTTGAGAAGAGTGGTTTTTCCGCAGCCCGAAGGACCGAGGATGGCAACAAATTCGTTTTTGCGGAATTCGATATCGATACCCTTCAGGGCTTCAACCTTTGTGTCACCTGCAGGGTATTCTTTTACGATGTTTTTGAGAGTGAGCATTTTTGTTCCTTTCAATGAATTAGAATATGCATTGCTGAAGGCATCTATTGTCATTTTTTGAACTCGCATTTTTATGTGAGCCTATTTTCCATAATACTAATGTAATTTTATACCTTCATAATCAACTTAATATCAACATTTCTTGATTTTTCTGTGATTTTATATGATTTTTATGAAAAGAATCCTCCTGAAAACAAAGCATAACCACTAATAAGAAACATTTTCCGATTCGAACTAACATCCGTGGACAACCGATAGCACTTGTCCGCATGTGCTATCGGTTGTCCACGGATGTTAGTTTAGAGATGTAAGGTATTATTTTTGGTTATTATAATTTGTTTTATGGGATAATTAAAAAATTTGTTGTAAAAAAGATGCCGCGGCGCGGCATCTTTTTTATTTGAGATTTTTTACTATTTCGCTAACGCCTTCGAGGACATATTTGGGGCGGTATGGGAAATTATTTATATCCTCTTTAGCTGTAACGCCTGTGAGAACCAGGACGGTATCAACATTTGATTCGATACCTGCGATAATGTCGGTGTCCATTCTGTCACCGATGAAGGCGATATCTTCACTGTGACAGCCGAGGATGCGCAGCCCGTGGCGAAGCATCAGGGGATTCGGTTTGCCTACAAAATAAGCCTTTTTGCCGGTTGCGATCTCAATAGGTGCAACAAGAGAGCCCGTTGCGGGCATTATGCCTTTTTCGGTAACTCCAACGGTATCGGGATTTGCACCGATAAGCTTCGCTCCGCCGTTAACGAGGGCAATTGCTTTTTCGATCTTCTCAAAGCAGTAGGTTCGCGTCTCTCCGATGACGACATAATCGGGGTTGATGTCGTTCATATAGATCTTTTGGTCATAAAGTGCCTTGGAGAGTGCCGCTTCGCCGATAACGTAAGCGGTACAATCGGGAGCTTGGCTATGCAGAAATTCAGCAGTCGCCATTGCGCTGGTGTAAAAATGCTCGGGAGAGACCGAAAGCCCCATTCTTTCAAGCTTCATGCTCAGCTCATGAGGAGTTTTCTCGGGGCTGTTGGTGAGAAAAACGAACCTTTTGTCGTTCTCTATCATCCAGTTGACAAATTCCGCAACACCGTCAAGTATCTTGTTGCCATGGTAAATGACGCCGTCCATGTCGCATATAAAGCCTTTTTTGTTTAAAATGTTTTTCATATTTTATTCCTTTTCGGTTTGATATACTTATTTTAGATAATTGTACCGAAAAATAAGCTTTTTGTCAATACGGGTTTTTAAAGATGGGCGGCTGGTATGAGCCGCCCATCTTGATTTTATTTATACTGTCTCTTTATTTTATTTGTAGAATTCTTTTCAAATGGTTCATCGCGGATAATTATCTTGTTTATATGCTTATAAGAGGGCAATTCTTCCAAGGCTTCCTTAACATCGCTTGCGACCTTGGCTTCATCCTGGGGTGTATAGGGATAGATCTCAGCCATAAGACCTGTTTCACCGCCGTGCTCGTTCTTAATAGCACTGACGATGACCTCGCAGACATAATCTATTCCGCTGATATATTCCTCAAGCTCTTCGGGATAGATGTTCTTGCCGTTTGTGAGGACGATGATATTCTTTTTTCTGCCTGTGATAACGAGAAGTCCTTCTTTATCGATCTTTCCGTAGTCACCTGTATAGAACCAGCCGTCAATAAGGACTTCTGCTGTCTTTTCGGGATCGTTGTAATAACCCTTCATCACAGTATCGCCCTTAACGCAGATCTCGCCGATTCCATCCTCGTCGGGATTGTCTATCCTGCATTCGAGACAAGGAATGCGGACGCCTGCGGTATGGGGCTTATTTACCTTAAGGGTTGTAAGGCTTACCAGTGGAGAGCACTCGGTAATGCCGTAGCCGTTTGAGAAAACGATGCCGATATCATTGAAGAAATCAGCTATCTCGGGACGGATAGGCGCGCCTCCGCATCCGATTCTCTTAAGATTTCCGCCGAATGCCTTGTGAATATCCGCAAAGAGCTCGCTTCGGCGGTCGATGCCTATTTTAAGCAAAGATTTTGAAAGAGCGATACCTCTTTTCAGAGTTTTTTCCTTGCCGCTTCGCTTGATATTTTTCATTACGTTGTTATAGAATGCCTCGGCAAAGGCAGGAACGAGATATATAAATTCGGGCTTGAAGATATCCAGATTCTTGCGGACATTTTTAATGCTGTCATTGATGCAAAGTGTGGAATGATAATGAATTCCCGCAAGGACATCAACAACGCTCTCATAGGTGTGGTGGTATGGAAGAACGGAGAGTCCAACCTCATACATATGGGAGGTCATGAGCCCGTAATAAACCATGGAAACAAGATTATGCTCTGTGAGCATAACGCCCTTTGCAACACCTGTAGTGCCGGAGGTGTAAACCAGCATCTTCATCTCATTTTCGTCTCTCTCAGCCGATCTGAATTCCGAGAGATCAAGAGTTTTTCCCTTCTTTACCAGCTTTGAAAAGGAAAGGAATTCTCCTTCATCCTCGGCGCGGTCGAAGCCGACGAAATATTTGATATTCGGAAGGTCTGCCCTATGTTCCTTCAGCCATTCTTCCTTTTTTTCATCATAGAAAAGGATATCAGCCTTTCCCGCTGTGAGAACGTGAAGCATTTCGGCAGAGGGGAGATCCTTATCTACAGGCAGGAAAACTCCCGCGCTCTGGAGCGCGGTGAGATAAACCACGATCCAGTTATAGCTGTTTTCGCCGACACAGGCGATATGTGAGGAACCGAGCCCGAGGTCGCAGATAGCGGCACCGAGCCACTGGGTTTTGTTATAGAAAGCTTCATAGGTGATGCTGATGATGGCATCATCCTCGCCCTTGAATTTATAGGCGATCTTGTCGCCTGCTTCATCGCGTGCCAGCTCCATCATCTCGCGTATCGAACCGATCTTTTTCGGAATGTACTTGTCTTTTTTCATAGTAATAATCCCTTTTAAAATATATTTTATTTTTGGCAATGTCATAATTGATCAGATAAATATACCGGTAATCTCTAAAAAATTAAATTTAAGATGATAAACAATAATTTAGCGAAGAGAAGTAACATTTTACAACGAACAATCCCTCAGTCACGGAAAATGGTATCCTCATACTACAGTCAATAAGTGCGCCGTGACAGCTCCCTTTCCACAAGGGAGCCTCATGATCATTAATCGTTTCAATACCTTTCCACGTGAAGTTTTTGAAAATTTCACATAG
>JAFTXK010000095.1 GCA_017461635.1 Clostridia bacterium | reverse complement strand
TGTGAGACGTACAAGAGTTTCATAGATAGCCGCATCGCCGTGAGGATTGAGCTTCATTGTTTGACCGACAATATTGGCACTTTTTGTTCTGTTGCCATGCAGCAGCCCCATTGTATACATTGTGTAAAGAAGCTTCCTGTGAGAAGGCTTCAGACCGTCTATCTCGGGGATAGCACGCGAGATTATGACGCTCATAACATAGGGCATGTAGTTTTTTTCGATGGTTTCCGTTATGGGCTGGAGCATAGGCTCGGAGTAAACTATCTCGGCTTCTGCCGCTGTTGTTTTCTTTTTCTTTGCCATTTAATGGACCATACCTTTCTTAAACCTTTTTTATTGTATGCGCTGCGGCGCGGATCATTCTGTTATAAAGAGCAAGACCAAGCCCTGTTTTTGGCGGCAGATGGGCATAAATTATGTCACAGCCAAGCTTGTCCGCATCCCGAAGGGAAGTAAAGAGCATATGTGCATGTGCGCTGAGATCATCTTTTTTTCCGATCGGGAGCAGTTCTGCACCGTGAAGCAGATCGGACTCTTCCTCATAGCAGAGAATTGCACATTTCTTGGTTTTGATCTCGCAAGTGAGAAAATCAAGAACATTTTCTTCCTCTCCGTCAAGCAGAACTAAAGGAGTTGAGGGTGCATAATGCTTATATTTCATGCCGGGGGAAAGAGGCTTTTCGTTTTCCTTCAGCATTTCCAGCACCGAATTTGCGATCTCTACCTTTTCACAAACCATGCAGAGCGCGTCATATGTAACTGCGCCGGGGCGGAGAAGGGTAAGAGTATCATTTTTTATCATAACTATGGTGGATTCGAGACCGATCTCGCTTTCTCCGCCGTCGATAACCATATCAACTCTGCCATTCATGTCCTCCATGACATATTCGGCTGTTGTTGGCGACGGCTTGCCCGAAAGATTGGCTGAAGGCGCCGCGATCGGAACTCCTGCGGCTTTTATAAGCGCATTTGCGATCTTATGATCGGGACAGCGCACTGCAACTGTTTCGAGCCCTGCTGTTACCGAGAAGGGAACAATATCCTTTTTCGGCATTATGACTGTCAGCGGTCCGGGCATAAAAGCCCTTGCAAGATCATAATAGAGCGGTGAAACATGACAGTATTTTTCTGCATCCTCGGGCACTTCGATATGCAATATCAGCGGGTTGTCTGCAGGTCTGTCCTTGGCGGCATAGATTTTCTTTGCCGCCAAGGCGTCAAGACCGTTTCCGCCGAGACCGTAAACGGTTTCGGTTGGCATTACTACAAGTCCGCCGTTTTTAATTATTTTTGCCGCCTTATCTATGGCAGATATCGATTGGGGAGTGCTCGGATCGGTTATTTTTACAAATTCTGTTGTCAATGAAAGGACTTCCTTTCGGTTAATTATTATTCTTCAGTCTTTCTGCGGCATCGGCTGTCATAAGTGCATTTATCATATCGCCGATATCGCCGTTAAGGAAATTTTCAAGAGCATGCGTTGTCATTTTAATGCGGTGGTCGGTAACGCGGCTCTGGGGGAAATTATAGGTTCTTATTTTCTCGCTTCTGTCGCCTGTTCCCACCTGTTCGCGGCGCTCTGAGGCTATCTTATCGGATTGCTCTCTCTGCTTGATATCAAAGAGCTTTGCCCTGAGCATCTTCATAGCCTTATCACGGTTCTTGAACTGGCTTCGCTCCTCCTGACATTCAACGATAATGCCGCTGGGAATATGAGTTATTCTAACGGCAGATTCGGTCTTGTTGATATGCTGACCGCCTGCGCCGCTTGATTTGCAGGTCTCAAATTTCAGATCTGCGGGATTTATTTCGATCTCGACTTCCTCAGCTTCGGGAAGAACTGCCACAGAGACCGTTGATGTATGAATCCGCCCCTGCGTCTCGGTTTCGGGAACTCGCTGAACTCTGTGAACACCGCTTTCGAATTTCATCTTGGCATAAACGCCTTCACCCTCCATCATGAAGGTGATCTCGCGGTAACCGCCAAGCTCGGTAGGGTTAGAGGACATTCGGGAGACCTTGATACCGTTTTTATCGGCATACATACCGTACATTCGGTAGAGGGAAGCTGCAAAAAGTGCCGCTTCCTCGCCGCCTGCGCAGGCTCGTATCTCAACTATAACGTTTTTATCGTCGTTAGGGTCGCGTGGAAGCAGTAGGATTTTTAATTCCTCCACAGTCTTTTCGAGGAATTCGATATAATCTTCAAGCTCTTCTTCCGCAAGCTGCCGCATTTCGGGATCGGTGTCGGTTTGGAGAATATTTTTTAGATCTTCAATGGTTTCTCTTGTCTCCTTGTAATCTCTGTATCTGCCAATGATAGGAACCATAGCTTTATGTTCCTTCATCAGCTCTGCATATCTGGCAGGATCACTCATAACATTAGGATCTGAAAGGCTGTCCTCAATGCCGATATATTTTTGTTCGGCTTCTTTTAATTTTTCAAACATCAGTATTTGCAGAAAGCAGAGAATGCCTTGTAGGTTTCATAGAGGTCGACCTTTGAGATCAGCTCGTAAGGAGCGTGCATAGCGATAACGGGTACACCAAGATCAACGGTGTCGATATTGAGATTTGCAATATATTTTGCAACTGTTCCGCCGCCGCCGAGATCTATTCTTCCAAGCTCACCTGTCTGCCAGATAACATTATCCTTTTCCATAATGCTTCTGAGCCAGCCGATATATTCAGCACTTGCATCATTTGTACCGCCTTTGCCGCGCGAACCTGTATATTTAATAAGGACTACGCCGCAGGAAAGCTCGGGTGTGTTTCTCTTTTCAAAAGCATCCTTAAAGTTCGGATCATAAGCCGCGGAAACATCTGCTGAAAGGCACTTGGAATTAGCACGGACCACTGCCGGATCAGCGCCCAGAGACTTGGCGATCTCGTCAATAAGATCCGGGAATATTGAGCACTGCATACCGCTTGCGCCTTCGCTTCCGATTTCTTCCTTGTCTGCGAGAACGCACATGAGAGTATGCTCACTGTCTGCATTATCGATAACGGAGGTAAGCGCGGGATAAGCGCAAACTCTGTCATCATGACCGTAAGAGCCGATAGCGGCTCTGTCAAGACCTATATCTCTTGCCTTGTCTGCGGGAACTGCACTGAGCTCTGCAGAGATGAAATCAGCTTCGGTAATTCCGTATTTTTCATTGAGAAGAGCGAGAACATTCAGCTTGATCTGTTCGCCTTCTTCCTCTTTGCTGTAAGGACTTGTTGCCGCGAGAAGATTGAGCTGCTCGCCCTCAATAGCTTCACCGAGAGTTTTCTTTGCCTGGTTCTGACCGAGGTGAGGAAGGATATCGTTGATATAGAATATGGGATCGCCCTCGTCCTCGCCGATGGTGATATTTACATTGGTTCCGTCCTTAAGGGTAACAACGCCATGGATAGCCAGAGGAATAGTAACCCACTGATATTTCTTGATTCCGCCATAGTAATGCGTTTTGAAAAATGCCATTCCGCTGTCCTCATAAACGGGGCAGGGCTTGAAATCAAGACGGGGAGAGTCGATATGTGCCGCAGAGATGCGGATACCGTTTTCGATATTTTCAGAGCCGATGGTGAAGAGGAAAAGGCTCTTGCCGCGGTTGTTATAATAGAGCTTGTCTCCTGCCTTCAGAGCTTGACCGAGAGTATAAGGCTTGAAGCCTGCCTTCTCTGCGATCTCGATGGAGGCAGTAACTGCCTCGCGCTCGGTCTTTGCATTGTCAAGGTACTTCTTATAGCCTGCAGAATAGTCATAAGCCGCCTTTACATTAGCTTCATTTGTAAGCTCGTAAACGCTTTTCTTTGTGTAAAAGAGTTCTGATTTGAGTTCCTTTGCTGTTTTCATTGATCTATCTCCTTATTATATAATTTTTCATAAACCGTGACCGCTTTTGAGACCTTTTTAACATAATCCGAGGTCTCCCTGAAGGGGATATCTATAAGAATGCCGTTTTCATCGGCGTATTCTTCGCTTGTCTGCCATTCCTTAACTCTGCCGGGACCGCAGTTATATGCGGCATATACGGTCTCCCAAAGCCCGAATTCCGAATAGAGATATGAAAGGTAATAAGTGCCGTATCTGATATTGGTCTCGGGGTCATAGAGCATTCCTTCTTCAAGACTCTCGCCGTTTTTTTCGCAGAGCCATTTAAAGGTGTCGGGCATTATCTGCATAAGTCCTATTGCACCTGCGCTTGATACAGCATTTGATACAAAATCGCTTTCTGTGCGTATAGTTGCATATATGACCTCTTCGGGAACGCCGTACATTTCCGAATATTTCTCAACGTATTCAGAATATGTACGCGGATGGGTTTTTCTGTCTATGCTGTCACATATATCATCGATAACGAAACCGGCGATAATAGAGATCACGATTATAACGATTATTGCAAGGCTTCTTGAAAGAGCGTTTTTCAACTTAATTTCTCCCTGATAAATTTTTGAACCTCGGAGGCGAGTGCATCGGTGTCGGATGAATTTTCGATTATATGATCTGCGTGTTTTCTGAAATACTCCTCGGAGAGCTGAGCCGCAAATCTTTCCTTAGCTTTGTCTCTGCTTATTCCGTCCCTTTTCAGAATTCTGTTAAGGCGAATTTCTTCGGGAGTGATCACTGCAAGGAGTATGTCACACTCCTTGTCAAATCCGCTCTCAAAAAGAGTGGGAGCATCGACAACTGCGGCTTTCTTGCCTTCATCAGCATAAACACGAAGCTTTTTTCTGCATTCATCAAGTACATATTTATGTGTGATCTTATTCAGTGTGTCAAGCCTTTTTTCATGCCCTTCGCCGGTGAAAACTATAGCTCCCAGTTTTTTTCTGTCAACAGAGCCGTTCTCGGCAAGAATTTCAGGGCCGAAAGTCTTTGCAAGTGCTTTAGTGCAATCAGTATCAGAAACGAGCAGGGAATGATAGACCTTATCGCAGTCAATATGAGGGATATCATGCTTAGCGAGAATAGAAGCAACCGTTCCTTTTCCCGCGCCGCTCTGACCCGTAAGACCAATGACCTTCATATCAGATCACCGAAAGGTCATCGACCCTAATTGTTCTGCGCAGCCCAGCCGATTTATATCCTGCTTCCATCACCTTCTGAACATATGCACCGTCGGTAACGCCGGGATCGGGCTGTCTGCCTTCATAAGCTGCCGTAAGAAAGCCGAGATAGTTGGTAACATGTCCCATCAGCCAGCCAACGGGAGCTTTTGGAGAGGGGAAAACTCCTCCGGGAGCGTCATATCTGCCGACACATTCGATCTTGGTAAAGCCTTTTTCACCGCCGAGGGGCGATGCTTTTGCGGTGTTGTCATAGAAATACAGCCATTCACATTCCATAAGAGAATATTTGAGCGCGCCCTTTTCGCCGTATATCTCGATGACGACATCATCGTTTGCGCCTGTATGAACCTTACTTGCCGTGATGGTTCCAACTCCGCCGCAGTCAAGCTCGCAGAGCATATAGAAAGCCTCATCAGCATTTGTTTTCCATTTTGAACCGTCCATACCTGCTCTTATAGGATAGGCTATCTGGCTTATTGCCGAAACTGTGGAGATACCGCCGCAGAGATGCTGAACCATGTCGATAACATGAGAGCCCAGATCAAAGAGAACTCCGCCGCCGCAGATATCCTTATTCTGCTTCCAGCCGGCATTTTTATTTACATCCGTGGCACTGCTGTGGTAATAAGCGGCACTAAAGGAAAGTATTCTGCCTATCCTACCTTCGTCTATGAGCTGTTTTGCACGCATAACGGCAGGTATAAATCGGTTGTTAAATACCATTCCGAAGATGACTCCCTTGGCATTTGCCGCTTCTTCGATCTTCTTTGCTTCCTCATAGGAAATGCAAAGGGGCTTTTCGCAATATATGTGCTTGCCTGCGTCAATTGCCTTCATAAGCGTATCAAAATGATAAATATTAGGTGTTGAAACATCGATAATGTCTATATCGTCCGAATAAATGAGATCGTCCTCGTTTGTGGTTGCTGTTTTATATCCAAAGGTGCTTTTTGCGTATTCGGCTTTTTCGGCTGTTCTTGTGCAAACTCCGCCAAGCTCTGCTTCAAAGGGAAGAGAAGGATAGAAAAAGGGAAGATTTTTAAGCGCATATGTATGCGTCTTTCCCATTGATCCGAAGCCGAGCATACCTATTCTTAGCTTTTCGTTTGACATATTTTCCTCCGTTTTGGCATATGATTCCAGCATAATATATTATATTATACAATATTTTTTTAATTTTTACAAGTGTTATTGATAAATTTTACTTGAACTTCTTGTATCTCGGTGGTATAATATATAAAAAAGCATTAGTGAGGTGTTGATATGCAGAGATATGATACGATACTTTTTGATGCGGACGGTACGCTTTTTGATTTTATCCGCGGTGAGCGGGAGGCACTGGTTGCTGCCTGCAAAATATACGGTTATGAGCTCGGCGAAGCGGATGTTAAGGAATACAGTGCAATAAACGATTCTCTCTGGAAGGCGCTTGAGCGCGGAGAGGTCGATAAGGAGACCTTGCGAGTTAAAAGATTTGAGATATTCGGAAAGCTGAAGGGCTTTGACTGCGATTTAGATAAGCTTTCTCATGATTATACCGATAAGCTTTCGGAGCAGCGTTTTCTTATTGACGGTGCACTTGAAATAATAGAAAAGCTTTCGGGAAAATGCCGTCTTTATATTATAACCAACGGGATAGGATATGTTCAGAGAAATCGCTTTGCGCTCTCTCCCATATATAAATATTTCAGCGAGCTTTTCATTTCCGAGGAGGTTGGATATGAGAAGCCGAGCATTCACTTTTTCGAATATGTTGCGGAGAGGATACCCGATTATGATCCTTCCAAAACTCTGGTTGTGGGCGATTCCATGACCTCTGATATGAAGGGCGGTATCCGTGCGGGGCTTGATTGCTGTTATTTCTCACCAAAGGGCAGAGGAATACCCGCGGGCTCGGGGATCAAATACTGCATAACTAAGCTTAGCGAGCTTGAAGGAATAATTTTAGGCGAATGATAGAGGTAAACATGTCGGATTTTTCTCTGCTTATAAATGAAATATTACCAAAGAACGCTTGGCAGAAGGATGAACCACTTTCTGCTCATTCAAGCTTTCGTATCGGCGGAAATGCGGACTATTTTGCGAGACCTGCCGATGAAGCGAGCTTTACTGCCCTTATCGAAGCCGCAAAGGTAAGCAAAACTCCCTTTTGCGTTATCGGCAGCGGAAGTAATATTCTTTTCTCGGATAAGGGCTTCAGAGGGGTAATCATTACAACTCATGGGCTGAAAAATATAGAAATTAACGGTACTGCAGTCAGAGCGGGAAGCGGCGTTACCTTGCCGATCCTTTCATCAAAGGCGCAAAGGGAATCGCTTGACGGAATGCGTTTTATGTGCGGTATTCCGGGAACGGTCGGCGGCGGAGTTTTCATGAACGCGGGTGCTTACGGCGGTGAGATTTCCGATATCCTTACGGGCTCTCGTTATTATGATACCGATTCGGGAGAGATATGCGAGCTTTCGGCAAATGAGCATGATTTTGCTTACCGCCATTCCTCATATATGGATCATCCCGAGAGAATAATACTCTCGGCAGATTTTGCTTTAAAAAACGGAGATCCCGATGAGATAAAAGCCGAATGTGATGAGCTTCTTCGCCGCAGAGCCGAAAAACAGCCCTTGGAATTTCCGAGTGCGGGCAGTACCTTTAAGCGTTATCCCGGTTTCTTTACGGCACAGCTTATTGATGAATGCGGTCTTAAAGGCTATACTGTAGGCGGTGCTCAGGTTTCCCAAAAGCACGCAGGCTTTGTTATAAACCGCGGCGGCGCGACTGCTGCCGATGTTCTTGCTCTTGTGGATCACATAAAGACCGTGATAAGAAGCAAACACGGCATAGATATCGAATGTGAAATACGCTTTATTGGAGAAATGTGAAAATGTCATTTTCCGAAAATGTCAAAACAGAGCTTGCCTGTCAAGTGCCCAAAAAGACCTGCTGCAGAAAGGCTTTTGTTTTCGGACTTCTTATAAATTCTTTTCCCTCTGAGGAGGGTCTGATAGCTTTTGAAAGCGAGCATGATGACGTTTATTCGTCGGCTTTTAATGCCATAAAGGAGCAATTCGGAAAAGAGCCCTTTAAGAGCGAAAGAAAGAGATTCGGCCATATAAGAAAGGTGTTATCCTTTTCTTCACGTTCTGCATCAGAGATATTCGGAAAGCTCGAAGAAGCGGAAGCTTTTTCCGATGTTATCGGTTTTCGCTGTGATGATTGCAGAGCTTATTTTATGCGAGGAGTCTTTCTCTCTTCAGCTTCCGTAAGCGATCCCATGAAGTCTTATCATCTTGAATTTACGGTTAAGGACGCAAAAAGGGCTAAGCTTCTTTTTTCGGAACTGCGCGAGATCGGTTTTGAGGCGAAGATCGCAAACAGACGCACGGGCGTCGGTCTATATTTTAAGGAGAGCGAGGCGATAGAGGATATTCTGACCTATCTCGGCGCATCGAAAATGCTCTTTGAATGTATGAATGATAAGATAGTCCGAGAAATACGAAATGATTCAAACCGCCGTGCAAACTGCGAGGCTGGAAATATAGCAAAATCGGTAAGTGCCTCTCAAGAGATAATTGCCGCTATAAGAAAAATAGAAAATGCCGGTCTTCTTCCGGCTCTGCCCAATGATTTAAGAGAAACTGCAAGGCTCAGAGCAGAGAATCCCGAAGCGTCTCTTTCGGAGATCTGCGGTATGTTTTTGCCGCCTCTTTCAAAATCGGGGCTTAGCCACAGATTTGCTAAGATAAAAAAATTTGCCGAGGATATCGGTGAAAAATAAGGAGAATTATGGCAAAGGATTTCGTTCATCTTCATCTCCATAGTGAATACAGCCTTCTTGACGGCGCATGCCGCATAACCGAGATACCCGAAAGGGTCAAGGAATGCGGACAGAGCGCGGTCGCGATAACAGACCATGGTAATATGTACGGTGCCGTGGCGTTTTACCGCGCCTGCAAATCTGCGGGGATAAAGCCGATAATAGGTTCTGAGGTCTATGTTGCCCCGAGATCGAGATTTGAAAAGGCAAATTCGATCAGCGATGGAGCATATAATCATCTTGTTCTCCTTTGCAAAAATGAGATCGGATATAAAAATCTGATCTACCTTGTTTCAAAGGGCTTTACTGAGGGATTTTTTTCAAAGCCCAGAATTGATATGGAGCTTCTTGCATCTCACCATGAGGGAATTATAGCTCTTTCAGCATGTCTGGCGGGAAGGATACCGAGGCTTCTCCTTTCGGGGCTGGATGAAGAGGCGAAGAAGCACGCCCTTGAAATGAAGGAGATCTTCGGCGAAGATTATTATATCGAAATACAGAATCACGGAATAAGCGAACAGATAGAGATTCTGCCAAAGCTTGTGAAGATAGCGGAGGAGTGCGGTATAGGTCTCGTTGCTACCAACGATGTCCATTATCTGCGCCGAAAGGATGCTTATTCCCAAAAGGTTCTTATGTGCGTTCAGATGAATGTGACGGTCGATGATGATGCAAAAACAGGCTTTGAGACCGATGAATTCTATCTTAAAAATACCGATGAAATGAACCTGCTCTTCGGAAAATACGAAGGAGCAATAGAAAATACCGTAAAGATCGCCGAGCAGTGCAATTTTGATTTTGATTTTGATCATCTCTATCTGCCTGCTTTTAAAACTCCGGATGGCAGTGCTCCCTCGGATTATCTTGCCCGCCTTGCCGAAGAAGGATTAAAGCGCGAGATTTCCCTTGGACATATAGTTTTTGAGGAAAACGGACATACGGAAGCTGAATACCGTGAGAGAATGGCATATGAGCTTTCGGTGATCGAAAGCATGGGATATTCCGAGTATTTCCTTATCGTTGCCGACTATATAAACTATGCTAAGAGCAAGAAGATCCCCGTAGGACCCGGGCGTGGATCGGGTGCCGGAAGCCTTGTAGCTTACCTTATAGGTATAACGGGCGTTGATTCAATTAAATTCGATCTGCTCTTTGAGCGTTTTCTCAATCCTGAGCGAGTCAGCATGCCCGATATCGATGTTGATTTCTGCTATAACAGGCGTGATGAGGTCATAAATTATGTTGCCGAAAAATACGGCAGAGATTATGTTTCTCAGATAATAACCTTTGGTACTCTTGCGGCGAGGGCGGCGGTAAGAGATGTTGGAAGAGCTCTCGGAATGCCTTATTCCGAGGTGGATGCCGTTGCAAAACTGATTCCGCATGAGCTTAATATAACCCTTGCAAACGCCCTGAAGCTTCCCGAACTGAAGAAGCTTTATAACGAATCAGAAAGGGTAAAGCGTTTGCTTGATACGGCAATTGCCATTGAGGGCATGCCGAGAAATGTATCGATCCATGCGGCGGGTATTGTTATAACCGATAAGCCCATATGGAGCTATGTTCCGCTTTCTCAGAGCAACGGTGCGGTCATTACTCAGTATGATATGGATACTATCGCATCTCTCGGACTGCTGAAATTTGACTTTCTTGCTTTGCGTTATCTCACAATTATGGAGGATGCAAGTAAACAGATAAGAGAGAGCGAACCCGATTTTGATATAGAAAAATTGCCCCTTGACGATGCGGAGACCTATGAACTGATATCCAAGGGTCAAACAAAAGGCATCTTCCAGCTTGAAAGCGGCGGAATGAGATCTATGCTTCAGAATCTTTGCCCCGAATCCATCGAGGATATCATTGCGGCGATAGCTCTTTACCGACCGGGACCTATGGATTCTATCCCAAAATATATTGAATGTCGCTACAATCCCGAAAAAGTTGAATATAAGCTTCCTTGTCTCGAACCTATACTGAGATCGACCTACGGATGTGTCGTTTATCAGGAGCAGGTTATGAGCATTTGCCGAGAGGTTGCGGGCTATAGCTATGGACATGCCGATGTTGTGCGCCGCGCAATGTCAAAGAAAAAAGCCTCCGTGCTGGCGGCGGAAAAGGAGAGCTTTGTTTCGGGTGCGGTAAGCCGTGGCATAGATGAAAAGGCGGCGTCCGAGCTCTTTGAAGAAATGGCGAGCTTTGCCAATTATGCCTTTAATAAGAGCCATGCGGCGGCATATGCCCTTATCTCTTATCGCACAGCCTATCTCAAGGCACATTATCCCCGACAGTATCTGGCTGCCCTGCTTACTTCGGTTCTCGGCAGTCCCGCAAAGATCGCCGAATATATTTCGGATTGCGGTAAGCTTGGCATAAATGTTCTTCCTCCCGATATCAATGAAAGCGAAATGTATTTCCATGTCAGCGGAAAGAATATTAGATTCGGGCTTCTTGCCCTGAAGAATGTTGGAGAGCCCTTTGTTTATGCGATAGTAAAGGAACGCGAGCAAAAGCCTTTTAAATCCTTTGACGATTTTGCCGAGCGCATGAGCGGATCGGGTCTTAACCGCCGACAGGTGGAAACGCTGATAAAGGCAGGTACCTTTGATAATCTCGGGATCTGCCGAAGCCGTCTGATGGCGAGCTTTGAAAATATTCTTGATACTCTTCAGAATAAAAACCGCAGTAATATCGAAGGTCAGCTTGATATGTTTTCAGCGGCCGCGGTGCAGACTGCTCCCGCATATGAATACCCCGATATTCCCGAATATTCCATGCGAGAGCTTCTGCTTCTCGAGAGAGAAAGCTCAGGAATGTATTTTTCGGGACATCTTCTCGACGGTTTTTCAAATCATGTTGCAGATCTGGGAGTGAACAGCATTGCGGAGATCGCCGCTGTCGGAAGCGAAGAGGATGGGGAGGATTATGCCCCTGCATATTCGGACAGACAGCGCGTAAAGATCGCAGGTATAGTCACCTCTGTCACAAGAAAGACTACAAAAAACGGCGATACAATGGCGTTCTTCACGCTTTCCGACAGATATGGCGAGCTTGAATGTATAGTTTTTGCAAAGCAGTATGGAGATCTTGCGCCCTTTATCCGTGAGGATGAAGCACTTTCGGTATTGGGAACTCTTTCTATCCGCGAAGAAGATAAGCCGAGAGTTATTGTTTCGGTGATTACTCTCCTTATCGAAAATGCAAGATACACAAGGCAAAGCTCATATCAACCGGGTAAAAAGGAAGCTCCGCAGACATCTGAAAGAAGCGAAAATATTCCGTCATCAAAAAAGCTTTTCCTGCGAGTACCCGATCTTGAGGGTAGGCTTTATAAAAAAGCCGAAAATCTCATAGATATCTTTGAAGGCAGTGCACAGGTGATATTTTACGATAGCTCGTCATCAAAATATGTCACTTACCGCACAGGTGCCTTTGCCGATGATTTTCTTCTTGGAGAACTCAAAAAGCTCCTCGGAGAAAACAACGTGGTTTATAAATAAAAGATAAGCTACACCTCGGTGTGGCTTATTTTTTGCTATATTTACCTTAAAAATTATATGTAAACAAGGAAAAGGATGATGCATATGCTGTACCGAATATAATTTTGGAGGTCTTATTATGGAAGAGCGTTATTTTGCGGCATCAAATTCGGGAAGCGGATTTATGAGCTATTTCGGGGAGATATTCAATTCTGCGAATCTTGAGCATGTATACATAATCAAGGGCGGACCCGGAACGGGCAAAAATCTGTTCATGCGCTGTATTGCGGAAGCAGCCGAGAAGAAGAAAAAGCATGTTGTCTATTATTACTGCTCCTCGGATCAGCGGTCGCTTGACGGCATAATTATCGATGGCAGGATAGCGGTGCTTGACGGTACTGCACCTCATGATACAGATGCAAATCTGCCCGGTGCGGCTGAGGATATTGTGGATCTCGGAGTTTTCTGGAGCATTGAGGAGCTTACGGCAAAGCGCGAGCGCATAGAAGTTTTGAATGCCGAAAAGAAAAAGCATTATGCAAGAGCTTACCGATATCTTGCCGCATACCATGAGATAAGCGAAGCCGCGGAAAAGCTGACCTCGCCTTTGATCGACAGAGAAAAACTCCGCAAAAGCGTGATTTCTCAACTGAAAAACATAAAGGATGGCGAAGCATACCGACCGAGCATTGCAATATGCGATTCTGTAGGCATGGAGGGAAGAGTGCGCTTTGACAGCCTTGAAAATAAGGCGAAAAAGATATATAAAATAGTCGATTTATTTGACACAGCCCATGTCTATCTCTCGGAAGTTGCAAATTTTGCCATGCTGAAAAAACTTGCCGTAACGCTTTCCTATGATCCCGTAAATTCCGATAGACTTGACGCTGTTTATTTTGACAGAGATGGTATTCTGTTCACATCAGGTGACAGCGAAAATGCAAAGATCGTTTCTATGTCGCGTTTTTTGCCCTCGAAAGCTCTTGCTTTGTCTCGAACCGCTCTTAGAAACGCCATGAAATTGCGTGATCTGATGATGGAGGAGACGCTATCAGCCCTGAATAATGTTAAGAACACTCATTTTGAGATCGAAGAAATATATAAGAGCGCGATGGATTTTACCGCAAAGGAGAAATTCACAAAAGAATTCATCAAAAAATTATCGCTTTAAAATCTTGCCTTTTCCTTGGCTGTATGTTATAATTTATCAGAAGTTAAAAAAGGAGTGCCGATATGAAGATAGTTCTTTTTGCCCTTTGCGGCTCGTATTCGCATACGGGGCTTGCCATAAGATGCCTTCGTCCTTCTCTTGAACGAGAGGGCTTTGAGACCGTGCTTGTAGAGGGGAATCTGAGAGACCGAACATCTTCGCTTCTGCATACTCTCTATTCACACAAGGCTGATATTTACGGTTTTTCCTGTTATATATGGAATATCGAAGAAATGCTCGGTATTGCCGAGGATCTTCGCGCGCTTTTGCCCGAAAGCAGAATCATCTTCGGCGGTCCTGAGGTTTCATATGATACCGAGAGATTTGAGAAATATCATTTTATCGATTCAATAATCTGCGGCGAAGGCGAATCAGTTTTGCCCGAAGTCTGTAAGACTATTGAAAAGGGAAAAACACCCGAAAGGATCTATGCTTCGGTGAAAAATGAGATCCCGGACGGTATCCTCTATAGAAAAGACGAAATATCGGGGCAGGGGAAGAGCATACTGTATTATGAATCTTCGCGCGGATGTCCATTTTCCTGCGCATATTGCCTTTCTTCTGCCGAGGTCGGTGTAATTTCCAAAAGTGTTGAACAAACGCTTTCGGAGCTTCGTGAATTTGAAGGACTGGGCGATGATTTCAAGATAATTAAATTCATCGACAGAACCTTTAATTTTAATATTTCGAGAGCGAATGCCATTTGGAGAGCACTTCTTTCAGATGAATTTACAAAGAAATATCATTTTGAGATTTGCGCATCACTGCTCGATGAAGAGAGCTTTGAGATTTTAGAAAATATGCCCCATGGAAAAATTCAGCTTGAAGTGGGTCTGCAAAGCACAAATCCCATGACACTTTCAGAGGTTTCAAGGCATCTTGATGTGGGTAAAACTTTGGAGAATTGCCGCAGGATAAAGGCGATGGGAAATATTCATCTTCATCTTGATCTCATTGCAGGCTTGCCCTATGAAGATTTCCATAGCTTCAGAGCTTCTTTTGACAGCGCATATCCCGCATGCCATAAATTACAGCTTGGTTTTCTAAAGCTTCTTCACGGTACGGCATTGCGCCGAGATGCGGATAAATACGGCTATAAATATCTGTCCTCAACGCCCTATACGGTTCTGCAAAGCAATTGGATATCCTATGAGGAAATGCATACGCTGGAAAAAATATCTTTTCTTCTTGAGAGATATCACGAGAGCGGAAATTTTGATAAATGCATAGAATTTGCACTTGGGAAGCTCCCATCGCCCTTTGATTTTTATTTGGAACTCTCGCAATTTATCGAAGAAAATGACGGCAGGGAAATACAGAAGATATCCCAAGCGGATGCTTATTCATTGCTTTATGCATATGCTGCAAACGTGCTTTCGGCGGAAGATTCCGAAGAATTTTCAAGCCTTATGCATGAGGATTTTTCGCTTCGCGAGGTTCGAAAGCTTCCGAAAAGCTTGAGAAAATAAAAAATGGAAATGTTAAAATGCATGAAATCAAACTTTTATGTAAAAAATTGTTTATCCATAATTATTTTGATTTTGTAATAAAAAACAACAATAGCCCATCAAAAGCTGATGGGCTATTGCTTTTATTTACGAACTGTTTAAAACAGTTTTTCGTTAAGTATTTGATGAGGGAATATAAATTCTGAAGTGGGAAGCTTCCTCTTCTGTGATTTCACTGCCTTTTGTGAAATTGAAGCCTCGGATGGTGAAAGTTCCCCACCAATCTTCATCTGCAACAACAAATTTTTCGGTAACCTCATCGGGTCTTGTTGTGTTGTTTGTTTCTGCATCTATCCAACCCTCAGGACGATATATATATCCGTCTTCGGTGTCTACAATAATAACAGAACCTACGGGCAGAGTGGTTTTATCAAATGTACCGAATCCGATATATTGTTTTGCCAAGTCACTTCCGCTTGTCATGGAAGTAGGCAGAGCCTTTACCGACTGATAATACTGCTGAAAATGCGTATATTCGGTAAGATCAAGGGAAGAATAGTTTGCTATATCAAGATTATATGCCGCGAAATACTCTGCATCGGTATGCTCAGGCTCTTCAGTATAAGCGGAAGATGTTATCTCATAAGGTGTGGTAATAGCGTTATTTACCGATTCCTTAATGACGCTCATATCAAGAGCAATGCTTGCATAGCCTTCGGGAACCCAGTTGATATTATCAAGGGAAACGCCTGTGATGTAACTGAGCCAAGTCATGGCGGCAATATATCTTCCGAGACCGTAGCTGAGGTGATAACCGTCACGGGTGAGGGTATCGCCAAGATAGGATGTGCGCGCATTCTGAATAGCTGTTCCGCTGGGGATAACGCCTGCAATACCATCGATTGTTGTAACCTTGCTTTGAACTGTGCTGATAATGGCATTATACATTGTCATCTGATCGTTGTTATAATTGGTAGCGAAGCTTTCGCGGCTGAGATCAGACTGATAAGCCCATGTCATGTGCCAATAGATCTTTGCATTTTCATTGGTTTTGTTAGTATTGACATAATCGACTATGTTTGCAAGATTGGAATATGAAGTGGGTACGCCGCTGTTTCCGCTTTCCTGCTGAATGGTTATGATATCCCACTGCTGTGAGGTGAGAGCAGTTTCAAGGGCATAGCTTGATACATATGACCACTCGCCGTTTGTGTTTGTATAATAGTTATAAGCACCGGTATTGTTTTCTATATTGCTCCAATGGGTATCGAGGGTACAGCTGCTCTTGCGGAGATTTCCAAGGGAAACATATTCATAGTCAATAGCATCGTTTTCGATAGCATTGTTGAGAATGCCATAGAGATGCCACATAGCATCCTCACTGAAGCTGTTGCCGATGGCAAGGATTCTGAGGGTATTTTCCTCTGTGGGCGCTACCCATTCATTTCCTTCAAGATCGCAGTATTTGGCTGTAGCTGCTATATTACTATTTGCAGCAATATCTGTAACGATACTTTCGGTGTAAGTTGCTTGACGAATTTGAGTAACATTGATCTTTCCAAAAGCGTTGTGAGAGTTACTGGACGGATTTGTCAATCTTGTACAGTTATCGGGTAAAATAACAATATATTCAGAACAATCCTTGCTCATTGCGGCACATAACGAACCTCTCACATGCTTCATGTTTGTAACACCCGAGAAATCGATAACACCGTCTGCCGGTTCTGCTGTATCGCCGCACCAAATCTTAGTGATTTTATATCTTGTAGTAGTATTTCCCTGAGATATAGATCCTTGGTCGAAATATTCATTTGCAAATTTTGATGGGAAATGTATTTTCTTCACTCCAAGAGCAGAATCACATTTATAAAGGAATTCCTTTGTATACAGTGTTGTAATAAATGAAAGATCCATTAACCCTTCTTCGTTTTTTTGCATTTGTCCTGTTGCTTTTGCTTGATACATTGATGTTAGCCAATATGTATATTCGAAAGTTTGGGCGCCGATATAATTGAATGTTTTAGCACAAACCAATGTTTTAACATATGAACCACGCAGTACATATTTTGTGTTTATGCCTGTAATGCCATCATCAAACACATATGTGCTGATTTTTTGGCTGGTTGCTTTTGTGAGCTTGGGGTGCGACATTTGTGTTCTGGCTGTATTATAATAAAACTGTGAATAACCCGTAGCACAACTTGAAATTCTTCCCTCTCCCCTCCAAATAGCAATATAATCGCCGGTTCTGTAATCATTGAAAAGTGTTATTTTTATATTTTCATTTACGGTGTTGCCACTTGCCATACTGGCGATTTCCTTAAAGGTAAAGGTTTCTCCAAAGGCATTTTCGTCCATATCGATAGCGCCTGTTCCGTATTCATCGGAGGTCAGAGTGACTACACCTGTGAGAAGTGTATTCCAAACGGCGGTATCGTCGGTGTTGGACGAGTTGATTGCGCCGTTCACGTACATATCAAGGGTGAGCTGATAGAGGTTTGCATATTCGTATCCATCGACAGGATAGTCTACGATTGTGATAACGGTTTCGCCGTTATAATCATAGATAGAATAAGCGCAGAAATAAACATCTTTAGCGTGATTAGCTTCATAATTTACTACTGTAAGGGCATATTGTTCAACACCGTTAATAGTTTTCAGCTTACTTCCTACATATTTTCCGTCTTGCCAAACAGCAACCTTTTTACCGCCGGTAGTAAGCGCACGGGTAGAAGCATCGATTTCAACTTTTCCGTCGCTCTCATACTGATCTTTGGAAACAGCAATTGCGCCGTACTCTAAAAGCTCATAGCCCATTACTTCGAATTTGCTATTCTTGTTCCAGTCGAAAGAGGAGATACTTCTAAGACCGTTCGTTGTAATAGTACCGTCTGCATTCTCGGTGGATTCGAGCTTTATGGAAAAGCCTTCAAGGGTAACAGCTCCGTCAAAGGTCGAATTATTGTAGCTTTCGCAAACCGAGCAGATCTCGAGATCATAGCCATTAACAGTGGTTGCTTGGTAACTGTGCTCTTTATTTAGGAAATAAACCTCGTTTGTTGTGTCAGGTGTCCACTGAATAAGATTGACAGCCACCGCATTTTCGGGAGCGGTCATACATCCGTTAGCGGAAAATTCAGAATAGGTTGCATCGGGGCTGATCGACTTAAAGGTGCCGTCATTTAAGAACCATGTAAGGCGTATGCCGTTTCTTGTGCCTCCGTTGGTGCCTGACTCCTGAAAGGAAGTTGCCCAAAGCTGGTCTCCGCCACTGACCTCAAAGGTTATAGAATATGAGGTGGTGCTTGCGTTTTCCCATTTATAGTCATTTGTGAAGCATTTTCTTGTTGGGGTGAGTGTTGTCCAGAGGTTGACGCCCTTGCAGAGGTTTTCGGGAAGGGTTTGAAGATAATCCTTGTATTGAACCTCTGCTGTTGCATTTAAAACAACATGACCTGTAACGGCAGGAATCGTTACTGTACCATTGGAATAAAAGGCATCGGTAACATCTACGCCGCCCATGGTTACATTCACTTGAAGATTTTCATAAGAGGTGTTGGGGGTGATATCGGTGGTATATGAGCTGCCGTCGATAGCATAGAAGGTGGTGTTGCTTCTTGAAGCGCCTATGGCATCAAGCACAACCGGATGGAAATCTGTGCCAACCATTTCGGAAAGGAGAGCCGCAGACATAAGGTCCATTCCGTATGAACCGGGGTGAACATATTGGTCGGTGATATAGAAATCATAAATTTCGGGGGTGGACTCAAGACCGCAGTTTTCAAGGTCTACAAGGTGTACGCCTGCCTTTTCTACCACCTTTGCAAGCTCCGCATTAAAGACGGTAGGCTGACCTACATCTGTCTTGCCCGCAAGCACGGGATCGCGGCGAAGGAGAAGATTGAGGCAGTAAATTTCAGCCGCGGGATATGCCTGCTGCATCTTGTGGAGCATAATGGCATAAGCCTCGAAAACCGTTGTTGGTGTTGCATAGGTATATGTGCCGTCCTCTCCGAGGGTAATGAGGGTATCATAGTTAATAGCGTCAAAGCTGCCCATAGCTGACTGATTGTGGGTAAAATCGTTCGTTCCGAGAAATACCCAGATAATGTCGGGAAGTATGGGAGTCTCGCCGGTATCGTTATGAAGATTTAAGCAACGGGTAACGTATCCTGCTGAGTTATTATCATCAGTACCCTTGTTGTTTTCGAGCACCCTACTGCCCGACCAGGAGTTGTTTACGCAAAGCTCCATGCCGAGCACATCGATGACCTGCTGCCACCATTTGGAGGCTTGACCGGATGAATAATAGTAAGCATTGCTGCCTATTGTGGTGTTATATTCAGTATTATTCGAAACACCTTTCAGAGTCGAAATACTGTCGCCAAGTATGGAGACCTTTTTGCCTGCAAAGGATTCCATAATAGCGGTGATGTCCGTATCTGTTTCGGTAATGTCCTCAGAGGTTGCAAATGCCGAAATCGAGAATACGAAAGTCAGAATTAAAAGTACAGAAAGTAGAACTATTAGCTTTTTGTTCATTTCTATTCTCCTTTTTATAATTTTGGTAATTATATTATACATGAATAAAAATGAAATAACAATGGTAAATCGTTCATATTTATAGGCAAATCGTTCAAATTTTTGATATTATGCTAAATTTATTTCGTGCTTTTGCTTAAAAATCATAAATTACGTACTGTAGATAAAAAACTCCGCGAAAACGGTTTTTACCGAATTTGACGGAGTTTTTATTCAAATCTTCTATTGAGCTTTTTTGAGCCCGTCCGAATCAAAATTATTCCTTATTTCCTTTTTTCTTAGAGAAAATTATAATTCCGAGGGCAATTATGACTGCTGCTATTATGGCGATTATCCAAATGGGGAAGTTGTTTTCGTTTGATTCTCTCTCGTCTGTTTTATCAGATTCGGGGGATGGCTCTGTGGTGATAGCAGATTCGCTTTGAACGCTATCGGATGCAGCATCGGTATCCGTTATTTCGGGAGCTTCGGTCTCAGTGTCTGCCTCGGTCTCATCGATTTCGGGATAGCGGTCGGTCAGCTTCTGCTCATAGAGCCATTCAAGCCAATCGGCCTCGGCACTTGCCATTTCCCAAATGCCGTGACCTTCGCCGTCATATGTAATGAAATTGATCAGTCTACTGCCAATATCTTCAAGAGCCTCAACCATTTCCGCAGTACCTTCGTAGGGAACAGAATTATCCGCTGTGCCATGGAAGGTATAGATAGGAGTGTTGATAAGCAATTCTGCTTTTGAAGGGTCGCCGCCGCCGCATATAGGTGCTGCTGCCGCAAAAATATCGTTATGACGGGTTATCAGATCCCATGTGCCAAAGCCGCCCATGGAAACGCCCATTGCGTAAATACGAGCCTTGTCGATGCTGTATTCTTTTGCCATTGAATCAACAAGAGCAACTACTGCGGCAAGCTCGTTTGATTCGGGAATTTCATCTGTGCTGTAATTACCATCGGCCCAAGGGGTGTCTACCCACTGTTCATTCTCGGGACACTGTGGAGCGATTACGATAGAATTTGACATAAGACCGTCCTCGCGATCGAAAAGTGTCTGAACAGCATTTTTCAGTTGAAGGTCATTGTCTCTTCCTCTTTCGCCTGCACCGTGAAGGAATACTACCAAAGGATATTCATTTTCCGCGTTGTAGTCTTCCGGAACATAGAGACGGTAGGGAAGTATGAGACCATCATGAGAGAACTCTTTAAAGTCAAATGCTTCCTCAACGCTGAGAGCGCTTACCGATATAGCCGAGATTGTGAGTGTAAGAACTATTACGATTGCAAAAACCGTTTTTTTCATGTTATCCTCCAAATAAAATTTGATTAATTATATCACTTTGTTACAGATTTGTCAATATAAAAACTGTTTTGCCGTCAAAATGTGATAAAAAAAGCATCCTCCGCAGAAGATGCTTTTTATTAAAATATTAGTCGGAAATGTAGGGCAGGAGTGCAACCTGACGTGCGCGCTTGATAGCGGTTGTCAGCTCACGCTGATGCTTTGCACATGTTCCGGAGATTCTTCTGGGAAGAATCTTGCCGCGCTCGGAAATGAACTTTCTGAGCTTAGCGGAATCCTTATAGTCGATATAAGCAACCTTGCTCTCGCAGAAAACGCAAACCTTTTTTCTCTTGCGATTGTTCTTATAAGCAGGGCGCTGCTGAACTTCTCTCTCGACGTTGTTATCCATCTTATGAAATCCTCCTGTTAAATTTTTTTGTCTGCCTCTTTAGAAGGGCAGGTCATCGTCACCCTTGATCTCCTCAAACTTCGGAGCGTCTGCCGAAGGAGTTGAGAAGGAAGGCTCGTAGGAATCGGGGGTATACTGACCGCCCGCGGGGGTTTCTCCCTTAGCGTCTACAAAATTAACTTCATCAGCAACGATATCGGTAGCATAGCGCTTGTTACCGTCATTATCCGTCCAGGAGCGGTTCTGAATGGTTCCCACAACGAAAATGGAAGAACCCTTCTTGAAGAATCTGCTGACAAAATCAGCAGTTGCACGCCAAGCAACGACATTGAAAAAATCCGCCTGAGGCTGATTTGAATCCTTGCTTTGGCGGCGGTTTACGGCGATCGAGAATCTTGTCATCGAAATGCCGGTTTCCGTCTGTCTGTTTTCTGGATCTGCGGTAAGTCTTCCGCCGAGCATAACCTTGTTGAAATTGAAATTAGCCATTTGTAACGCCTCCTACAGAACAAGTTTTTTAGATTTTTGAGATCACTCAGCGTTTTCTGCTGTCTCTTCTGCTGTTGCTTCAGCTTCGGCAGCGGCTTCCTTCGCTGCAACCTTCTTGGGATCGATCTTAACAACGATAGAACGCATAATGTTCTCATCAATATTGAAGATACGCTCAAGCTCTGCAGGGAACTCAGCCTCACTCTTGAAGTTTACAACAACATAGTAGCCTTCAGGAATATCGTCGATCGGGTAAGCGAGTCTGCGTTTGCCCCACTCGTTTACGGATTCAACGGTACCGTTCTCAGCTACAAGTCCTGTGAACTTGTCCACTGTTGCCTTAACAGCTTCTTCGCCATTTTCGCAATTTACGATGAACAGTGTTTCATAAGAATTGATTACCTTATCCATTTTTACACCTCCCTATGGACTTTTGACCGTGAAATACGAAATTTTTTCACGGTAAGGAGACAGGACTTTTGCCCTGTTTCGAATTGATATTATAACATACAAAAATATATTTGTCAAGCAATTTTTTACTTTTCCTATTGAATTTTTTTTGAAAATGTTGTAAAATTATCATAAAATAAGATTTTTTGGAGAAAAACATGAAGAAAAAAACCAAGAAGCAGTTAACTATTGATATTGTCATAATACTTATTTTCCTTATAATAGCAGTCTTCAGATATCTTAACAGAGAAGAAGCCGCATCTCTTGTTGAGGGTACTGTCGAAATGCATATTATCGATGTAGGTCAGGGTGACAGCGTTCTTTTTAAGACCGAGGCTGGAAATATCCTCATAGATGCAGGTACGGGCGAATCCGAGACTGCTCTCTCGAATTATCTTGATTCTGTCGGAGTTGACAGCTTTGAATATTGCATTTTCACCCATCCGCATGAAGATCACATAGGCGGTGCGGACATGATAATGGATAATTATGAGGTGAGAAATGTCATTATGTCGCCCGCGGTCACAACGACGAACACCTTTGAAAAGCTGCTCGATGCTCTCGAGCGCAGTGAAGCCAACATAATAGAAGCAGAACCGGATATGAAATATTATGTGGGCGATGTTGAGATCATGATAATGGGACCTATAGTTGTCGGAGAAGAACGCGATCTGAATAATACCAGCGTTATTACAAGGATCACATACGGTGCAGTTCGCATGCTGTTTACGGGCGATGCGGAAGCAATACAGGAACAAGACATCCTCCGGGAATATTCTATATTCGATCTTGATTGCGATTTTCTTAAAATGGGGCATCACGGATCTTCAACATCAAGCTCCGAAGATTTCATAAATGCTGTGACACCGAGCATTGCGGCGATCTCCTGCGGAAAGGATAACAGCTATGGCCATCCACACCGAGAGATAGTGGCATTGCTGAATGAAAGAAACATAGAATATCACCGTACAGACGAGCTTGGAGATCTTGTTTATGTCTGTAACGGAAAAAGGCTTGAATACAGGGATTAAACAAAAATAACTGCCGAATTACTATTCGGCGGTTATTTTTTTTCTCTCCGCCGAATAGTATTTATCGGGGAGTGATTTGATGATGATTCAGAAACAGACTTACAACCTGCCCGATTTTGTGAAAAAAGCGCTTCCGAGCTCAGTATTTCTCGATTTTGAGAGGACGAGCCGTGAAAGCCGAGGAAACCCCGAAGAGATAAGGCTGAGAAGGGGCAGAAAAAGTGAATTTTTGTTTTCGGGAAAAAGTTTTCTCGGCGAGAGATGCATAGGCAGAGAGGAAATGCAGGATGTCTTTTATAAGCTTTGCGGAGGTTCGGTTTATGCCCATGCGGAGACAGTCTGTGCGGGATATATCAGAGCTGAGGGCGGCATAAGGATCGGTGTTTGCGGCAGAGCTGTTCTGAGCGGCGGAAAGGTGACGGCGGTTCATGATATTTCTTCCATAAATATCCGTCTGCCGTGCAAATTATTGCCGAGTGTAAAAGATCTTGCCGATTCACTTGTGGATATTGGCGGAGGAACGCTTATTTTTTCACCGCCCGGAGGCGGAAAAACCACTTTTCTTCGTGCTCTTGCATATGAAATATCCGGAAGACTTGGAAGAAGAGTAGCTATTGTGGATACAAACGGAGAAATTTCCGCGGGGCTTGATAATGAAGACTTACATATTGATATCCTTGAAGGATATCCGAGGGGCGAAGGGATCGAGATAGCCATTCGTGTGATGAATCCCGAATATATCATATGCGACGAGATCGGAAGCCGTGCCGAGGCAAATGCGATCCTTGCGGCGAGAAACAGCGGTGTTTCCATAATTGCAAGCGCGCATGGAGAAAGTGCAGAGAGACTTATTGAGCGTGAAGAAATTGCCGAGCTTCACCGCGCCGGGATATTTGAGAACTATCTTTCCCTCGAAAGAAAGCAAGGGCAAAGCTTATGCAAATATACTCTTATAAACAGAAAAAATATCGGAGGACTCATAGATGCATAAGATCATAGGGGCGGTACTTTTGTTGATCTCTGCTTTTCTTTGTTCATTATATCTGATATCAAAGGAAAAAAAGCATGTTGAGTTACTTGGGGGCTTTAATGAGCTGATAAGAGAGATATATAAACAGATCGAAATGCTGAATCTTCCCGTGCCTGAGATCCTTGAGCGAGCGGACGAGCGTTTTTTAACGCTTTGCGGAATAAGAGAAGGCGAGGCGATCAGTCTTGAAAAGCTGATAGATCTGACCGAAAACAGACTTGATCCAAAGGAAAGAGAAATAATAATGTCATTTGCATCGGGGCTTGGAAGATGCTATCGCGATGAGCAATTGCGCCTTTGCAAATATTATTCGGGAGAGCTTGAAAGCTGTCTTGCGGCAAGAAAAAATGATTATCCGAAAAAGCGGAAGCTTATAATCACCCTCACGGTTTGTGCGGCTCTCGGGATCATAATTCTGATAATTTGATAAGAAAGGATATTTAACAGACATGGATGTATCTCTTGTACTGAAGGTTGCGGGAATGGGGGTTCTGATCTCGGCGGCGGTTCAGATCCTCGGCAAAACGGGAAGGGATGAGCAAGCTATGATGGTGACGGTAACGGGAATAGTTGTGGTGCTTCTTATGCTCGTTGGCGAGGTGGGAACTCTTTTCGAGACTGTCCGCACGGTATTCGGGCTGTGAGCGCGGTAAAGATCTGCGGAGCAGGAATACTTTGCCTTGCCGCTCTGCTTTGCGTAAAAAGCCTCAGAGAAAATTATGCCCCTCTTTTGCGATTTGCCTCCGCTGTTCTTTTTATCGGTACTGCGCTTTCAATGCTGTCACCTCTTGTGTCATTTGCCGATAAAACCGTTGAAAAAAGCGGGCTGATAGAATATGGAAGGATCGTTATGAAGGCTTTGGGGATCTCATATCTCACACAAATTACCTCCGGTATATGCAGAGATTGCGGTGAAAACAGTATTGCCGGCGGAGTTGAAACTGTGGGGAAGATAGAACTGCTCCTGCTGGCACTGCCGCTTTTTAACGAGGTCCTTACGGCGGCCGAGGAAATGCTCTCATGGTAGCGAAATTCCGAGCCATCATTCTTATTTTGGTAATGATATTTTTTACGCTTCCGCTTTCGGCAACGGATGACCTTGCACCGCCTGCAGTTGATTACGAAAAGGAATATAACAGCTTCATTTCAAGCATACCTGATGAGATCGCCGAGCTTCTGCCGCGTGGGATATTCTCGGAGGATGTGACAGAGCGGACCGAGGCTGTAACAGAGCTTACCGAGCCTGTAGGATTCCTCGGGATAATTCTTGACATGTTGGGATTTTATATGAAGGATGCCCTCGGGATGTTTGCAAGGCTGATGGCTCTTGTGCTTCTTTCGGCGCTTGCGCATGCAATGTTCGGAAGTATGGGAAATAAAGCTTTGCGCGAGCCCTTCAGTCTTTGCACCACCGCCGCAATAGTTGCCGCCGTTATAGGCGAGCAGACGGAAATGATACGTATGGCAGATCAGTTTCTTGAGAGACTTCTGACTTTGGTCAATTCAATGATACCTCTCATCGGAGTGCTCTATGCGGCGGGAGGAAATGTTAGCACAGCGGCGGCAGGAACAGCTTCGCTCAGTCTGTTTCTTTCCATCTGCGAAAACCTCTGCGGAATAACCCTTATGCCAGCAGTTGGTATTTGCCTTGCTTTCTCTGCGGCATCTGCATTCTCTTCGCATCTTTCTCTCGGCGAGATCTCAGGAACCTTCAAGCGGATGTATACTTACGGTCTCGGGCTTCTTATGGCAATAATGGCACTTGTCATGGGAATGCAGAATCAGCTTACCGCAAAAGCCGACAGCCTTAGTGCGAGGGCGGCGAAATATGCTGTCGGTTCCTTCATTCCCGTGGTTGGAGGAGCAGTCGGCGATTCACTCAGAACGGTAGCGGCAAGTGTTGAATATATAAGAAGCGCGGTAGGCGGTATTGCTATAATTGTGATCATTATACTTCTTTTGCCGCCGCTTATTTCCCTTGCTTTGGGGAGGAGCGCGGTGAATATTTCTTCATCTGCCGCAAAGATGATGGGCTGTGAGCGAGAGGGAAGGCTTCTTTCCGAGATAGGGAATATTTACGGATATATGATGGCGGTTTGCTCGATATGCTCGGTTATCTTCATATATGCGCTGACGCTCTTTATCAGATGCAGTGCCGCCGCGGGAGGTTGAGATGAAGGGTTATATTCTTTCGGTCATTGCAGTAGCGGCTCTTGGAAGCATTGCCTCGGGAATATGCCCGGATGGCGAAGGGCAGGGGCTAAAAAAAGCAGTGTCTCTCATTATGTCTCTTCTTCTTATTACTGCGGTAGGAAAGCCAATTATATCCCTTGTCGGTGCTTTTGATTTCAGTTCGGACGAGATCATTGATCGATTAACCGAATCGCAAAAGGCAAGCTATGAAGATATCTGGCAAAGCACTTTCTCCGATATTACCGAGGAAAATTCAGAGAATGCCGTTACTGAGCTTTTGATGGAAGAATTTGATCTTGAAAAGGAAGATTTTTCGGTTAATTGTGAGCTTATCTCAGAGAATGATGCTTTTAAAATCAAAAAAATCACTGTAGAGCTTTCGGGCGGCGGAATATTTAAAAATCCGAGAAGGATCGAGAAGCTTCTGTCAGAAAAAATCGGCTGTGAATGTATTGTCAGCTGAGAATGGAGTGATAAAAATATTAAAAAAATTTCAAATCAAATGGCTTTTTGCGGTTCTTGCGGCAGTTATCGGAATTGCCTTGATGATAGGCGATTTTGGCGGCTACGGATCAAGCATTGAAAGTCAAGCAGAGGAAAAGATACGTACTTTATGCGAGAAAGTCAAGGGGGTAGGCGAAGCTACGGTTGCATTGACCTTTGACGAAAGCGAAATATGCGGTGTGGGCATAGTCTGCGACGGGGGTGACGATCCTGAGGTTGTAAATCGGCTTCTTTCTCTTATCTCTGCTTCTTGCGCAGTGCCGACAAACAGAATTTATATTACGGGAGCGGAAAAAGATACTTCGCCAAGTCATAAAAAGTAGATTAAAACCATATCTTATATCAAGCCAAAAACAGTAAAATTCGGAAGGAGATCATTATGAAACTCAGAGAAACATGGGAAAAGGCTAAAAAATTTTTTACAAAGATCGGTAAGCGGAATGCAATGATCGCTTGCAGTGTACTGCTTATCGGCGCGGCTATCGTACTGAATGTACTTCTTTTCGGCGGTTCTGATAACAAAGACGGCTTCGATTATTCGGCGGCTGTGGGCATGGACGGCAGTAATGCTTCGAGCGGAGAAGTCCTCAGTGGAGCTGAAGGCGATGATGCAGACAGCTATTTTGCAACCTCGCTTATCAACCGTCAGAGGGCAAGAGACGAGGCAATGGAGGTTCTCCAGAGCGTTGTTGACAACGAAAGCGCAGATGCGGCGGCAAAGGAAATGGCACTTGGTGAGATCGGTCAGATCGCCGCTGATATGGAGAACGAATCGAATATCGAAACACTTGTGGTTTCAAAGGGCTTTGAACAGTGTGTTGCAGTTGTAAGCGGCGGTAAGGTCAGTGTTATAGTCAAGGGCGAGGAGCTTCTTGATACACAGATATCCCAGATAAACGAGATCGTTTACGAGCAGACGGGAATTCTGCCCGAAAATATAAATATTATCAGTAAATGATAAAAATCCGCCTGCAGCCGCAGGCGGATTTTTCGATTATTTATTATCAAACCAAGTCTTTCCTATGCTCGCCTTGGCGAGAAGGGGAACGCCGAGCGTTACTGCATTTTCCATGCATTCCTCGAGTATCCTTGCTGCCTGATCGGCGCAATCCTTATGTGCTTCAAGAATGAGCTCGTCATGCACCTGAAGTATCAGCCTTGCATCAATGCCGCTTTCCTTCAGCTTTTTTGATGTGTTTATCATGGCGATTTTAATGATGTCGGCGGCGGTTCCTTGAATCGGGCTGTTCTTTGCAACTCTTTCGCCGAAATGCTTAAGATTTTTATTCTGTCCCGCGAGCTCGGGGATATATCTGCGTCTGCCGAAAAGGGTTGTGACATATCCGTGCTCATAGGCGTCCTTTACGATGCCGTCAAGATATGCGCAGACCATGGGATATCCCGAAAGATAGCTTTCTATATATTTTTTTGCCTGAGCGCGCGATATTCCGAGATCCTCGGCAAGGGAAAATTCGCCCATGCCGTAAACGATTCCGAAATTTATAGCTTTAGCGCGTTTACGCATCTCAGTGGTCACTGAATTTTTGGGAACACCGAAAACGGTAGAAGCGGTGGAAGCATGGATATCTTCACCCGATATGAAGGCAGATGTCATTGCCTCGTCTCCGGAAATCGATGCCAGAACTCTGAGCTCGATCTGGGAATAGTCGGCATCGATCAGCCTGTGATCCTCGCCCTCGGGAACAAAGAATTTGCGAAGCTCGCGCCCGAGCTCGGTCCTTATCGGTATATTCTGCAGATTCGGTTCACTCGAAGAAAGACGCCCCGTTGTAGTTCCCGTCTGATTAAAACAGGAATGTACTCTTCCGCTATCATCTGCAACCTTGATAAGACCTTCGACATAAGTGCTCTTCAGCTTTGTGACCTTGCGGTATTCGAGGATATCCTCTATTATTGGATGATGAGGACGGAGCTTTTCGAGGATGTCCGCCCCTGTGGAATAACTGCCGGATTTTGTCTTTTTACCTGCGGGCAGTCCCAGAGTTTCAAAGAGAACGCTGCCAAGCTGCGCGGGGGAATTGATATTGAATTCACGGCCTGCCGAGAAATATATGCGGTTTTCCAGATCCTTTGCCAGCATATCGAGATTTTCACCGTATTTCTTGAGCCCGTCGGTATCAATTCTGAAGCCTGCGATCTCCATATCGGCAAGCACTGCGGCAAGCGGCATTTCAATATCATAAAGAAGCTTTTCCGAATCACCGATCTCGCTCAGCTTTTCTGTGATCTTCTCATAAATTGCATAGATCACCTGTGCTTCGCTTCCTTCGGATATCGATGCAAGTCCGAGATATTCAAGGGCAAGATGGGGAAGATCAAAGGACCCTGCAGCATTAAGCACATATGACGAAAGCATAATATCGTGATATACACCGCGATAGTGAGAGCCTGCGCTGTCAAGAGTTTTATAGAGTGACTTGCAGTCATGAGTAATTATCTTTTTGTTGCTTTCAAGCAAAGAAGAGAGCTGGGAAATATCTCCGTCTACATTTATGATCTTTTTGCCGTCAAAAAATGAGATCTTTTCTCCGAGATAAAGCGCAATGATATCTCCGCTTAGCTTATCCGCATAATCTGAGCCTGCATTTATCCTTTCACATTCTTCAAGGACTTTTGATGCCGAAGAAGCTTCATCCAGCCCGAATCTTTTCAAAAGCGTAGAAAAACCGAATTTCGTAAAGAGCTGGGCGAGCTTTTCAAGGTCAAAGCCTTCGTTTTTGAGCTCTTCAAAGCTGATATCAAGCGGCACATTACAGTTGATCCTTGCAAGATCAAGAGAAAGATATGCGCTTTCTTTGCCTTCGTAGAGCTTTTTCATAAGTCCTGCGGAATGACCTGCGGTTTCAAGAGATTCATAAACGCCGTTAAGCGAGCCGTATTCGGCGATCAGCTTCAGCGCTGTTTTTTCACCTATGCCGGGAACGCCGGGGATATTATCCGAAGAATCTCCCATAAGGGCTTTAACATCAACAAAAACGGTTGAGGAAACTCCGTATTTCTCTTTGAATTTTTCCTCGTCCATAACCGAGGTCTCGGTATTTCCCGCAAGAAGCACCTTCACTTTGCCATCCTCTGTTATAAGCTGAAGCGAATCTCGGTCGCCGGTCAGAATATAAGCCTCGGTGTCCTCTGAGGAATGTGCCATGGAAGCAAGAGTACCTAAAATATCATCGGCTTCGTAGCCCTCTTTTTCGAGTACCTTAAAGCCCATAGCGCGGCAGACCTCCTTTGCATAAGGAAGCTGAATTGCAAGCTCCTCGGGCATGGGCTTTCTGCCCGCCTTGTAATCTGCAAACATTTTATGTCTGAAGGTAGGTGCTTTAAGATCAAAGGCGACAGCAAGATAGTCGGGCGAGACTGCTTCAAGCTGCTTTGATAGAATATTTACAATGCCGAAAAGGGCATTTGTAGGCATTCCTTCGCTGTTCGTGAGAATCCGAACTCCGTAATAAGCGCGGTTCAGAATACTGTTTCCGTCAACAACAAGTAGTTTTTTCATTTTCGGCTCCTTAAATAAGAGGGCGACCTGCGGCCGCCCTCGAATGTTTTTATTCAGCAGGTGTAACTTTGGATGAAGCTTCAGCCTCCGAAAGTGTACCGTCCTCGGCAATGGCGATCTTGCCGTCCGAGATATTTACAAGCTTTGTTATGATCTCATTACCTGCTTCTGTACCGAGAACGAGACGCGTAACCGCTTCATTCTGTACGCAGGGCAGGCAAGAGATGACGGGCTCATCATTTATCGCATATCTGGTCTGAGTTGCATCAAAATGAGAATCCGCAACGCTGGCTGTATTATAAACAGTGTCTCTTGTAAAGTTGATTTCAAGAAGGAGCGCATCATGACTGTCAGTCTCATACCAGAAGTTTCCGAGACCGTAGATGATAGGCTTTCCTTCATAATATTCTATAGACTGCAAAACGGTGGATTTTGTGCCTATAACGATATCCGCTCCCGCTTCAACAAAATTATGAGCAAGAACAGCCTGAGAAGCATCCGGGGTTTCGTTTGTTCCGTTTGACCAGTCGGTATAGACGATAACATAGTCCGCATTTTCAGCAGCTTCACTGATCATAGCTGTAAAATATGTGGAATTTGTTGCGTAAATAATACCAGCCGCCTTAGCTGTTGCCTCGGGAGCCATAGTGTTATCAATCTTTGTCTGAGCCGCAGAAACGAAAGCGATCTTGCGTCCGCAAGCTATAAGATATCTGGGAGTTCTTGCGTCATCAAGATTTTTTCCGCCGCCGATATAATCAATTTTATTGAGCTCCAGCGCATTTAAAGTATCTGTAAGCCCCTTTGCTGAATAATCATAGATCCTGTCATTGGCGATATTTACCATATCGATGCCGAGAGTAGCGAGAACAGTAACATTTTCGGCAGAAGAGCCGTGTCTCCATTTATAATCGATAGGCTGGCTGTCGCCGGAAATGAATGGGCTTTCCAGATTGACGCTGAAAAGATCCGCACCGATCATTTTTTCAGAAAGCTCTGCGGAAAATGCAGATTCGAGAAGGTTGGTTCTGTTATTTGCATGAACTACCAGAGGCGACCACCAGTGCTTAGCTGTGGTATCAAGGCTGATGTCACCTGCGAAGGCAAGGGTAAGAGAATCTCCGATATCATTGATCTCAATATAATTATAATCCTCTGTATATCCGCCCGCAAGATCATAAAGCGCACGGAGAGTATAGCCGCAAAGCTCTTCCCACATAACGTCGGAATATTCATTTGTTTCTATATATTCAAATATTCTGTCGTAGATATCATCTCTGATATTGTCATGGCAATATTCAAGGAGAGAAATATCTATTTCTCTGACAGAATCTGCATTACCGATGGCATTAAGAGCCTCGTCTGCTGTTTTGGGCGCTTCTTCTACCTGATTAAGCCTATCGGTATTGATCGTCTCGAGATCGTTTTCAAGATTGTTGGTGTAGTCCGAAAGTGCGTATTTATAGAAAAAAGCAAGTACTGCGATCAGCAGAAGTGTAGCAAGAATGTTGAATACCGGACTTCGAAAAAGATTGTTTTTACGGCGCATCGTATTTCCTCCGAAAATTATATATAAAATCATTACTTTGACATACGAAACATATTATAACACGAAAAGTCGCTTTCTGTCAATACATATTTTTTTGTTTGTTTCTTTTTTAACCAAGTTTTTTGTCAAGTTTAGATACAATGCACAAAAAAAATAAATATTTTTTGTTAAAAAAGAAATCTAAAAGTTTGGTGGATGTGGAAAAAAACTATTGACTTTTAAATGCCAATACTGTATAATATTACAATAGAAGGCGTATTATGCTTTTTTGTATTTTTGACGCTTTGCGTCTGAAAATAAAAATTTCATTATCGAAAGGACACTGAACATGAAATTCAAACGCTTTATGGGTCTTGTGCTTGCAGTTTTGATGGTTATTTCGACCTTTACAGTCGGAACCTTTGCCGCAACACAGGATCTCCAGGAAACCAAGAAGACCACGCTGGTTTACGGAACTCCCGTAATTGACGGTCAGCTTGACGCTGTTTGGGAAAACGCTTTTACAGTAGATTTCCCTTACGACAGAAATAACTCTAAAGTTGTAGACGGAGTATTAACGGTACCCGCGGAAAAGGTCACAGTTGACCATTGGGCAAAAGCAATGTGGGACGAAAGCCATATTTATGCTTATTTCCGTGTTTATGACTCTACCGTTGTTACAAATGTTTCCGATCAAATTCATTTAAATGACAGCGTTGAACTTTATATTGATGAATATAATGATAAAGGCTTGGCTAAGACCGACTGCGCAAGATTCTATCAGGTATCTATCAGCGCGGACGGTAAAGCAGTATCCCCCGACGAGGATTGGGGCGATTATAAGACTACAATTAATGCCGAAAAAGGCTATTATGATGTAGAAATTGCGCTTGATGTTACAACCCGTACACTCGCAAACGATGCTGAGATTGGTATCGATTTTGCTATCAACTGCAATGATAAAGTGGGCGAAGCTGTGCGCGAGCATTCTCTCTCCTGGAATGACCAAACCAATATTGCTTATAAGTCTCCCGTTTATCTTGGCGAGGCAACTCTTACAGGCATGACTGGTGAATCCACCATTGTTGATCCTACAGACCATGAGCTTCCTGCAGATGCAGAGCTTAAAGAGGAAAACTGGGTTCAGAATACAGCTCTCAGAAATACACAGATCAAGTGGCAGGTTTATGACCAGGGCGATGATCAGGTTCTTAAATTCACATACTGGCCCAAAGAAGCCGATAATATTAAAGGCTCGATACTCTATGCAGTAGGCGTCAACGATACTGTGGAAAAAACCTACAAGAAAATTGTTGGCTGGGATGGCGGTCATGATACTGCTTGGGGTAAATATGAAACCACTATAACAAAGGTTATTGTCGGTGACGGCATAACCGAGATCAAGGGAGGCTTCATTGAGGGCTTCCCGGCTGTTATGACTGTTGAGATCCCCGAATCCCTTACAACACTTTCTGCAGGTCAGACTTTCAGTGCTGCATCTAAGCTTAGAAGCGTTTATGTGAAGGGCACAGAGGTGATTTCAGGTCAGGTTGATCTGTCAAATATAACCTCTATAGAAGGGTCTCGTACTTTTGACAGCTCCAAAAAGATTTCAAAAATTATTCTTTCCGAGAATTTGACAGGTGAGCTTAAAGTTGAGATATTTAAGGCTACACAGATCACCGAGATAAGCATTCCCGCAGGCGTTACATCTATTGCTGCAGAAGCCTTTGATGCTTGTTCAGCGCTTACCAAGGTTGTTATCAACGGTATGGAAACAACTATTTCTCAGTATGCTTTTGCATCTTCTAGCACCGCAGAAGCGACCAACTATAAAGATAATGTAACTATTTACTGCTATTCCGGCTCTGCTGCCGAAGCAAACGCAAAGGAATATGGCTTCAAGTATGAATATCTTGATGAAGGTTATACAGTTGCTTATGATGCAAACGGCGGCTCTGATGCTCCTGCTGAGCAGAATAAGTTAAAGGACGTTGAGCTTACTCTCAGCAGTGATGTTCCTACATATGAAGGCTTTACCTTCAAGGGATGGGCAACTTCTGCCGACGGTGAGGTTGCATACGAGGCAGGCGCGGCTTATACCGCTAATGAGAATGTAACCCTCTATGCAGTTTGGGAGCTTGCTATCGATACTGCCAGCCGCGAACTTCCTACTGATGCAACGATTGTGGATGAAGGCGGTTGGGTTCCCAATTCAGATCTTGAAGAAACACAGATCAAGTGGCAGGTTTATACTCAGGGCGAAGACACAGTTCTTAAGTTTACATACTGGCCCGAAGAGACTGACAAGGTGGCTACATCTACCATTTGCGGTGTAAATGCCGAAACAGGTAAGGGCATAGGCTGGGGTAATGGTGAACTCTTTGCTTGGGGTGCTTATGAATCTACCGCAACAAAGGTTATCATTGGCGATGGTATTACCGCCACAAGCGGCAGCGGCTTCCTTATGACCTTCAATAAGGTTAAAACCATAGAAATTCCCGATGATCTGAAGACACTCGGCGGTGCTTCCTTCGAGGGATGCTCTTCTCTTACAAGTGTTTATTATGCAGGTAATACTGCTGTTGACGGAGTAGCGGATCTTTCCTCTGTCACTTCGATAGGCGACTACTGCTTTGATGCATGCAAAAAGATCACTTCTGTTAAGCTCAGCCCTGATTATACAGGTAAAATCGGCCAAGAGACCTTTAAGGAGTGCGGTATTACAGAGATCGAGATTCCTGCAGGCGTAACAGCAGTTGATACTGAAGCATTCGCGCTTTGCTATTCTCTTAGCAAGGTAGTTGTTAACGGTATGACCACAACTATCCATGCAGATGCATTTAAGAGCATTGACGGCACTGAGGTTAAGGTTGATAATACTTCTAACGTAACTATTTACGGTTATGAAGGTTCTGCAGCTCAGGCTAATGCGGCTGAATATAACTTTACTTTTGAGCTTCTTAATGATGGCGGAGATGACCCCGTTGTTCCTCCCGCAACATATACCGTTGCATATGATGCTAACGGCGGTACAGGAGCTCCCGAGGCTCAGACAAAGACAGAGAATGTTGAGCTTACTCTCAGCACAGCTGTTCCTACTTATACAGGCTATACCTTCAAGGGTTGGTCAACTTCTGCCGACGGTGAGGTTGAATATGCGGCAGGCGCAGCTTATACTGCAAATGCGAATGTAACCCTCTATGCAGTTTGGGAAGCTACTGTTGTCGATGAAAACATCGTTACAGGTAATGTTGTATCCGATTATTCCAATAACCTTTGGTCCTTTAATAGAACAACCAAGGTGCTCACAATCACTTGTAATACCACAGCGAACTATAACGAATCCGGATCCTATAATGAAGATGGCGGTTGGAAGGATATCCTTACCGAAATCGAAGAGATTGTTTTGATAGGAAACATCGATAAGATCACAAATCATGCATTTGACGGTGCAACCAACCTCAGAAAGGTTACGATGCCTAAAGATGTTGTTCAGATCGATCCATGGTCATTCGCCGGTTGCTCCAAGCTTGAAACAATTTGCGTTGAAGGCTCTCCTGTAATGGAAGGTGTACTTGATTTCAGTAACATTATGGGTGCAAATGCAAAGGGTAATAGCTCTTTTGCAAAGGCTGATGTCTTTAGCGGTGATACAGTTGCAACAGCAATTATTTTGAGCAGCAGGTATTCCGATGTTCCTTCTGTTGAAGGCGATGCTTCAAGTGCACCGACGCTCAATATGGATTACCTTCCCAGCAATCTCAAGACAATCTACGGTGCAACCGAATACCTTGAGACATTCGCAGCTGCTAATAATCTTGAGTTTGTTCCTTTCGGTAAGTCTACAGATAAGAATATTTACTGGACTCTTGATGAGGCAACAGGTACACTCACACTTATCGGTGAAGGTACTCTTAAAGGTCTTGACTCTGCTATCACTGAATATGCGGCAAGCGTAAAGAATGTTGTTATTCCCGCAACTATTACAGAGATCGCTGATGATGCACTTGCGGCTCTTACAGCTCTTGAGAGTGCTACATTCGAAGGTAATGCTCCTACAGTTGCTGAAGGTGCTGAACCCTTTGGAACACAGTCTGTTGATTTCGTTATCAATGTTAAGGCTAATGCCGAAGGCTTTGATGATGAGACCTGGTGCGGTTATACTGTTGTCAGAGCGACTATTGTTCCTGGTGACGTAAATGGTGATGGAGAAGTTACCTCCAAGGATGCAGTTCTTCTCGCACAGTATCTTGCAAAATGGAAGGTTGAACTCGACCTTACAGCGGCAAATGTAAACGGCGATAAGGTTGTAGATTCCAAGGACGCAGTTCTTCTTGCTCAGTACCTCGCTAAGTGGAAAGTAACCCTTATAGGTCCTCCCTCCTTTGGCGATATCGAGATCGAATCCGATAGAGTTGTCTGATTCTAAATCTCATTCATAAAATCCAGCCTGTTGCGCATTGCGCAACAGGCTGGATTTTTACTTTTTGCTCTTGAAAACTTTAGGTAGCTGAAACGAACGATAACAATAATTTATCTGGGAAAAGTAACTAACAGACTATGAGATCCTTCGCCAAGGCTCAGGATGACAGTACTGAACTGTTCGCAATTTTTCCTACGTTAAATCACGGTTGACTTAACAGTAGGAAACCAAGTTAACGATCCTTTATTGTCATCCTGAGCCTTGGCGAAGGATCTCATAGGTGTATTAACTATTCGCTAAATTATTGTTTAGCGATACAAATTTGATTTGATAAAAGAGCCGGTTCAAATTTAAATGAACCGGCTTCATTAGTTTTATTCACAGCAGAAAATCCATTCTTCATAAACAACTTCTTTTTCCATATACCCACAACCGCGAGTGCAATATGTAACAATATATTGTGTTTCAACGCATCTGGGAGCTGTATCATAAACACAATGGTCAACTTGAAGTGCTGCAGATTGTGCAATATCGTGTGTCAACAAACAACCTATTGCATATGTAGTGTTGCCATTATCCTGTAAATTGTCATTTGCAATATAATCGGCAATAGATTTCATCATAGCATAATCTAAAGAATTATCGATAATGGTTATCTCTTTATTTCCATATAAAAATGTATTTTGATTGTAATTGGCAGTAGCGACCGTCATAAATAAGCATGTAATAAGACAAATGACTAAAAAATAATTGATAAATATTTTCATTTATAATACTCCTTGACTATGTTTAATATTTCTGTTAGTTCCTTGATTGATGTTACAAATATGGAGTAATATTTATCATTGTAAATAAAATTACCCTGTATTTTTTCATCTCTCACTGTGATAAGAACATCAAATCCGTTTATTTCTGTTGTAGCTTCAATATCAAAGGATATTGGTGTGTTTGTACTAATTTTATAAGCTGTGCCATCAGTATAGGAAATCGCAACAGTTTTATAATTATTATAATTAAATACACTTACATTATCTGTTTTCTTGTCTGGTAACAGTATACTATCTAATTCTTCTTTCTCAAGAAAATCAGATATGGATAAGTACTGACCAAAATTATCTGATATAATCAATGACTGGTTGCCTTCTTGTAACTCAGTGTCTTTTTCAATAGAAAGGAATGTTTTCCAGTCCATGTGTTTAATATCCAAGGTTCTGAGCGTGGCTACGATACAAACTGTCGATATAATAACGATAGTTGCCGCAATAAGCATAGCCTTTATAGGGGAGTGTGCAGGCTTTCTTTTTGACATTGCAAAAGCGTTCTTTTGCTTGAGCTTGTCCAAAAAATCATTTTTCGCACACTCACTATCCTTTTCAATCTTTTCAGGATCTTCGCCTTCGAGAATAAAAACATAATCGATCGCTTCGTTTATAAGTTCGGGATCTTGGTCCTTCGGAGCTTTGGCGATTTCCGCATC
>JAFTXK010000094.1 GCA_017461635.1 Clostridia bacterium | reverse complement strand
TTGATAAGGAAGCTCCCATTATCGAGATCGGTGACGATGATTATGCCCTCTGGTACAGAGATCTTTCCGAGGATATGGAATTTTATATAGGCAAGACGGTTAAATTCAAGGGAATGGTTGCGAGAAATCCTGCTCTTTCTTCGAATATGTTCATCATCGGAAGACCTATCATGACCTGCTGTGCAGATGATATTGCATACAGCGGTCTGGTTTGCCGCCTTCCTTCTCCCACCTCTCTTAAGGACGGTGAATGGGTCACTGTTACGGGAAAGATAACCTTCGAAAACTGCAAGCTCTACGAGCGCAAGGGGCCTATACTCAATGCCGGCGGCACATCCTTTGCAGTTAAGCCTCAAAATGAGGTCGCGACATTTTACTGATAGATTTGAAATTTTCAACAAAAATCCCATCAACAATACAGTTGATGGGATTTTTGTTTACGGGCTGTATTTACAGTCCATGAAATATTTATATTATTCTTCGCCCTTTGCCTTATAAGCATCAATGATCTTCTGTGCATTAGCGGCAGGCATTTCCTCATAGCGGAGAGGATTGA
The DNA here is from genome assembly GCA_017461635.1 of Clostridia bacterium. Classification (GTDB taxonomy): domain Bacteria; phylum Bacillota; class Clostridia; order Oscillospirales; family CAG-272; genus SIG710. Next base: position 3,173 of record JAFTXK010000094.1, on the reverse strand, counting down.
AGGTGAATTTACCGCGTCCCTGAGTCATAGCACGGAGAGAAATGGTATAATCCATCATCTCTGCTCTCGGAACTTCTGCCTCAATAACGGTATAAGCCTTCTTTTCAGCCGCTTCCATACCCATAACGCGTCCGCGTCTCTTGTTTAGGTCGCCCATAATGTCGCCCACAACAGAATCGGGAATGATAACCTTCAGCGCGCCAACAGGCTCGAGAAGAACGGGCTTCGCCAGCTTCATGCACTCCTTAAAAGCGATACCTGCAGCCAGCTTAAAGGACATTTCCGAGCTGTCTACATCATGATAAGAACCGTCAAAGAGGTCTGCCTTGATGTTAACAACAGGATATCCCGCAACACCCTTCAGCATAGCCTCCTGCAGACCCTTTTCAACGGCGGGATGGAAATTCTTCGGAACGCTGCCGCCAACAGTGGACTCTGTGAATACCAGCTTGTCATCGCCATCGCCGGGAGCAAAACGGATCTTAACATGGCCGTACTGACCGTGACCGCCGGTCTGCTTCTTATATTTACCCTCAACCTCAACGCTCTTTGTGATAGTCTCGCGGTAAGGAATGATGGGTGTGTCGAGCTTAACGGAAGTGCCGAAGCGGCTCTTCAGCTTGGAAACGATAACGTCCAGATGAATGTCGCCCATACCGTAGATAAGCATCTGCTTTGTCTCGGCATTGTTTTCAAATTTAACGGTAAGATCCTCTTCAAGGAGCTTTGTAATGCCCTGAGAGATCTTGTCCTCATCGCCCTTAGCCTGGGGAGCAAGTGCCATGCACATGTTGGGTTCGGGATAATTAACAGGAGCAAATTTAACATCTGCCGCATTTGTCAGAGTATCGCATGTACCTGTAGCGGAAAGCTTTGCCAGCATACCGATATCGCCGCAGGCAAGCTCTGTAACCTCTGTCTGCTTCTTGCCTCTGAGAGTATAGATCTTAGCGATCTTTTCAGCCGCGCCCGAAGTCGTATTCTTAAGGGTCATATCCTTCTTAAGAGTACCGTTCATAACCTTAAAGAAGGACATCTTACCAACAAACGGGTCAACAACTGTCTTAAATACGAAGAGTGCTGTAGGACCTTCGGGATCGATATCAAAGGGCTTGTAGCCTTCGCCGTCTGCGACCTTTTCGGTCTTCTTAGCTGTGTGACGGGGGAAGGAATGGTCGATAGCGTCAAGCAATGCGCGAACGCCCCACATCTTTGTGGAAGAGCCGCAGTAAACGGGAACGATAGAACCGTTGATAATACCTGTATGAAGCGCCTCGGCAGCCTCATCGTGAGTGATCTCCTCACCGTTGAAATATTTATCAAGAAGCTCATCGCTGGTCTGAGCGATAGCCTCGTTAAATGCGTCCTTATACTGTGCCGCAAGAGTTGCAAAGTCAACATTCATGGGAACTTCCTTGCGGGAGCCGTCAGCGCCGTATTCATAAGCCTTCATATCCATAAGGTCAACCATAACAATATTGTTGCCTGAGCGAACGGGGATAAATACGGGGCAAAGAGCGTTGCCGAATTTTGCATGGAGACCCTTGAAAACGCGCTCAAAGTCTGCCTCTGCATCATCGCACTTATTTATAAAGAACGCCTTGGGAATGTCGATAGCATAATCCCAAGCCAGCTCTGTGCCGACCTCAACGCCTGCCTTACCGTCGAGAACGATAATAGCGCTGTCCGCAACTCTGACGCCCTGCATCTCCTCGCCGACGAAGCCGAGATAACCGGGAGTGTCGATGATATTGATCTTAGCATCGCCCCAAGCCAGGTCTGATACAGTGGCACTGATGGAATAACCTCTCTTTATTTCTTCAGCATCATAGTCGGAGGTGGTATTTCCGTCGGGAGTTTTTCCGAGACGGTCAATGCACTTAGCTATGTAAAGCATTGCCTCTGTAAGGGAAGTTTTACCCGCACCACCGTGTCCGAGAAGTGCAACGTTTCTGATTTGTTTAGTTTCAAATACTGCCATTTGGGTTTACCGCGTTGTATTTCGCGAGCAAAATACAATCCTTTCTGTATGTGTTTTACCGTGGCTTTTTACCACCATATTAATATTATACAATAAATTTTTCCATATTGCAAGAGGAAATTTTGTCTTTATAGCTTACTAAATGTAGAAATATGAGGTCAAAATTTGTGAATTTTGCATAATAAAACATCCTTGACTTTCTCAGCCAAGGATGTTTTTTGTATTTAGTTTTTATAAATCTTCCTTTGATTTATAACATTCGATTATTTCAACGACAGAAGCAATTTCTCTGTCTGAAAGCCCCTCAACCGAAACGGTAGAAGTAGTCGGCAAATCCAACAGATAGTCTGACGAGACCTTGAAAAAGAGTGCAAGCTCTACAATATATTGCGTAGACGGCACAGAAATGCCCATTTCCCATGCATTGACACCTGCTCTGGTGATACCGAGCTGCTTTGCAAGTTCTGCTTGAGTTAACCCACGCTTGTATCGTAACATTTTTATTTTATCTGCTATCATTTCTATCATTTTAATCACCACCACATATATTGTACAGTATTACAAATGATATTTAGTTATCATTTTGATAATAGAACTTGACATTTTGCCTTTTGTGTGCTATAATTATCCCATGCCTACCAAATTTATATAATAAAAGGAGAAAATGGACATGAAAGACATCCGAAAAATACTTTTTAGCATTGTAATTATGATGATTTTATCAATATTTACAATTGCGATAAGTGCAGAAGAAACAAATGTTGTTGAGAGTTCGGGAACTGTATTCAATTATACTACTTATACAGTTGACGGAACAACGATGGCTGCTATCACAGGATATGTAAGCGGCAACAGCGATTTTATTATCCCCGAAAAAATCGGTGATTATGTTGTCTGCAAAATTTCGTCTAAGGCTTTTAACGATAATAATGTTATAACAAGCGTTGTTATTCCGAATTGTGTTACAACAATTGAAGAATTGGCGTTCCGAAATTGCGATATGCTTATGAGTGTTGTTATTCCCGATAGCGTAACAACGATCGGCGACTGCGCTTTTGAAAACTGTGACCAGCTTACAGACGTAGTAATCGGAAACAGCGTTAATTATTGGGGCGGTTGGTGCTTTGCAAACAATCCTAAACTTACAAATCTGACATTTAATGAAGGACTTGTACACATAGGAAAAAGAACA
>JAFTXK010000093.1 GCA_017461635.1 Clostridia bacterium | reverse complement strand
TGCCTTTTTCCTGTTTCTGTTTCAGGGCAATATCGTTGGTGGGGCCTGTTGTCACTCTTATTCTGTCCAATATCGTTTCATTGATACTGGTTCTGGCACCGCTTCATTTAATGCTTTCTTGGCTGCCGATCTTTTCGAGCGCTATAGTGTTTTTGATTGAATTAACTTCACGCTTTATTTTGTGGATATCAGGTGTTTTTTCGGAGATCGAAAATATCTATGTATCTCTCGATTATGATTTTGTGGAATATTTGGTATTTCCTTTTTTCTTGATCTTTGCTATATTTCTGGTTGTCAATTTGAAGCATAAGATCATTATTCCGATATTTGCTTTGGCATGGGTGATGGTGTTTTCTGTATTCGAATATAATGCCTTGAATGATCCGCTGACTCGCATGAAATATATTCGTTTGGGGCAGAATGAATATATTTGTCTTTCTACAAGCGGTGAAAATACTCTTATAGATATTTCGGACGGCTCGGGCGGTAAGCTTTCGACGGCAGCGAATGAAGCTGTCAGAAAAGGCTTCTGCGAGATCGACGCAGTCATTCTTACACATCTTCATAAAAGACATGTAAATTCACTGAAGCAGCTTGCTTCAGATCAGACTGTAAGAAAGGTAATAATCCCGAAGCCGATAAATGATGATGAATCTTCCGTTGCGCTTTCGATCAACTATGAAATGGAGCTTCTCGGAGTTGAAACTTTATATTATAAAGCCGATGAGGCGCTGGAAATACATGGTACGATTTTGAAATCTGAGCATGCTTATATAAAGCGTTCCTCTCATCCGATAATTAAGCTCGAATTCGATGGGGCGATAGATCTGCTTTATATAGGTTCTTCTTATTATGAATACGGTACTGCCGGATCAAGCGAAAATATTATCATAGGAACTCACGGACCTATATGTAAGAAGGATTTCACCGTTGATGGTTCACGCGCATCGCTTATTTCAATAGCGGATGAGGAGCTGATTTCTTTTGCTGAGGTGAAAAACGGTGAAAAAGCCAAAATAATCAAGAATATCGAGCTTATAACATTGATTTGCGAGTAACAATATTTAAAAGACCTTCATAGCCTTATAAGGACAGAAAGGAGTGAAGGCTTTTGACCATGCCGAGAGTTCTGTCTGCACTGGGCGGTGACGGCAGACAGGTTTATATAACAAAATTATTTGAAGAAAAAGGCTTTGAGGTAAGGCGGTTCGGAATAGATCCGAAAACAGATACACATGTAAGCATAGAAGATGCTTTATGCGGCACTGATTTTCTGCTTTTGCCTGTTCCCGTTACTAAAGATGGCTACAGACTTAATTCAGCAGAAGACATTCTACTTATGGATCTGATAGGGAAGATACCGAGCGGCTGTACCGTTTTTGCGGGGAAGATGCCGCCCTATCTGAAGGATCATCTCAGATCAAAGGAAATTGAATTTTATGATTATTATGAGAATAAAACATATATTTGGCGAAATGCCGAGATAAGTGCCGAGGGAGCGATCGCTATGCTTGCTTCGGAAACCGAAGTTACTCTCGATGAATTAAAAATTCTGATCTGCGGTTACGGAAGGATAGGGAAGTGTCTTGCAAAAAAGCTCAAAGCATTAGGGGCTTCTGTCACTGTTGCGGCGCGTAAAAAGGAGGATATTCTTCAGGCGGAGATATGTGAAGGTACTGACACCGATACTCTCGACTATTGTCGGGAAGGGATATTTGATCTCGGTAGATCTTATGATGTGATATTAAATACAGTTCCAAGCTGGATATTTGATCAAAAAAATTCATCCCTTTTAAAGAATGCGGTCTATTTTGAACTTGCTTCGGCACCGCACGGCGGCGAAAGTGAATTTCTTAAAAAAAATTGCGGAAAATATATTCTCGCCTCCGGTATTCCGGGCAAATATGCTCCGCAGAGCGCAGGCACAGCGGCTTTTCATGCTATTTGTTCCTACCTTGATTCGGAGGTGAACTTATGATTGGATACGCCCTTTGCGGTTCTTTTTGTACATTTACAAAATCTCTGGAAATGCTCAAAGGTCTTATATCCAAGGGATTGGATATTCAGCCCATTATGAGCGAGAATGCTTATTCAACCGATACTCGCTTCTGGATAGCCGAAGAATTCAGAGTAAAGATTGAAGACTTATGCGGCAGAAAGATCATTCATACCATAGCAGATGCAGAACCATTAGGACCTAAAATTGCCCTCGAAGCTTTGGTTATTGCGCCTTGTACTGGAAATACTCTGGCAAAGATCGCGGGAGGTATCACAGATACTTCGGTTACTATGGCAGCGAAGGCGCATCTTCGTTCTGACAGACCTCTGGTCATTGCGCTTGCATCAAATGATGCGCTTTCGGCAAATCTGCGAAATATCGGTACGCTTCTTTCTCGAAAACACGTCTATTTTGTGCCTATGGTACAGGACGATCCCGAAAAAAAGCCCCACTCTCTCGTTGCTGATTTTACGCTTTTGGAAGAGACTCTTACCGGTGCGGTAAAAGGATTGCAAATCAGAAAAATATTCCTTTGAATTATTGTAAATCAAGGAAAAAAATCTGTCTAAGGTTGACATTGCCTCAGAAAAGGTGCTATAATTTCAAAAAAATGGAGGTTCAATTATATGAAGGTCGGAGCACAGCTTTTTTCATTGCGCGATTTCTGCAAAACTCCCGAGGATTTTGCGGAAACTCTTAAAAAGGTGGCCGATATCGGCTATACATCTGTTCAAGTCTCGGGAACCTGCGAATATGAGGCAGATTGGCTTCTCGAAAAACTGAAGGAAAACGGTCTTACCTGTGATCTTACTCATTACAGCTTTGATAAAATGACGGCAGATCCCGCAGGTGTTGTTGATTTTCATAAGAAATTCGGATGCAAATATATTGGGGTAGGCTGCTTGCCTAACTGGGATAAAGGAGACATTAATGCGAATACTGTCAGCTTTGCTGAGCGGGCAAAGCCGGTTGCCGAGAAATTTAAGGAACTGGGCGCACTTATGATGTATCACAATCATCATTTCGAGTATTTTGCCGATATAGACGGTAAAAACATTATGGAGTATCTTTCTGATAATTTTGCATCGGATGAATTGGGCTTTACACTCGATACTCACTGGGTAATGTCCGGCAATCATGATCCGATCGAAGAGATCAAGAGACTCAGCGGCAGACTTCCTTGTGTTCATTTTAAGGATCTTGTTTTCAGTCTTGATTTTGAAACAAAAAATTTCGAGAAGCGCTTTGCTCCGGTAGGTTACGGTATAATCAAGTTTGAGCCTATCGTTGCTGAACTCGAAAATGCGGGTACGGAATTTATCTTTGTAGAACAGGATGTCTGTTATGGAGAAGATCCGTTTGCTTGCATGAAGAAGAGTTACGACTATCTTGTATCTATAGGACTCAGATAATTTATAGGGGATAATCTGCTTTTTGCGGCGTTATCCCCGTTTTATTGCAAAATTTTCTTAAAAAAGTTTTAAAATAGGTAAATATTTTAAACTAATCTATTGACAAATTTTTCTAATTGTATTATAATATAGATGCAGAAGTCTGCTTGTGCGCTTTTTTTTGCATAGACAGACAAATATTATTATCTTCATTTGGAGGACAAATATGAAAAACACATTGTTCAAGAGATTCATCAGCCTCTTCCTTTCCGTTTTGATGATAGCATCTGCGCTGTCTCTTACGATCGGTGCGGCTGACCACACTCATACCCCCGGTGAGTGGCAGTCAAACACTACAAAGCATTGGCAGGTATGCAGTGCTGAGGGTGCTGTCATTAACGAAGCAGATCACGACCACACAGGTGAGTGGCTCGAGGATGCTGAAAACCATTGGAAGGTATGCTCCGTATGCAATGCTCCTATCGACAGCGCAAAGCATACAGATGCTAATAGAGATGAATACTGCGATTATTGTGGTATCAGCACTCATAAGCACGTCCCTCAGGGTGATTGGCTTAAGGACGAGACCAACCACTGGAGACTTTGCAAGTGCGGCGAGGCTGCAGTCAGCGAGGCTCATAAAGAGAATGCGGCAGGCTACTGTTCTGTTTGCGGACTTTATGTTCATAAGCATGCGGCACAGGGCGAATGGCTCAAGGATTCCGAGAACCATTGGAAGCTCTGTAAGTGCGGTGCTGTAGTTGACAGTGCGGCACATGCCGATACAGATAATGATGAGGTTTGCAATACCTGCGGCGCAAAGGTTCACACTCACGTGGCAGTTAAAGAGTGGCTCAAGGATGAGAAGAATCACTGGCAGCTCTGCTCCTGCGGCGTTACAATGAATGCAGGTGCTCATTCGGACACTAACTCCGACAAGATCTGCGATGGTTGCTCTCTTAACATGGCAACTCCCACACATACATGTGCTGCGCAGGGTGCTTGGCAGATGGACGCAACAAATCACTGGCTCCTTTGCTCTTGCGGCGAAACAAAGTTCTATCTTGCTGCTCATACCTATAAGGACGGTAAGTGCATTGCTTGCTCTTATCCCTCGACAGGTAGCTCTGTCGTTAACGGCAACTGGTCTGTAAACGTTGTTCCTGGTTGCAACCTTACACATAACCACGCTGTTTCAACCTGTGCATATAACGCTACTGCAAACGAGGCAAAGGCTGCAATAAGCGCTACTATCAAGGGTGCTTCCGTTGCTTCTGCTGTAATGCTCAATCTTCCTACAGCAAATATCAAGACTGTTGCCGGTGCTATAACCGTTGGCGGCTATACCTTTACTCCCGGTGAGGTCATCAAGGTATTCGGCAAGGATTATATTGTAGATTATATCAGTGCCGGTACAGGTTACGTTAGATTTATTTCTGTAAATACCAATAAGACTATTGTTTATAATACTCTTACAAAGTCTGTTCAGACAGTTTTCGAGGATACTCTTGTTCGCAAGATTGCTTGCAAGGTAAACGTTAACGGTACAGAGTATGATGCGTTCTACCTCTATGGCGGTTCTCATTACTATCTCTATAAGAACGGCAAGCCCGCAGGCGTTGTTAATTCTGCTGTTGGTTACTTCAACGCAGGCTATACACCTGCAGCGCTCGGTGTAACAGGCAATTCCGCTATCGCAAGCTTTACATCAAACTGCCAGACATACGAAGTTTATGACGTATTCTCAGAGATCGTAAGCATGAGCTGCGGTAAGTATCCTGCTAACATCAGCGTTTCGGTTAAGCTTACAGGTGCAACTCCCGTAACCGTAATCGGCGGTTTCACAAACGCTTCTTATTCATTTAAAACTGCAACCGTTGTTGGCAATACTGCAACTATCAATGCAAAGATCACAAGAGCAACTCCTGTTGCAATGTTCGCAGTTGTTAAGTCTACCATCATATATAATACTGTAAGAAATATCACTCCTTGCGGCGACAATTACGATTGCTGGTTTGATATTGTTAATCCCGGTTGCGGCGGAACTGTAATCAAGCCCGGATGCACAGCCCATCCCGGTTGCGCTATCTACCCCAGCTGCATTGTTAAACCCGGATGCACAATTCACACTGGTTGCTTCGGCTATCCCAGCTGCATCGTTAAGCCCGGATGCACAGTTCATTCCGGCTGCGCTTCTTACCCCAGCTGCATAGTTAAGCCGAATAAGAGCTATGTTATTACTGCTTCTGCTAATGTAGGTGGTACTATCAGCCCTGCAGGAAATGCAGTTATTGCTTATGGCGAGAGCATGACTTATAAGTTTACTCCCAAGGATGGTTTTGCAATTGCAAAGGTTATCGTTGACGGTGTGAATGTAGGTAAGGTTTCCTCCTATACCTTTAAATATGTTACCGCTAAGCATACTCTTCAGGTAGTATTCGAGAAGGTTAAGATACCTTTCCTTGATATCTATACTTCCGACTGGTACTATGATGATGTTGTCTATGTATGGGGTAACGACCTTATGCAGGGTACATCTTATACCAAGTTCGATCCCGATGGAGATATCACTCGCGGAATGATCGTTACAATGCTTTGGAGACTTGAAGGCGAGCCCAACAGCACAGGTAAACAGTTCAGCGATGTCCGCTCCGGCAGCTATTATGCAGATGCTATCCGCTGGGCAGCGCGTAACGACATAGTTCTCGGTTACGATGACGGAACATTCAGACCTAATCAGAATATTACCCGTGAACAGCTCGCGGCTATCCTCTATCGCTACATCGAATATAAGGGCGAAGGCTTTGTAGGCAACTGGGCATACAGACTTGGCTATGATGATGTTGCAGATATTTCCGATTGGGCGATCGAAGCTGTAAGCTATCTGACAATGAAGAATATCATTGTTACAGATAGTGCTGAGGTTCTGGATCCCGATGTTGATTCTTCCCGTATTGAGGCTGCTGTTTGCCTCCACAGACTTGCTGAATTTCTTAATGACTAATTAGAAATCTGAGGGGATGCTTCTGTGAAGCATCCCCTTTTTGCATATTAAAATAACCGTCTTGAACATATAAAGTAATCAAGACGGTTAAAATTATAAGCTATCCGCAAAGGCCGTGGCAAGCTCATCGCATCGTTCATTATAAGGATGTCCTGCATGTCCCTTAACCCATACGAATTCTACTTCGTGTATTTCAAGCAGATCAAGGAGCTTCTGCCAAAGGTCGGGATTCAGGGCAGGGGACTTGTCTGCTTTTTTCCAGCCTTTTGCACGCCAAGAAACAGCCCATCCCTTGGTGATTCCGTTTATAAGATATTGAGAATCAGAGGTCATAGTGACCTTGCATGGTTCTTTGAGTGCCGAAAGTGCTTCGATAGCGGCAGTCAGCTCCATTCGGTTGTTTGTGGTTTCTTTTTCACCGCCGCTGAGTTCCTTTTTTTTCTCTCCGTAAACGAGTATTGCCCCCCAGCCGCCTTTGCCGGGATTGCCGCGGCAGGCACCGTCGGTATATATTTCAACCTTCTTCATATCATTCCTCCAATGTTCATTACTAATATTATACAGCCGAAAGACTTAAAAATCAATACGGTATAAGAAAATTTAAAAACATTTGAGAAATTTAATATAAAATATGAAATTTTTGAATTTTACTTCATGATATGCAAAATTATTCGCAAAAAATTATATTTTTTTGCATAACTCTTGCTTTTTTGAGTGATTTGGTATATAATTAAAAAAGTAGGAATAAATTTAAGGAGTCAACTATGAGAAAAAGACGATTTGGAGACCGCAAAGACGGCAGACGTGTTCGCAGTGCCACGGTTATTTCCCGAGTTATGCCCTATATCATGAAGCGCCGTTCCGATGCGCAGAATTTCTTTACCGATCAGCTTAGTATCGATAAGACAGAAAAATTCTGCCGCGAAAAGGTTAAGGAAGGAAAGAAGAATTTTTCTATTCTGCATGTGATGCTAGCGGCTTATGTCCGCATGATTTCTCAAAGACCTGCGCTTAACCGTTTTGTAAGCGGTCAGAAGATATATTCAAGAGATGAAGATATTGTTATAAATATGTCGATCAAGAGAGAGATGACTATTGACGCGCCTGACACTATGATTAAGGTCGTTTTTCATCCCGAAGATACTATTGATGATGTATATGACAAGTTCAATAAGGTCGTGACCGATACTCTCGAGGCAGGCGAAGGCTCAAGCTTTGATAATGTTGCAAGATTTCTTTCGCATATTCCAGGCATTTTCTTCCGCTGGACAGTATCATGGCTTAATTTCTTCGATTATTTCGGATGGCTTCCCAAATTTCTTACAAATGAAGTCAGCCCATTCCATGGATCAATGATAATCACCAGTATGGGATCTCTTGGAATCAAGCCTATTTATCATCATCTTTATGATTTCGGAAATCTGCCCGTATTTCTTTCTTACGGCTCTAAGCAGACTGAATACAAGCTGGCGGCAGATGGCAGTGTTGAAAAGCATAAATACATAGATCTGAAGGCAGTTACAGACGAAAGAATAGTAGACGGTTTCTATTATGCTTCCTGCTTCAAGCTTATCAAGAGATATGTTGAGAATCCGGAAGAGCTTATCACGCCTCCCGAAAAGGTTTATTATGATGTTGACTAAAACGGATATTTTCCGCTGATAATATAAATATTAAGAAAGGATTGCGGCATAGCCGCATAGGTTTTTCAAAATGACACTTGTAATTTTAGCTGCAGGAATGGGCTCCAGATACGGAGGTCTGAAGCAGATAGATCCCATCACCGATAAGGGTGAATTCATCATCGACTTTTCCATTTACGATGCCATTAAGGCAGGATTCGATAAGGTAGTTTTCGTAATAAAGAAAGAAAACTATGAAGACTTTACCGAAACAGTCGGCAACCGTGTTGCAAAGAGCATTAAGGTTGAATATGCCTTCCAGGATATAGACAATATTCCCGAGGGCTTCAGTGTTCCCGAAGGAAGAACAAAGCCTTGGGGTACTGCTCATGCGGTTCTTTCCGCAAAAGACTGCGTTACAGATAATTTCGCAGTTATCAATTCCGATGATTTTTACGGAAGAGACGCATTCATGAAGCTGGCGGCACATCTGAAAAATGCCGATAAGGGTCATTGCTGCATGGTCGGCTATGTTCTTGATAATACTCTTACCGAAAACGGAACTGTTTCCCGCGGCGAATGTTCTGTTGACGCCGATGGTTTTCTTCTTAATGTTACAGAAAGAACAAAGCTTAAGAGAGACGGCGATATGGCGGCTTATGAGGATGATGGCACTTGGCACAGGATCCCCAAGGATACGATCGTTTCCATGAACTGTCTCGGCTTTACTCCCGCAGTTTTTGAGCATATAGAGAAGGGCTTTGCTTCCTTCCTATCCGAAAAAGGAACCGAGCTGAAATCCGAATATTACATACCCACAGCCATCACGGAAATGATGAATTCAGGTGTTGCTGACGTTAAGGTCTATTCCACCGATTCTGTTTGGTACGGCGTTACTTATCATGAGGATAAGGAAAAGGTTCAAAGCAGCATAAGAAATATGATAGCGGAGGGTATTTACCCCGACGGTCTTTGGAAATAATTTAAGAGAGGTACAACTAATATGGCAATTCTGATCACAGGCGGTGCGGGCTTCATCGGCTCTCACACAGCGGTTGAATTTTTAAATGCGGGCAAGGAGATAATCATTGTTGATAATTTCTGCAACAGTAAGCCCTGCGTTCTTGACAGGATCAAGGAGATCACAGGCAAGGATTTTAAGTTCTATGAGGCTGATCTCTGCGATGAAGCGGCAATGGAGAAGATATTTAAGGAAAATGAGATCGAAAGTGCAATTCATTTCGCAGGTCTCAAGGCTGTGGGCGAATCGGTTGAACAGCCCATCAGATATTATCAGAACAATCTGCTGAGCACTCTTGTTCTTTGCCGCGTAATGGCAAAATACGGTGCTAAGAGGATTGTTTTCAGCTCTTCGGCAACAGTTTACGGTAAGCCTGAAAGCGTTCCGATATCCGAGGATTTCCCGCTTTCAACAACCAATCCCTATGGCGAAACAAAGCTCATGATCGAGCGTATTCTTAAGGATATCTGGGTAGCGGATAACGAATGGAGCGTTGCGATTCTCCGTTATTTCAATCCCATCGGCGCTCATAAGAGCGGCAGAATCGGCGAAGATCCTAAGGGTATTCCGAATAATCTGCTTCCTTATATCACACAGGTCGCATCCGGCAAGAGAGAATGTCTCTCTGTATTCGGTAACGACTATAATACCCATGACGGTACAGGTGTTCGCGACTATATCCATGTTGTCGATCTTGCAAAGGCACATCTTGCTGCGATCGAATTTGCTGATAAGGGAACAGGCGTTGAATATTTCAATGTAGGTACAGGAGTTGGTTATTCTGTTCTTGATATAGTAAATGCTTATGAAAAGGCAACAGGAATCAAGATAAATTATAAGATAGCTCCAAGACGCCCCGGTGATATCGATGAATGTTATGCTAACCCCGAAAAGGCTTATAAGGTTCTCGGCTGGAAAGCGGAATATAATATTGAGGACATGTGCTGTGACGCAAACCGCTGGCAGCAGATGAATCCAAACGGTTATGATGATTGATTATTAAGGAGCAGCAATGAATAACATTTTGAAAAAGCATTTCGGATATATGCCCGACGGCAGAGAAGTCAGCACATATTCGATGAAAAATGCGAACGGCATGAAGGTGAAGATCACCGATTTCGGCGGCACTATCATGCAGATAAAAGTTCCCGATAAGGACGGCAGATTTACGGATGTTGTTTGCGGTTATTCCTGCCTTGAGGACTATATGAATGCATCCGGATATCAAGGAGCGCTTATCGGAAGGGTAGGAAACCGTATTTGTAAAGGCAAATTTTCTCTTGACGGCAAGGAATATTCTCTATACAGCAATAACGGAGAGAACAGTCTCCATGGCGGCAAGGTCGGTTTTTCGCATAAACTGTGGCGTGCTACACCCATTGACGGAGATGAGCCTCAGCTTTTGCTTGAATATACCTCTCCCGATATGGAAGAGGGCTATCCGGGAACGCTCTCTGTTAAGGTGACTTACACGTTGACAGCAGATAATGCGCTTTCTATACGATATGAAGCTGAGACCGATAAGAAGACTATTGTCAATCTTACTAACCACACTTATTTCAATCTTGGCGGTTTTGCAAGCGGTTCCATCGAGTCTCATAATCTTTGGATGGATTCGGATAGCTATACACCTACAGACGCAGGGCTTATCCCGACAGGTGAAATCAAGAGTGTGGAAGGCACTCCCTTTGATTTTCGTATAGAAAAGCTGATCGGCAAGGATATCGATGCCGATGATCCCGATCTGCGTTATGGGAAGGGTTATGATATCAATTTCAATTTCACAGGGGGAGAAACAAAGGAGCCTGTTCACAGGGCTACTCTTTATGATCCCGAATCTGGAAGGGAAATGTACGTTATCACAAATCAGCCCGGAGTACAGGTATATACAGGTAATATGATGAACGGTCCTTACCGTTTTAAAGGCGGTTATCCCCAAAATCCCAGACATGCGGTGGCACTTGAAACTCAGAAGATGCCGGATTCTGTAAATCATCCTGATTTCACGAATGTAATCCTCGATGTTGGTGAAAAATACGACTATACAACGATTTACAAATTCGGTGTGAGAAAATAATTAAATAAACATATTAAATCATCTCGCTTCATAATTATAAGCGAGGTGATTTTTATGAAAAAACGTATTTTGTCGGCAATTTTGGCGCTGACTATGCTGATTCCTATCGGATTTTTGAATATTTCGGCAGAAGAACCCTTTACCATCGATGCTAAAAGCGGTATTCTGATGGAAGCATCAACAGGAAAGGTTCTCTTTGAGCAGAATGCGGACGAAGCCTTGCCGCCTGCGTCTGTTACAAAAATTATGACCTTGCTTCTTGTAATGGAAGCTGTGGATAACGGCACTTTGAAGCTTACCGATATGATAAGAACCAGCACAAACGCATCTTCAATGGGCGGTTCGCAGATATATCTTAAGGAGGGTGAGGAGCTTTCTGCCGAGGATATGATAAAAAGTGTAGTAATTTCCTCTGCAAATGATGCTGCAGTCGCCCTTGCAGAGCATGTTGCGGGAAGCGAAGAGGCATTTGTTAAGAAAATGAATGAAAAAGCGGCAGAGCTGGGAATGAAAAATACAGTTTTTGAAAACACAAACGGTCTTGACGATACTGCCCAAAACCATGTAAGTAGCGCGAGAGATATTGCACTAATGTCCGCAGAGCTTATAAAGCACAAAAAGGTTCTGGAATACAGCTCGATTTGGATGGACAGCATAAGAGACGGGGCATTCGGACTTACGAACACAAACAGACTTATCCGTTTCTATAAAGGTGCAAACGGTCTCAAAACAGGCTCTACATCAAAAGCC
This sequence comes from Clostridia bacterium, assembly GCA_017461635.1. Taxonomy (GTDB): domain Bacteria; phylum Bacillota; class Clostridia; order Oscillospirales; family CAG-272; genus SIG710. Next base: position 19,348 of record JAFTXK010000093.1, on the reverse strand, counting down.
GGATTCTGCATTTCGGCAACCGCAGAGCGTGACGGAATGACCCTTATTGCCGTTGTGATGGGATCTCCGACCCGCGATATCAGAAATGCAGAAGCTACCAAAATGCTTGACTGGGGATTTGCAAATTACGGATTATATTCATGCGAAGCTGAAAATATGGGTAAAATAAAAGTGCTGGGCGGTACACTTGAGAGCTGTGAGATATCACATTCTGGATTCAATATAATAGTTCCTGCCGCCGACAAAGGTAAGATAGAGCTTGTTTCGGAGTTGCCCGAAACGGTGACTGCACCGATTAAAAGCGGTGACAAAATAGGTAAGCTGCATGTTATGAACGGAGAAACAGAGATCGGAACGATTGATATAATCTGTAATTTTGATGTAGAAAAAATCAGTTTTTTCGGAGTATTGGGACAAATGTTTAGATATTTTTGCCTAATAAGATAAAAATTTAACGAAGCCTATTGACTTTTGGAGAATTTTGTAATAAAATAATTACAAATTTCCTAAGGAGAAAAATGAGAAATGTCAGTGAAATTAATTAAAAAGTACATTGAAAAATTTGTAAGCAAAGAAGAGCTTTCCGCTATACAGCCCGAAATAACAAAGGCTGCCGAGCTTCTTGACAGCAGAAGCGGCGCAGGAAGCGATTTTCTTGGCTGGGTGGATCTACCTGAAAATTATGACAGAGCAGAATTCGCCGCTATCAAGGTTGCTGCCGAAAAGATAAAGAAGAGCTGTGATATTCTTGTTGTTATCGGTATCGGCGGTTCCTATCTCGGCGCAAGAGCCGTTATAGAATTCCTTAAGTCTCCTCTCTATAATAATCTTAAGAAGGATACTCCGGATATCTATTATGCAGGTAACGGTCTCAGCTCATCTGCTCTTTCCGAGCTTCTTTCCATCTGCGAGGGTAAGGATATTTGTATTAATGTAATTTCCAAATCCGGTACAACAACAGAGCCGGCAGTTGCTTTCCGTATTTTCCGCAATCTTCTCGAGGAGAAATACGGCAAGGACGGCGCAAGAGAGAGAATTTTCGTTACCACAGACCGCGAAAAGGGAACTCTCAAGTCATTCTCGGATGAATCAGGGTATCAGACCTTTGTTGTTCCTGACGATGTCGGAGGACGTTTTTCCGTGCTTACAGCCGTAGGACTTCTTCCCATCGCAGTTGCAGGTATCGATATAGATAAGCTTATGGAAGGTGCAAATGCCGCGAGAAAGGCACTTTGCGATACAGATATCGAAAAGAACGATTGTTATAAATATGCCGCTATCAGAAATGTTCTGCTCCGAAAGGGTAAAGTGACGGAAATATTCGTTGCATACGAACCCTTTGCGCAGATGTTCAGCGAATGGTGGAAGCAGCTTTACGGAGAGAGCGAGGGTAAGGACGGTAAGGGTATCTATCCCGCATCTGCTATCTTCTCAACAGACCTCCATTCCCTCGGTCAGTATATTCAGGAAGGTCAGAGAACTATCTTTGAGACAGTCCTAAGTGTCAAGGATGCAGGTGTTAATATGCCCATTCCCAATGATAAAAACAATATCGACGGTCTTAACTTCCTTTCCGGTAAGGATCTTGATTTTGTAAATAAGAATGCAATGCAGGGAACACTTCTTGCTCATATGGACGGCGATGTTCCGAATATCGTTATTGAGCTTGATAAGAAGGACGAATATTCGCTCGGATATCTGATCTATTTCTTTGAGAAGGCTTGTGCTGTTTCAGGTTACACTCTCGGCGTAAATCCCTTTAATCAGCCCGGTGTCGAGGCATATAAGAAGAATATGTTTGCGCTCCTCGGAAAGCCCGGTTATGAAGAGCAGAAAAAGCTTCTTGACGCAAGATTAAAATAATTTCAAAAAATTGCTAAAAACTATTGCTTTTTTCAGAAGTCTTTGGTATAATATATATAAACATAGGTGAATTCCTTTGTTATCACTCATTTTCGGAGGTTATATTATGTTAAAACTTATCATCGGTGTTAAAGGCACAGGTAAAACAAAACAGCTTATTGCAATGGTTAATGAGGCTATAGAGTCCTCTTCGGGCGCAGTGGTTTGTCTCGAAAAGGGCACTAAGCTCAGATTCGATATTAAGCCCCAGGTTCGTCTTATAAATACAAATGATTATTGCATTTTTGACGCTCAGTCTCTCTACGGCTTCGTAGCGGGTATCCTCGCAAGTAACCATGATATTACCGATCTCTTCATTGACGGTACTCTCAAGGTTTGCGGTCCCGATGTTGCCGCATTTGAGAATATGTGTGTTGAGCTTGATGAGCTCAGCGAAAAGCACGGCGTTAAGATCGTTGCAACAGCATCTGTTCCTTCTGAAGAAGCAAGCGATACTGTTAAGAAGTTTCTTTGACCCAAAAAACATAAGGTGGTACTTCGGTTAAGTACCACCTTATGTTTTTGTTCAAATCGCTATAACCTGATGGTGTTGTATTCATCAACAATCGCCTTAACGCTTATTTCCTTCTATTGCTTCAATGATTCCTTTCAGATATCCGATAGCAAACAGCCTGCCAAGTGCATCGTATCCCGCAACGGAAGTATCTTCAAAGGGCATCGTTGGTACATGATCAACTCTTACAGGGCAGACAATGCCGTTGTCAATATATAACTTCATAACTTTTGCCATGTCAATATCACCGCTGTCGTGGAATGTCTCTCTGAAGGCTGTCTTTGTACCAGTTGTGTTTCTGAAATGAACAAAGAAGATCTTATCGGCAAGTGCGGGGATCGCTTTTTCAAGTTCCTCTCCCATAATGTGATAGCAGGCTTGGCAGAAGGTGACGCCAAGGTTCGGGGAGGGAAGGATCTCCATACCTTTCTTTATTGCGTCAAGACTTGTAAAAATGCGTCCTACAGAACCAAGCTTTTCGAGAGGCGGGTCATCAGGATGGAGGGCAAGCTTTATTCCGTATTCTTCGGCATAAGGAATTACGGCACGAATAAAGTATTCGTAGTTCTCCCACATCTTTTCACAGCTTATTTCAAAACCGTCATCCTCAAATGACGCAAGGTCAAATCCCGTTACCTTGCAGCCTCGCTCGATAATATTAGTTTCGGTTCTTGTCCAGCCGTAATGAGCCATGAAATTGAAGCAAACGGTTTCAATTCCAACCGCGCTCATATTTTTCATCAGCTTAATGAATTTTTCTATACATTCATCGCGCATCTCGTCACCAAGCTTTATGTGGTCATGAAGTTCATTGGGCAGAGGTTCGATTATTATCGGTGTGATACCGTGGGATTTAAAACGATTTGTTATCTCGGTAAGATGTGAAAGACTTGTAACATCAAAATCTTTATGCTCCGGAAGTCTTATCGTACCTTTTGTAACTCCGCATGCCTTAGCTATCTGCCATGTTATATCCGGCTCTGAGCGGAAATAATCTGTAAGAATCATAATATCTCCTTGTTGATTTTTATTATTATATCAATTATATATTTTCCGGTCACAGCAGTCAATATGAATATTACTGTCAATTGATACAATATTGCGAAAAAGATCGGCTTTATAAGTGAGCCGATCTTAATCTATTATTCCGCCGCCGAGAACGTAATCACCGTCATATAGAACAACAGATTGTCCTTTTGTTATTGCTCTTTGAGGGGAATCGAATTCGAGATGAAAACTGTTTTCAGAGGTCTGCTCCAGAGTAGCTGAGGCGGTGTTATGACTGTATCTTATTTTCGCTTCGAGCTTTATGGGGGAATTCAGCTTTTCAAAAGCAATAAAATTGATATTCGAAGCGTTAAGAGAGGTTGAAAACAAATTACTTTCAAGACCGAGAGTAACAGTATTTGCCTTCATATCCTTGCCACAAACATACATAGGCTGACCGAGGGCTATTCCAAGTCCTTTTCGCTGACCTGTTGTGTACCGTACAGCTCCCATATGCTTTCCGAGTATATTTCCTTCAGTATCAATATAATTTCCGCAAGGGAAATCCATATCGGTGTAACGTGAAAGAAATGAAACATAATCACCGTCCGGGATAAAGCATATATCCTGGCTTTCTTTTTTGCGCGAATTGACAAATCCCATTTCTTCGGCGATTTTACGCACTTCATCCTTTGAAAATTCACCAAGCGGCAGAAGGGTATGACCAAGCTGATGTTGAGAAAGTGACCAGAGGACATATGCTTGATCCTTTTTTGTATCCTTGCCTTTTTTCAGCAGAAATCTGCCGTTTGTGTCCTTTTCAATGATCGCGTAATGACCGCTTGCGATATGCGAGCATCCGAGATCATTTGCCGCCTCGAGCAATTTGCCGAATTTGATCTTCTTGTTACAAACTATGCAGGGATTTGGAGTTGAACCGCTGAGATAAGATGAAATGAAATCATCTATAACGGTATTGGCAAATTCTTTTGAATAATCGTAAACATAGTGCTCGATACCAAGGATCTGTGCAACCTTTTTTGCATCATCAATATCATTGCTTGGATTCGAAGCAAAGCGCGGATCGACCCTGTCAAACATAGAAACCGTTGCGCCTATGGCATCGAAACCGGCATTTTTAATTAAATGAGCGGTAACGGCACTGTCAACGCCGCCGCTCATAGCTATCATAACCTTTTTCATATTATCACCATTCAAAAGTAGTTGGAACGCCGTCCTCTCTAAGTCCTTCAAAATCATGTTGCCTGAGAACCTCGTAAACAGCTATTGCCGCGGAATTCGAAAGATTGAGACTGCGAAGTCCGTCACGCATCGGTATGCGAACACAACTTGATGGATTCTTTTCGAGAAGTTTTTCCGGTAGACCCTTGGTTTCCTTTCCGAACATCAGATAGACATGATCGGGGTACTCGATCTCTGTATAAGCTCTCGGAGCTTTCGTACTGAAATAATAAACTGTGGCTTCGGGATTTTTAGCGTAAAAATCCTCAAGACCGTCATAGTATGTTATGTCAAGCTGATGCCAGTAATCAAGCCCTGCACGCTTCAGCTTTGCGTTGTCTATCTCAAAGCCAAGCGGACGAATGAGATGCAGCGAAGCACCCGTAGCGGCGCAGGTACGCGCAATATTTCCCGTGTTTTGCGGGATCTCGGGCTCGTGAAGTACAATATTTATGTGTGCCATTTTTATCTCCAAATAATGATATCTAAATTATTATATTACATTTTTATTAACATATCAAGTAGAAATAATAAAATTTACAAAATATTATGGTATTTAAAGCCAATTTGTGGTACAATAAAGACAATTGTATATTAATTCCCCGCAGGAGGACTGAAATGGGACTTATTGATAAAATTATCGGAACTTACAGCGAAAGACAGATAAAGAAGCTGCAGAAGACCGCAGATGCGGTGGATGCTCTTGCAGAAAAATATAAGGCGATGACAAATGAGGAGCTAAGCGCAACCACCGCTCAGCTTAAAAAGCGTCTCGAGAATGGAGAAACTCTTGATGACATCCTTCCGGACGCTTTTGCCGCGGTCAGGGAGGCTGACGACCGTGTTCTCGGAAAGCGTCCTTTCCGCGTTCAGGTTTTAGGCGGTATCATTTTGCACCAAGGCAGGATCGCCGAGATGAAAACAGGTGAAGGAAAGACCCTTGTTGCAACTATGCCCGCATATCTCAATGCACTTATGGGCAAAGGCGTTCATATAGTAACCGTAAATGATTATCTTGCACGCCGAGACAGCGAGGAAATGGGCAGAGTTTATGCCTTTATGGGACTTACAACGGGTCTTGTTGTCCACGGTCAGAATGCGGAGGAGAAGAAGCAGGCTTATCAGGCGGATATTACCTACGGTACGAATAACGAGTACGGCTTTGACTATCTTCGTGATAACATGGCTGTTTATAAGCAGAATACCTTCCAGCGCGGTCATTTCTTCGCCATTGTCGATGAGGTCGACTCTATTCTTATCGATGAAGCGAGAACCCCTCTCATAATTTCTGGTGAAGGCGAGCAGTCCACCGATCTTTATGACCGAGCTGATGCTTTTGTGCGCAAGCTGCGCAAATTTGTAATAAAAGAGCTTGACGACAAAAAGGATAATGACGATATCAATGCCGATTATATCGTTGATGAAAAAGCACATAATGCCATTCTCACTGCTGAGGGTATCAGAAAAGCCGAGGGATTTTTCGGAATAGAAAACCTCGCAGACCCCGAAAATGCAACTCTTTCTCATCATATCAACCAGGCTATCAGAGCCTACGGCATAATGCACCGCGATGTTGATTATGTTGTAGACGGTGAAAACGGAGTTGTGATCGTCGATGCCTTTACCGGCAGACTTATGCCCGGCAGACGCTATTCAAACGGTTTGCACCAGGCGATCGAGGCGAAGGAAAGGGTAAAGGTTCAGAAGGAGAACAGAACCCTTGCGACTATCACCTTCCAGAATTATTTCCGTATGTATGCAAAGCTTTCGGGCATGACAGGTACGGCTCTTACTGAGGACAGCGAATTCAGAGAAATATATAATCTTGATGTTGTCGAGGTTCCTACAAACAGACCGATGATAAGACTTGACCGCAATGATGTTGTTTACACAAGTATCAAAGGCAAATATGCCGCAATCGTAAAGCAGATAAAGGAATGTCATTCTAAAGGTCAGCCCGTGCTTGTAGGTACAGTATCTATCGATAAATCCGAGGAGCTTTCGGCACTGCTTAAGCGCGAGGGTATACCACATGCGGTACTGAATGCAAAACAGCATGAGAAGGAAGCTGAGATAGTTGCGCAGGCGGGCAAATTCGGTGCTGTAACCATTTCCACTAATATGGCAGGACGAGGAACCGATATCATGCTTGGCGGTAATCCCGAGTATATGGCAAAGGTTGAGATGCGCCGCCGTGAATTTGATGAAGATCTTATCGCAATGGCTACAGGAACTGCCGAGATAGATGATGAGAATGTAAAGGAAGCACGCAGAGTGTTCAGAGAGCTTTATGAGCAATATAAGAAGGAGATTGAGCCCGAAGCTAAGAAGGTAAGGGAAGCAGGCGGTCTTTTCATTCTCGGTACGGAGAGACATGAATCACGCCGAATCGATAATCAGCTCAGAGGCCGTTCGGGAAGACAGGGAGATCCGGGAGAATCGAGATTCTATCTTTCTCTTGAGGATGATCTTATGCGTCTCTTTGGCAGTGAAAAGATGCTCGGTCTTGTGCAAAATAAAGAAGGACTTGAGGATCTTCCTATCGATGTCAAGCTCATTTCGGGAATGATCGAGAATTCTCAGAAGAGAATCGAAGAAATGAACTTCAAGCGCCGTAAGAATGTTATTACCTATGATGATGTAATGAATCAGCAGAGAAATATCATCTATAAGCAGAGACAGTCTGTCCTTGACGGCGAGGATGTAAGCGATACTATAAAGAAGATGATAAGCTCAACGATCGAAGAAACTGTTTCGACCTTCACGGGCGGTGAAAGCTCCGCCGAATGGAATCTTGACGGACTTCGTAATCATTACAGAGGACTTCTTTGCTCTGATAATGATTTCAGATATTCCGAGGAGGAGCTTAAGGATATCGAAAAAGAGGATATCGCAGAGCTCCTTACCGACAGAGCCTTTAAGATATATAAAGCTAAGGAAGAAGCTGTGGGGGCAGAGGTGTTCCGTGAATTTGAAAGGACAGCGCTTCTCCGCAATGTTGACCTTAAATGGATGGAGCATATAGATGCAATGGACGACCTTAAGGACACCATCGGTCTGCAGGCATATGCTCAGAGAGATCCTGTAAGAGAATACCGCATTGCAGGTGCTGATATGTTCGATGAAATGATAGCAGAGATCAGAGAAAATACCGTCCGTGCTATTCTTTCTGTTCAGCTCGCTCCCGAAAAGGAGATAAAGAGAGTTGCTGTTGCAAAGCCCCTTGCCGAGGGCTTCGCCGGCGGAAAAGCACCGAGAAAGGGAACAAAAACGGTTGGAACTACTGTTGTCAGAACCGAGGCTAAGGTTGGCAGAAACGAGCTTTGCCCTTGCGGAAGCGGAAAAAAATATAAAAAGTGCTGCGGTGCAAACAAAGGCACCGATGGCGAATAAGGAGCATTTATGGGCTTCGGGCTGTTATTTTTCGGATATGCGGCAGCATTTCTGATGTCGCTGAATTCCTTTGGCTTTATATTCAGACTTACGGGCTGTGCCATAATGCTTTCGGGTCTCTCTAAGCTCACGGCATATGAACGCAGATTTTCTCATGCACAGATCTCTTGTGTTTTGCTTGCACTCTCTGCACTTGCAGAAAGCATAGCAACTCTGCTTTTTGATTACAGTACCTTTTCGGTATCCTTTATAAGTGAGAATACCAAAAATATTTCTTATTCTGTTTTCCTTGCGCTTGCCGTGATATTTCATTTCTTTATCTACCGTGCTATCCATAAGATATCAAAGGACGTAGGTATCGAAAAAATATCGACAAATTCTGTGAGATTTGCTGTTTTTTTCTGCATTGAGCTGGTGCTCCTTGCGGCGGCACTTCTTACATGGCATCTTGAGGCACCTTTTGCAAAATATGTCTTTATGGCGGCAATACTTTATCCGTTTCTCATCGTTGTTCTTAATCTTTCTCTGTTCTATTCCTGCTATAAAAATATTTGCGAGGAAGGCGACGAAGAAGCACCCAGAAGGCAATCGCGCATTCCGTTTCTCAATAAGCTTTTTGATGCTTCCGAGAAGAGGGAACAGGAGATTTTTGAAAAAACAAAAAGCTATGCCGAAAACCGTATAAGACAGGAAAACGAAATCAAAAAAAATAAGAAAAGCAAGAAAAAGAAAAGGAGGTAAGCATAATGAGCTTAAAGCAGGGGAAGATAAGAAAAAATCTCGGCATCGGGTGTATTATTGCGTCCTCGTTCTTTCTTTTTAACCCCGATATTGCAATAATTGATGTTATTCCCGATGTTTTCGGTTATCTGCTGATGATAGTTGGGCTTACACAGCTTGCCGAGATCAACGAAAAGATCGCAGATGCAAGAGAAGGTTTTAAGAAGGCGGCTATATGTAATGCAATCAAATTTGGGCTTATAGTTGTGCTTTTCGGTCTTGTAACACCGAGAGAAATGCCTGTGAGCATGCTTCTTTTTACCTTCGTAATGAACATATTTGATCTCATATACGTAGTTCCGGCCTATCTGAATCTTTTCGGCGGACTTATGTATCTCGGAGAGAGGCTTGACGGAGATTTTGTCCTTGCAAGAAAGAGATTTGCTGCGCGGACTTGTCCCGAAAATGCCGATGAAGCGCAGAAGGCTGCTTTCGTCAAGCGCGAATACAGAAGAAAAATGAGATGTGAACGTGCGCTATCCAATTCCGAAAAATTTCAGCGCGCTACTATCATTTTTGTTCTTTTCAAGGCAGTGACTCCCGTACTTCCGGAATTTACTTCTCTGCTTAATTATGAATACAGCGATTCACTTGTCAATTATTATGATTTTATTTATCTTTTCAGAAGCTTTGCTGTAATACTTATGTTTGTGATCGGCGGTATTTGGCTTATAAGCTCTTTGCGTTATTATTTCGGTGTCATCAAAGATCAGGTGTTTATTAATGCTCTTAAGGAAAAATACGCCGCAGAGGTACTGCCTAATAAGGAACATTTCATGAAAAAATTTGTAAAAATGATCCGAACTCTGTTTATTTGCGCCGCATTTTTCTGCACCAATCTGTATTTTGATGAATACAATATCGTTCCGAGTGTTATTGCCGCAGTTCTTTTTGCTCTTGCAGCTTTCACAGCAAGAGAATATACGCCGAAATGGAAATTCTGCCTTGCCGGCTCTGTTCTTTTGGGTATTTCTTCCTTGACTCTTGAATTTTCGAGAGCGAGCTTCAATACCGATTTTATAAGGGAGCAGATCTTGCGCAATCCCGCGGCATATGAGGCATGGGAAAGGATGTTTGTTCTTTCATGCGCAGAAGGTGTTGCAACAATACTTGTTATTATTTCGGTACTGCTTATAACAAAGGATATTGCGAAAAAATATACCGGGTATTTTATGCCGGGAACGGATGCTTTTGATCCCGAGCGAGCGACAAAGGAGCTTCACGGCGAGCTTTGCCGTCCGCTGGTAGTTACGGGAATTTTCGGAGTTTTATCCGCAATCTGCGTTCCTTTTTATTTCTTTGCAATGCCTATTCGTTTTGAAGCTGTTTGGTTCTTTGACCTTGTGCTGTCTTTTATATTTGCTTTCTGTCTTATGCAGAATTTACTGGATATTACAAGAAATATAAATTATGGTCATTTCATTGGCAGCGAATAATTGATCTGCCCCGAGGAAATACTCTTATTGTAATTGAAAGATTACGATAAGCAATTGAAAGGGGTTAACCGAAATGTCCAATAATCAGAATCAGAACAACAACCAGAATAATCAGAACAACCAGAATAAGCAGAACCAGAATAACCAGAATAAGAATCAGAACAACAATCAGAACAGAAGCCAGAATAATCAGAATCAGAACCAGAACCGCAATTCGAGAGATTACGAATAATTTTATATTCATGACTTCGGATGCCGCAAAATTTTGCGGCATCCTTTTTTGCTTTTTCTCTTGAACTCGGAAAAAAAAAGTGTATAATATATAAGATATAATTTTGAAAGGGTAATGATATGACCGAAATTCTGAAGGAAAGATACATAGCCGCAAAGCGTGCTCTATTTGATAAAGCATACGGTTCATTAAACGAAAAACAACGCGATGCTGTTTTTACAACAGAAAAGCCTCTCCTTATTCTCGCGGGTGCCGGAAGCGGAAAGACAACAGTTCTGGTCAAGAGGATCGCTTTTATAATCAAATACGGTAACGCTTATTACAGCGATAATGTTCCGGAAGGTATAAACGAAGCTCAGATAACCAGTCTTGAAGCGGCTTTGGAGCTTCCTGCGGAGGAGATAGAGCAGCTGCTTCCCGTATTTATCAGCAATCCCTGTCCGCCTTGGCAGGTTCTTGCCATCACATTTACTAATAAGGCGGCAAATGAGATGAAGACGCGTCTGTCATCTGTATTTTCTGCCGATGAAAGTATTGCGGCAGATATCTGGGCAGGAACCTTCCACTCAATATGCATGAGGATCCTGCGTAAATACGGTTCAAAGATCGGTTACGGTGAGGGCTTTACCATATATGATACCGATGATGCAAAAAAGCTGATATCTTCATGCATGAAAAAACTGAATATTGATGAAAAGATCCTTCCTATCAAATCTGCTATGAATGAGATCAGCAGAGCCAAGGATAAACTTATGACTCCCGAAATGTATGAGAACGAGGCATCTTCGGATTTTCGTCTTTCGAAGGTAGCTTCGATATATAAGGAATATCAGAAGGAGCTGAAAGCTTCCAATGCTCTTGATTTTGATGATATCATTATGCAGACAGTCAGACTTCTTGAGGAAGACGAAGAAGCTCGCACTTACTATCAGCGGAGATTCAGATATGTATGTGTTGACGAGTATCAGGATACCAACCGTGCGCAGTTTGTACTGACTTCCTTGCTCTCTGCAGGAAGCAGAAATCTCATGGTAGTTGGAGATGATGACCAGAGCATATATAAATTCCGCGGTGCTACCATCGAAAATATTCTTGATTTCGACCGTACATATACCGATGCTAAGGTAATAAAGCTTGAGCAGAATTACCGCTCAACTCAGAATATTCTTGATGCTGCAAATGAAGTTATCAAAAATAACAGCGGAAGAAAAGGCAAGACATTATGGACAGCGAAGAAGGAAGGAGAAAAGATACATCTCCGCCGACTTGATGATCAGAATCTCGAAGCGAGATATATTATTGAAGTTATCAATCGCCTGGTTTCTTCGGGAGAGCGGAAATACAAGGATTTTGCTGTGCTTTACAGAGTTAATGCGCAGTCGAATAACCTTGAGAATGTCTTTGCCCGCAGCGGCATTCCTTATAGGATGCTGGGCGGAGTGCGCTTCTCGGACCGTAAGGAAATCAGAGATATAGTTGCATATCTTCAGCTTATAAATAATCATGCCGATAGAGAGAGACTTCTGAGGATCATTAATGAACCTAAGCGAAAGATCGGAACAAAGGCTATCGAAGCAATAGTGGATATTGCAGATGCCGAGGGGTGCAGTCTCTTTGAGGTTATAAGACATTCGGAAAGATATATCGCTCTTGCTAATTATAAGGCGCGGCTTGACGATTTTGCAGATATAATCGAGAAACTTACCGAGCTTTCAAAGGAAGTTTCGCTGGATGTGCTCGTTAAAGAAACTCTTGAACGTACGGGTTATCGCCGGATGCTTGTGGATGCGGGCGAGCAGGAAGCAGAGAGACTTGAAAACCTTGAGGAATTTATATCCAATGTTATAGAATATCAGCAGAATGCGGATGAGCCGTCGCTTACGGGATTCCTTGAAGAAACATCGCTTGTTGCAGATGTTGACAGATATGACGAGAATGCAGATGCGGTAGTTCTTATGACGATACACAGCGCAAAGGGACTTGAATTCCCCATAGTATTTCTTCCCGGTCTTGAAGACGGAATTTTCCCCGGAATGCAGTCTATCCTCGATCCCTCGGAGCTTGAAGAGGAACGCAGACTTGCATATGTTGCAATAACGCGAGCAAAGGAAAGACTATTTATAACACATACAAAATGCAGATTGCTTTATGGCCGTACTCAGTATAATCCGCGCTCAAGATTTATAGAGGAAATACCGAATTCTTTGATCGAGGATGAGACAGAAAACGGCGGCGCGGCGCAGTATGTTCAGCAGCGTCAGTTTATACCTGCTTCAAAGCAAAGAACTATGACAAGGGAAGAGATAACGGTGGGAAAGCCGCTTATAAGGCAGATCACCAAGAATTCCGCACCTATTCTTTCTGAAGGCGACAGAGTAAGCCATATGACCTTTGGAGAAGGCGAGATACTTACTGTCAAGCCCATGGGAGCAGATACGCTCTATGAGATTATGTTTGATAAGGTAGGAACCAAAAAACTTATGGCAACCTATGCAAAACTTAAAAAGTTATGATAAAAAGCCGGCTGAAGATAAAACTTCAGTCGGTTTTTTGCAAGAAAAGTTTTCCGTCTTGCAAACCCCTTGATGCGTTGATATTTAAGGCGCTAAGAGCATAATTAGTGAGTTTTTGTCATATAAATATCAATCTTTTCTGTATAAATAATCATAAAATGACGCTTTTTTGCAAGTTTATTTTATAAAATTTCAAAAAAATACAAAAAAATACTTGAAAAACAAAAAATTCTGTGATACAATATAAATGTATTTTTCAGAAATGCCTTTGGAGAGATCAAAACACCCCTTAGCCGCATATGATTATACATGAATCTGTTAAATTTTTTTGAAAGGATATACTACAAATGGATTTCAAAAATCAGTATCTCGCAAAAGTTTATGCGGACGCAGTTAAGCGCGATCCCAACGAGCCTGAATTTCTTCAGGCTGTAAAGGAGGTTCTCGAATCTCTCGAGCCCGTGCTCGAAAAGAACCCCGAAATCGAAAAGACAGGTATTATCGAAAGAATGGTTGAGCCAGAGCGCCAGATCAGCTTCAGAGTTTCTTGGGTTGATGACAGCGGCAAGGTGCAGGTCAACCGCGGCTATAGAGTTCAGTTCAACTCCGCTATCGGTCCTTATAAGGGCGGTCTCCGTTTCCATCCATCCGTTAACGCTTCCATCATGAAGTTCCTCGGCTTCGAACAGACCTTCAAAAACAGCCTTACAGGCCTTCCCATGGGCGGCGGTAAGGGCGGCTCCGACTTTGACCCCAGAGGAAAGAGCGACGGAGAGGTTATGCGCTTCTGCCAGAGCTTTATGACAGAGCTTTCAAAGCATATCGGTGCTGATACGGATGTTCCTGCTGGCGATATCGGCGTTGGTGCACGTGAGGTTGGTTACCTCTTCGGTCAGTATAAGAGACTTCGCAATGAGTTCACAGGCGTTCTCACGGGTAAGGCTGTTTCTTCGGGCGGTTCCCTTATTCGTCCCGAAGCCACAGGCTATGGCGCGGTTTATTATGTTTGTGAAATGCTCAAGTCCTTCGGTGATGATATCAAGGGCAAGACCTTCGCTGTTTCCGGCTTCGGTAATGTTGCTTGGGGTACTGTTAAGAAGATAACAGAGCTCGGCGGTAAGGTGGTTACTATCTCCGGTCCCGACGGTTACATATACGATGCTGACGGCGTAAACACAGAAGAGAAGATCAACTTCATGCTCCAGATGCGCGCATCCGGACGTGACAAGGTTCAGGATTATGCTGATAAGTTCGGCGTTCCTTTCTATGCAGGCAAGAGACCTTGGGAGCAGAAGGTTGACATCGTTATGCCTTGCGCAACTCAGAATGAGGTTGGCATTGAGGATGCAAAGAACATCATTGCTAACGGTGTTAAGTACTATGTTGAGGTTGCTAACATGCCAACAACCGCAGAGGCTGTTGCATATCTGAAGGCAAACGGCGCAGTTATCGCACCTTCCAAGGCAGTTAATGCAGGCGGCGTTGCTGTTTCCGGTCTCGAAATGAGCCAGAACTCTATGCGCTATAGCTGGACAGCGGAAGAGGTTGACGCTAAGCTGAAGCAGATCATGGCTAATATCTTCAAGAATTCCTATGAGGCTGCAAAGAAATACGGCATGGACGGCGATCTTGTTGCAGGTGCTAACATCGCAGGCTTTGAAAAGGTTTATGATGCTATGAAGTGGCAGGGCGTTTGCTATTAATTAAATAATTAATTATTTGGGTGTCTCAGATTTTTGAATTTGTGACACCCATTTTTTTATTAAATCTTGACTTTTTTCTGAAAAATGGTAAAATATATATTATAGTGATAAATGTTGCTTGGAGATAGATTGGATGAAAAAGAAAATATTTGAAAGAATATATGAACTCAGAGAAAAACTGCTTTATCATTCGAAGCTTTATTATGTCTATGATTCGCCGGAGATATCGGACTATGAATATGACATGATGTTCGCGGAGCTCAAGAGGCTTGAAGAGGATAATCCCGAATTTTTCGATCCCGATTCGCCGACACAGCGTATCGGCGGTAAAGCTCTCGACAAATTTGAAAAGGTTAATCACACGGTTGTTATGAATTCTCTTACCGATGTTTTTTCCTTCGAGGAGCTTCGTGAATTTCTTGACCGTATGGATAAGATAACTCCCGGTCTTGTTTATTCCGTTGAGCCCAAGATCGACGGCCTTTCTGTTGCATTGACATACGAAAACGGTGTTTTTGTTCGTGCGGCTACCCGCGGTGACGGTATTTTAGGCGAGGACGTTACGCAGAATGTAAAAACTATTTTCAATGTTCCTATGAGACTATCTGAGGACATACCTTATCTTTGCGTTCGAGGCGAGGTTTATATGCCCAAAGAAAATTTTGAGCGTGTAAATGCCAAAAGGGAAGCGCAAGGTCAGTCACTTTTTGCAAATCCCAGAAATGCCGCGGCGGGTTCACTTCGCCAGCTCGATCCAAGCATAGTGGCGGCAAGAGGTCTTGACATTTTTATTTTCAATGTCCAGGAAGGCGATCTTGATACCGATTCTCACAGCACAGAGCTTGATAAGCTCTCGGAGCTTGGTCTTATTACAATTATGAACAGAATGAAGACCGAGGATCATGATCTGATAATTTCGCATATCGAATCCCTCGGAAGAATGAGAGAAATACTCCCTTATGATATCGACGGAGTTGTAATAAAGGTAGATTCTCTTTCAGAGCGCGTCAAAATAGGTGAGGGAACAAGTACGCCAAAATGGGCAGTGGCATATAAATTTCCGCCCGAACAGAAAAAAACCAAGCTTCTTTCTGTTGATATTGCTGTTGGCAGAACGGGAGTTCTTACGCCGACAGCGGTACTTGAACCGGTGCGCCTTGCGGGAACCACTGTTTCGAGAGCAACTCTGCATAATCTCGAATTTATCCGCGAAAAGGGGATCATGATAGGAGATACCGTAACAGTCCAGAAGGCAGGGGACATCATTCCCGAAATCGTTTGTGCTTATCCGAATGAGCGAGACGGAAGCGAGAGAGAATTCAATATGCCGGAGGTTTGTCCTTCCTGCGGCGAACCTGTATTTTACGATCAGGATGAGGGCGCGGCAACGAGATGCACTAACAGCCTTTGTCCCTCTCAGCTTGCCCGTGGGATTGAGCATTTTGCCTCAAAGGATGCAATGAATATTGACGGTCTCGGACCACAAATTGTTGAACTTCTGCTGGCAAACGAGTTGATAACCGATGCCGCCGATCTGTATTCTCTGACGGTGGATCAGGTCAAAGAGCTTGAGAGAATGGGAAAAAAGTCGGCAGAGAATCTTATTGGTGCAATCGAAAGATCAAAGGAAGCAGGTCTTGAAAGACTTATATATGCGCTCGGAATACGAAATGTAGGAGAGGTTGCGGCGGCGGCTTTGGCAAAAAAATATCAGGCTCTGGAAAATTGCTTTGAAGCAACTGTCGAGGATATCTGCGAGATAGAGGATTTTGGACTTATAACGGCACAGTGTGTTGTAAATTTCTTTTCACATCCTCAGAACAGAGAGCTTTGCGAGCGTTTGATCGATGCGGGGCTTAATACGGTTGCTGTAAAAAAACAGCTTGCCGACAACTTTGCCGGAATGACCTTTGTTCTTACGGGTACACTTCCCACAATGACACGCGATCAGGCATCCGAGCTTATAAAAGAACGCGGCGGTAAGGTCAGCGGTTCGGTTTCTTCAAAGACCACATATGTTCTTGCGGGCGACGAGGCAGGATCAAAGCTGATAAAAGCTAAAACTCTCGGAATACCGATTATTGATGAAGAAGCATTTCTCAAAATGCTTGATGAATAAGGATTATTAATATGATTGATTCTAAAGAAAAAAATAAGGTTGACGAAGGCACTTTATATCTTGTGGCTACCCCGATCGGCAATCTGTCGGATATTTCCGAGCGTGCTCTTAAAGTGCTTTCTGAGGTTGATTTTATTGCCGCTGAGGATACAAGAAATTCAGTAAGTCTTCTGACCCATTTCGGCATTAAAAAGCCTCTTGTTTCCTATCATGAGCACAATAAGCGCGAAAAGGGCGTGGAAATATGCGACAGATTGCGCACAGGAGAATCCTGCGCTCTGATAACTGATGCAGGAACGCCTGCTATAAGCGATCCCGGAGAAGATCTTGTTCGTCTCTGCGCCGAAAACGGTATTCCCGTTACATCTTTGCCCGGTTGCTGTGCGGCAATAACTGCTCTGACGCTTTCTGCATTGCCGACGGGAAGATTTACCTTTGAAGGCTTCCTCTCAGCGATGAAAAAAGAGCGCAGAGAAAGGCTTGATGAGCTTTCCGGCGAGGTCAGAACAATGATCTTTCATGAAGCTCCCCACAAATTAAAAGCCACCCTTGCCGATATGGAAAATGTTTTCGGTTCGGACAGAAAGATTTCGCTTTGCCGTGAGCTGACAAAGCTTAATGAGGATGTTATGAGAACCACTCTCGGCGATGCCGTAAGATATTATAACGAAAATGATCCCAGAGGAGAATATGTTCTCGTGGTCGAAGGCGGAATTAGAAAAAATGAAGATCTGTTCTGGCAAGATATGTCAGTGACAGAACATGTTGAATATTATATTGATATGGGCATTGACCGAATGGAAGCCATAAAGAGGACAGCGAAGGATCGCGGAGTTAATAAAAATTCGGTATATATGGAATATGTGACAAAAGAAAATGTCTAAAAACGTTAAAAAATAACGAAATTACCTATTGATTTTTTATTCAGAAAGTGGTATAATAATTCATATTTTTAAAAAGAGGTGTTTTTACTATGAGTAAACTCAGAGCCGGCGTCATTGGCGCAACAGGTATGGTAGGTCAGAGATTCCTTACTCTGCTTGAGAACCATCCTTATTTTGAAGTTACCGCTCTTGCGGCATCCGCAAGAAGCTCGGGAAAGCCCTATGCAGAAGCAGTTGAAGGCAGATGGAAAATGAAAACTCCCATTCCCGAAGCATATAAAAATATGCCTGTAATCGATGCGGCTGAGATCGATAAGGTGGCAGCTCTTGTTGATTTTGTTTTCTGTGCAGTTGATATGAAAAAGGAAGAGGTTATGGCTCTTGAAGAGGCATATGCAAAGGCAGAGATCCCCGTCGTTTCCAATAACTCCGCTAACCGCAAAATGCCCGATGTGCCAATGCTTATGCCTGAGGTAAATGATGCTCACCTTGCAGTTATCGAGGCTCAGAAGCAGAGACTCGGCACAAAGAAGGGCTTTATCGCAGTTAAGCCCAATTGCTCCATTCAGAGCTATGTTCCCATGCTCACCCCTCTCCGTAAGTTCGGCATCAAGGAAGTTGTTGTAACTACATATCAGGCGATCTCCGGTGCGGGCAAGACCTTTAAGGAATGGCCCGAGATGATCGACAATGTAATTCCCTTCATCGGCGGCGAGGAAGAGAAGAGCGAGAAGGAGCCTCTTAAGATCTGGGGTAAGGTCGTTGACGGCAAGGTTGTTGACGATACAGATACGATCATTACTTCTCAGTGCATCCGTGTTCCTGTAACCGACGGTCATACTGCAGCTGTGTTTGTAAAGTTTGAGAACAAGCCCACAAAGGAAGAGATCCTTCAGTGCTGGAAGGAATTTTCGGGTAAGCCCCAGGAGCTTAAGCTTCCTCACGCTCCCGAGCAGTTTATCACATATTTTGAGGAGGATAACCGTCCTCAGGCAGCTCTCGACCGCGATATTTACGGCGGTATGGGCGTTACAGCCGGCAGACTCCGCGAGGATACCGTTTACGATTATAAGTTCGTAGGACTTTCTCATAATACTCTCAGAGGCGCCGCAGGCGGAAGCGTGCTTAACGCAGAGCTTCTTTACAGACTTGGTTATCTTGGATAATTATAATAAAAGGCAACCGAAAAATCGGTTGCCTTTTATTATCGTTTGCCGTTTACTTTCTGTTCGGATTATCAGTCTGCTCAAGCAGATAATCTATTGATATGTTGAAATACTCCGCAATTTTAATTATTTCGGAAATCGGATGAGGTGTAGGCACAAAGAAGCGTAGCGGGCAGCATTTCAATATACCAGGATTTCCCCATATTAGAGAAACTGACTTAAGCCTTTTGATCAGATAGATTCACAAGCATCAGCACGGAAGGCTATCGCTGTACAGTGTGAGTACAGTCTGTATTATTAAATTATCGAATGACCTTCCCAATCTCTGTCGGGAGATACATCGAGAATCTTTGCAATGGTAGGTGCTATCTCAAGCAGAGAAACCGAGTCCTTTATCTCACCGGGTGTGAATTCCGGACCATAGAAGAAAAAGGGAATAGTCATATCCTCGGGCATTTCAGTGCCATGAGTGCGGTC
>JAFTXK010000092.1 GCA_017461635.1 Clostridia bacterium | reverse complement strand
GGGGCTGCCCTCCTTGCCGTCACAGCGAGGTGCGAACCATGTGCAGGGCCATGTGGGATTGGTACGCTCCATCAGTGTATCAGTGACCTTATCGGGGAGATTGACAGTCCATCCCTCAGCTATCTGCATGACAGGTCCGAGACCTGCAACAAGATTGAGACGGATCATGGTAACGGGCATTTCCGCTCTTGTTACGAAATGGCTGGAGAATCCGCCGCCGCGGAAGTTATCAAAGCCTGCCTCGCACCAAACTGTTGCGTCGGTCATTTTCTTAATATCCTCATCGGTAACCTCCCACCACTTCTTCATAACAGCATTGCCGTTTTCATCGCGGCACTCGCCGCAAGCGTCAAGGCATGCAGCGCCGGAATTCAGCAGATGGATTATACCGCCGTTCTCCTTTGCCTTACCTTCAAGCTCATATCCGGTAACTCTTTTTGTTGCCTCGGGAGACCAGAAGGTGCGAACATCGGCAAAGATCTGCGCACGATTTGTAAGCAGGTTCATAAAGAGCATACCGAGACCGTTGAGAACGTCATTTTCTGTAGCGAAGGTCATGGGCTCGCGAGCACCCTGATAGTCGAAGGAGGAATTGAGCAGTGCCTCGGGATAGTCGCAGTTGGGCCAGTGGTCTGTCCACTGTCTCTGACCCTGGAAGCCTGCCGCAATGGCGTTATGACCGACCATTTCTTCCTCGAAGCCCTCGGGAAGATTGGGATTGCCGCACATAAGATCCTTGATTATGCAGTACATCTTAACGGTGAATTCCCACTGCTCCTTCTTCTTTTCGGGAGAGAATTTAACAAAATCGGGGTTATCGTCTCTGCCCTCCTTGCAGTGCTCAAGAGTCCAAGCAAGAGCCTTTTCGTATTCTTCCTTATTATAGATCCCTTCTTCCATGCGGCGAAGGATCTCGACCTCATCAACAGATTCAACTCTCATGCCGAGATAGGATTCAATAAATGAGGAATCGATAATAGAGCCTCCGATACCCATGCAGATAGATCCGATCTGGAGATAGCTCTTACCGCGCATGGTTGCAACAGCAATGGCTGTGCGTCCGAAACGGAGAAGCTTTTCCTTAACATCCTCGGGAATATCTGCTACCTGATCTCTGTCCTGAACCTCATGACCGTAGATGCCGAATGCGGGCAGACCCTTCTGAGCGTGAGAAGCTAAAACTGCCGCCAGATAGACCGCGCCCGGACGCTCTGTGCCGTTAAAGCCCCAAACGCCCTTGATGGTATTGGGATCCATATCCATAGTTTCCGAGCCATAGCACCAGCAGGGAGTTACCGAGAGGGTAATGTCAACGCCCTCTTTCTTAAATTTATCTGCGCAAGCCGCGGCTTCGGGAACTCTGCCGATACTGCTGTCAGCGATAACGACCTTAACGGGATCGCCGTTCGAATAGCAAAGATTTTCTTCAAAGAGCTTTTTTGCCGCATTTGCCATAGCCATGACCTGATCTTCAAGGCTTTCTCTGAGCTTAAGCGGTCCGCGTCTGCCGTCAACGATGGGGCGGATGCCGATAACGGGGTAATCGCCGATGATTCTTTTCTTCATTTTATTCCTCCAAAAAATCGTGCAAAGCACTAAAATTTCAATTATATTATACAATGAAAATTATTCAAGGTGTTATTAAAATAGTGCGAATGGATTGTAATATTTTCACCTTTTTGCGAAATAATATTGATTTTCGGCGTTTTTCAATGTACAATATTATCAAATAAAGCTTTTAAGGCGGTGATGAGCCATAAATCTCAGAGAACTTGAAAGGATAAAGCACGGAAGCCCGGATTTTCCCGTTGTGCTCTATCATGTGAATGCAGATTTTCCGAGATATCGCATGATGTGTCATTGGCATGTGGAATATGAACTTATCAGGGTTATCAAGGGTGAGCTGCATCTTCGCATAGAGGAAAGCGATTTTGTTCTGAGCGCAGGTGAATCGATAATGATCCACGGCGGAACTTTGCATAGCGGAGAGCCGCGAGACTGCGTTTACGAATGCTCTGTTTTCAGTATAAATCCCCTTGTCAGGATCGCGGGATGCAGGGAACAGCTGGCGCCTATCCTTGAAAACAATGTAGGTCTCAGCCGTGTTTATAAAAAAGAGGATACTGCGATATGTGAGGCTGTAAATGACTTTTTTACAGCTATTTCGGAGGAGAAAAATGGTTATAAGCTTGCCGCCTTTTCAGGCCTTTACCGCATCTTTTCCATCATTATAGAAAAGGAGCTCTATTTTGAGCACACAAAGGAAAAGCCAACAATTGAGAGCAGATACATAAAACGTTTTAAGAATGTTCTTACATGGCTTGAGGAACATTACAGAGAGAATATTACCCTTGATGAGCTTGCGGATGTTGCGGGATTTTCGCCGAAATATTTCTGCCGTCTTTTCAGCAAGATGACAGGGCGTTCTCCTATCGATTATCTTAATTGCTATAGGATCGACAGAGCCAGTGAGATGCTTCTGTCAACCGATAAGCCGATCATTGATATTGCGGCTGAATGCGGTTTTTATGACCTGAGTTATTTCGTTAAGGTCTTTAAAAAATACAAAAACGTCCCACCGGGACAGTACAGAAAAAGGATTGGAGAATAAAAATGTTGGCTCACGAAGGTGAGCCAACATTTTTGTGTTTTTATTCTGTTCTGTATTCGATGCCGTTGTCCGAGGCGAAATGCTCGGCATAGGAGCCCTTAGCACAGTAGATTATTACTTCATCCGAGCCGCTGAAGGCATTGGTTGCTATATCCTTTACTGTTGTGGGGATATATACATACATAAGCACGGGGCAATCAGAGAATGCCGATGATTCGATAGAGGTTATTCCCGCTGAGATCTTGACCTCTGTAAGTGTCACCTTTCCCGAAAGAGCTTTGCTTCCGATGGAGCTTACTTCTACTCCGTCAAGCTCCTTTGCTATAGTCAGCTCTACGGGGTTGCCGTCATATCCCGTGATTATCAGTCCGTCGTCCTCATAATCATAAAGAATGTGATTATCCTGTTCTGTGAGGATCTCGTCCTCATCTATCTCATCCTCGGTGATCTCGGGCGTTGTTGCCTCGGGAGTGGTCGCTTCGGGTGTTGTTACCTCGGGAGTGGTGTCCTCTTTGGTTGTATCTTCTGTAGTATCGGCTTTTGAGGTATCATCGGCTTTTTCGGTATCCTTTTCTGTATCCGATTCGGATTCAGCCTCTGTATCTGTATCGCTTTCATCGGGCTCGTCCGTATCTTCCGGAGATTCGGAGGTGTCCTCGGCAGTGTCGATAGGTGTATTCGTATCATCGCTCGGAGCCGCAGGAGTTTCAATACCATTTGTATCTTCGGTACCACCTGCCGGCTGTTCGGCCTTGAAAATCATACTGTCGAGGCATCCCGAAAGAATGCAGATCGCCGCTACGACGATGATTATCATCACGGCAAATGCCGCAAAATATGCTCTGTAACCGATATCTGTTCCGGTTGTTTTCTTTGACATTGAAAAATCCTCCGTTTCCGAGTGTTATATTTTAATTATAATGTAATTTTTCTTTTCTGTCAAGGAATTTGGCATTATTTGATAGATTTTTGAAACATTTTTCCCTGCCAAAGGTTATTTTCAAACATTTTTCGGTCTATATCGTTGAGTACGGTAACTTTTTTTCTGCTCCAATCTGGGGCGAGCAAAGAAGAAGCCATGCCGTCTCCTGTCAGTCTGCCGATAACTGTGTCTTTAGGCAGAAGTGTCAGTGCCTCGCATACTGTGTCGATATAGTCCTGTCGTTCCATCGGTATATATTGACCGTTTTTATAGATTTCAGCGAGCTTAGTTCCTTCGATAATGTGGAGCAGATGGATCTTTACTTGATTCGGATGAAGCTCAGCAACTTTTTTTACGCTTTGAAGCATCATTTCTTTTGTTTCGCCCGGGAGACCGAAGATCAGATGAATACAGGTCTCAACCTTAGGCGCGCCTTCTCGAAGTCGATAATATCCATCCCCAAAATCCGAAAAGGAATGTCCTCGGTTGATGAATTTTGCTGTTTCGTCATGTACGGTCTGAAGCCCCAACTCTACTGTTAAGTCGATTTTGCCTGAAAGCTCATCAAGATAAGCGATAACATCATCGGGTAGGCAGTCTGCTCTGGTTGCAATGCTGATGCCGACAACGCCCGGAAGAGAGGCGGCTTCCTCAAATTTTTCTTTTAGAATCGACAGAGGAGCATATGTGTTTGTATGAGCTTGAAAATAGGCGATGCAGCGCTCGGTAGCCCATTTTGAGGAGAGCTTTTCGCGAGTTCTGTTATACTGCTCGGTTATGGAGAGGGAAGGGGATTCGGCAAAATCACCGCTTCCTCTGCCGGAACAGTAGATACAGCCGCCGTATCCGCATTTTCCATCGATATTGGGGCAACTGAAGCCTGCGTCAAGGGGGATCTTGGCGCATTTGCCGCCGTATTTCTTTTTCATGTAATAATCATAGGTGTAATATCTTTTATTCGAATCCGAATAGGGAAATGGATTGATTTCGCTTTGCTTCATTATAATTCTACCGTCATTTTGTCCTCGCATATACTTCCTCTGCCTTCAAAATAGAGTTCAACCTTTTCCTTCGATTCTTTCTGGAAATTCAGTATTTCTCTGCCGTTATGGCTGAAAAATACTCTGTCAACACTTTTATTTTTCAGATATTCGTGAACATCGTCTATTCCGAAGTGCCCTGTTTCGATTATCAGAGCATCGCAATGCTCTCCTATAAGAGCATCAAGCTCAGAATAAGCTTTAAGATCGCCCGAATATACGATCTTTTTGTTTTCCGCTTCTATCAAAAAGGAATAGGATATCCACTCTCGCTTGCTTTTGTCTATAATATGCTCATTGTGAAACGCGCTCACCTTCAAGCTTCCATCGTCAAACAGAATACCATCCTCGGCTTCATGCACATTTATCTCAAAATTTTTTTTGAAGCCGTCTGCGGCATTTTTCAGAAACGAAAATACAGCATCGGTCAAATCATGGAGCGGAGTATAAAGATCAATACTGTTCGGGGTCAGCTTCTTTCTTTGGGACAGCTTTTGAATAGTCCACAAAAGATTTGCAAGTCCGCCAGTGTGATCTATATGGGGATGTGAGATAAGAATTCTTTTGATCTTCAGCAGATCAAGCCCCATCAGATGACCTGTTATTGAGCAGCCTTCACCGGCATCAAGCCAATAGAGTGAATCATTAATTTCAATGACAGTGCAGGCATGGCGGCGGTCGGGAAAGGGTTCTGTACCTGCGCATGTTCCGAGAAAATGAATTTTCATTTGTATCACTCCTATATATTAATATTCAATATCATCCATGTTGTTTTCGTTTACAAGTCCTCGCAAAAGTCTGATCTCATTGTCTATAATTGCTATGGATTCTTCGGTGTCCTGCCAATGCTCGCGTGAGGTCTTATCCGATCCGGCTGCAAAACCGACAACATCGATATTGCGCGGAATAATCCATCTGCCCAGAGCCATGCTTCTGCGGAGATGATCGGGAGAGGTTACGATTATCACTCGCTTTATATGCGCAAGTCCAAGCGTTCTTTGCATACTAAGCAGAGAGCATATCATATTCTCTCTAGTGGTTTTTGCTTCATTTTCTATAACAATGGCATCCTTTGGAACGCCAAAATCTGACAGCATTTTTGCCATGTAATTAGATTCGCTGATCGTTTCTCCGCGAACATCCCACTCGACGCCGCCTGTGGCAATAATATATTTAATTCTGCCTTCAAAATAAAGCTTTGCCGCTGCCCTTATTCTTTCGGGCATACGGTCGGGATTACTGCCAAGAAGCAATGCTATTTCTGCATTAAGTCCGCAATCGCTGTAGTTTCCGAATACGATCTCGCTTTTTTGCTCCGAGGTGAGCGATCTTAGGCTATCTTTCGGTGTTTGCGACAGCTTGGATTTTGAATTCTTTTTCATTTTATCTCCGTTAATCAATAAGGCTGTCCTTGGGACAGCCTTATTGTTTATTTACTTAAAAGCTTTTCAGTTGCAGCGAGCTTAACGCAGCAGACAAGAACCTCCATTGCGGCTACCAGCTCCTCGTCAGAGGGGTATGTGGGAGCAATACGGATATTTCTGTCTCTGGGATCCTTGCCATAGGGGAAGGTTGCGCCAACTGTTGTCAGTGTTACGCCGGCTTCCTTTGCAAGATCATATGTTCTCTTTGCGCATCCGTCCATAGTATTGAGGCTTACGAAATAACCGCCGAGGGGATTTGTCCATTCAGCAACGCCTGTTTCGCCCAGCTCTTCGCCGAGAATTTCAAGAACGGTCTCAAACTTGGGTCTGATAAGATCAGCAAGCTTCATCATATGGTCGCGTACATTTTCAACGCTCTTGAAATATTTAACATGTCTGATCTGATTGATCTTATCAAATCCTATGGTCTGAATACCCATGATGGGCTTGATCTGCTTCAGGTTATTTGGGCTGGAGGCGAAGATGGCAACGCCCGAGCCGGGGAAGGAGATCTTGGAGGTGGAAGCGAAGAAGAATATCATATCTTCATTGCCGTGCTTTTTTGCCTCGGCATAGATATTGAGCAGATCATCGCGCTTATCGGGATAAAGATCATGAACGATATAAGCGTTATCCCAGAAAATTCTGAAGTCGGACGCCGCACTCTTAAGAGCCGCGAGGCGGCGAACGGTATCATCCGAATATGTGATACCTTCGGGATTTGAATACTTGGGACAGCACCAGATACCCTTGATTGAAGGATCTTCGGAAACATACTTTTCCACCGCATCCATATCGGGTCCTGTGGGAGTCATATTTACCGTGATCATTTCGATGCCGAGAGATTCGCAGATGGCGAAATGACGGTCATAGCCGGGCGCGGGGCAAAGGAACTTTACCTTATCCAGCTTACACCAGGGCTTTTCGCTTCCGTAAACACCATAGAGCATCGCTCTTGCCACAGAGTCATACATAAGATTAAGGCTGGAGTTTCCTGCAACAATGATATTTTCATCCGGAACATCAAAAAGCTCCGCAAAAAGCTTTTTGGCTTCCGGAATACCGTCAAGAAGTCCGTAGTTACGGCAATCGATTCCTGCCTCGGATTTGCAGTCATCGCTGGTTGCGATAACATCAAGCATTCCTTCAAGCATATCGAGCTGTTTTCTGCCGGGCTTACCTCTCGAAAGGTCAAGGGAAAGTCCAAGACTTTTATATTTTTCATATTGCTTTGTCAGCTTTGCATTTAGCTTTTCCAGCTCTGCGCGGGAAAGTTCGGTATAATTCATAAAAAATTCCTCAATTGCTATATTAGAATTCCGCATTACCCGTTGTTCTCGGGAAGAGCTCAACATCGCGGATGTTTGTTATGCCTGTGATATACATGATAAGGCGCTCAAAGCCAAGACCGAAGCCTGCATGCTTTGTTCCGCCGAATTTACGGAGCTCAAGATACCACCAGTAGTCCTTTTCATCGAGACCAAAGTTCTTAAGGGCGTCCTGAAGCATATCGAGACGCTCCTCGCGCTGAGAACCGCCTATAAGCTCGCCCACACCGGGAACCAGCATATCCATTGCGGCAACTGTCTTTCCGTCATCATTGCGGCGCATATAGAAAGCCTTGATCTCTCTGGGATAATCGGTTACGAAAACGGGCTTCTTGAATATCTGCTCTGTGAGATATCTCTCATGCTCGGTCTGAAGATCTATGCCCCATTCAACGGGATATTCGAACTTGTGACCGCTCTGCTTAAGAAGCTCCACAGCCTCGGTATAGGTAACTCTGCCGAAATCGCTGTTTACGAGATCGCTTAGTCTCTGAAGAACTGTTTTATCTATTCTCTGATTGAAAAATTCAAGCTCTTTGGGGCATTCCTGCATTACATAGCGGAGAACGTATTTAACCATGTCCTCTGCCAGCTTCATATCGTCCTCAAGATCGGCAAAAGCGATCTCGGGCTCAACCATCCAGAATTCAGCGGCGTGTCTCTGTGTATAGGAGACCTCGGCGCGGAAGGTTGGACCGAAGGTATAGATGCTTCCGTAAGCGAGAGCAAGGCATTCTGCATTGAGCTGACCCGAAACTGTAAGGCTTGCCTTCTTGCCAAAGAAGTCCTTGGAGAAATCGACCTCACCGTCCTCTGTGAGAGGGGGATTTTTTGGATCGAGCGTGGTTACGCGGAACATTTCGCCTGCACCCTCACAGTCAGAGCCTGTGATAAGAGGCGTCTGCGCATAAACGAAGCCTCTGTCCTGGAAGAACTTATGGATCGCATAAGCCGCAACCGAACGAACGCGGAATACCGCATAATATGTGTTAGCTCTCGGGCGAAGATGCGCAATGGTGCGCAGATACTCGGGAGTGTGACGCTTATTTTGAATGGGATAATCGGGAGTTGATTTTCCTTCAACCTCAACAGCGCTTGCATGAAGCTCAAAGGGCTGAGGTGCATCGGGGGTCATGACGAGAGTACCCTTTATCACGAGAGCCGCGCCGATATTCTGAGAGGCGATCTCCTTGTAATTATCAATTTTAGTGCTTTCGATAACGACCTGCAGATTTGTGAAGTAGCTGCCGTCATTAAGCATTATAAACCCAAATGCGTTACTTGTGCGGATATTTCTTGCCCAACCCGCAACGGTGATTTCCTTGCCCTCATAGTCGGCAGGAGCGGTGAAGATAGATTTCAGAACTACTCTGTCCATGATATTTCCTCCTTTTTAAAGATCCGTTATACCGATTTTTAATATTATTTGACTTGCAAAATTGCATATCTTTGAGTGTATAACAGATATATTATATACATATTTAATTAAAAAATCAACAAGGATTGCATATTTTTAACTTTATTTCATCATTTTGTTTACATATTATTCGTATTTTTCCAAAAGTTCTCAATTGTTTTTGCAAGTTCCGAAGGAGAACTTGCAAAATTTATGTTTTCCCAATGCTCTGGGAAGAGACTTTTATATTGCGGAGTTTCATATCTGTCGTCAATGAGCACAACGATGCCTTTGTCGGTCTCTCGGCGGATAACTCTGCCGCAGGCCTGCAGAACCTTGTTCATTCCGGGGAAGGTATAGGCATAGTCATAGCCGCGCTCGTATTTCAGCTCATAGAAATCGCGGATGATATTGAGTTCATTGGATAATTGCGGCAGACCTACGCCCACGATAATGCTTCCGATAAGTCGGTTTCCGGGAAGATCGACGCCTTCCGAGAAGCTTCCTCCGAGAACGCAGAAGCCAACGCGCATCGTGTTATCATTTTCGCTGAAAAAGCTGAGAAATCCTTCTTTTTCCGCATGAGACATTCCTCGCTTTTGAACATTTATCTGCACTGCAGGAAATCTCAGCGCGAAGTATTCTGCAACGCTTTCCATATAGCTGTACGAAGGGAAATATACGATATAATTGCCTTTTTTCGGAAGTATAGAGGCGGCTATCGCCTTTGCTATCTTTGCAGTGCTTCCGTCTCTGTCGCTGTGCCTTGTGCTGACCGGCAGGGAACAAAGGCAGAGATTTTCACGGGGAAAGGGTGAGGGCAATGAAAGAGTTACTGCCTTTTCCGCGCCGCCCAGAACATCAACGAAATAATCGGTTGGCGTTAGGGTTGCCGAGAAGAGAATGCAGGCGCAGGCGCGGTTCATACATTCACTGAGAACTCCCGAGGGGTCGATGCAATATGCTTTTACCGTGATATTTCCTTTCCAAACCAGTATATAGGTTCTGAAATGCTCATCGTAATAATCAAGGATGCTTCGGTATGACCGAATGTCGCTGATGAGATCATAAAGAATCTCGGTCAGCGGTGCATCGGGATTCTTTTTGGAAAAAAGCTCCAGTGCGCCGAGAAATTTGTCGAGGGCTTCCGAGAATTTTCCGAGAGGATTTGTGCTGAAATAGAATCCCTGCTCATTGCCGTCCGCATCCTTTGAGAGGTTGTCCGCGCATAGCTTTTTGAGTGCCTTAAAGGTTCGCATTATTTCCTCAAAAGCCGAGGAAAGCTTACCTTCATCAATGGGGAGCTGGGAATAGTAGCTTTCAAAGGCTGCAAGAGAGAGCTCAGCGGAATACATTGCTCTTGCTCTGTCCGCAAGATTATGTGCCTCGTCTGTAAGAAAAACATAGTTTTCGTCTTTTTTTTCGGAAAGCTCGCCAAAATAGCGGCGAAGCTTTACTGCAGGGTCGAAAACATAGTTGTAATCGCATATAATTATATCACAGTGCTCGCTCAGATCAAGTGAGAGCTCATAGGGGCAGACATTGTGCTTCATGGCAACATCGGATATCAGTTTTGGGGTATAGCCGTTTGCAGTCGTGAGAAGCTCATAGAGAGCGTCCTCACTGCGGCTGTAATATCCCCTTGCCATTTCACATTTATCGGCTGTGCAGAAGGAGCTGACGCGCTCACTCGACATTTTTGCCATAGCATTTGAGCACATCTGTTCCTTGGGATTAAGGATCATCACCTTTAGCTCCGCACCTGCCTCAAACATCTTTTTGACGGCGGAAAAGGCTTCTCGCCTTGTGCTCGCCTTTGCAGTGAGATAGAAGATCTTATCGCAAAGACCGCTGCCGAGGGCTTTTACTGCGGGGTAGAGAACCGAAATGGTTTTTCCGATACCTGTGGGGGCTTGAGCAAAGAGCCGTGAGCCGTCATGGATTGTACGGTAACATTCTTCGATAAGCTCACGCTGACCGTCGCGCATTTTACCGAAGGGGAAGCGCATTGCGCTGATAGAATTCGTTCCCTTTGTTGCTTTGTGAATACAAAGCTTGGCGAAGCGTTCGATCTTTACAAGATGGCTCATAAATTCGCGGGAGAGAAGGGAAGCGGAGTATTCCTTTTCGGTTATCCGGGCTTTTCCCGTATCGACGTTAAGAAGCACTTGGCGCAGAATTATGTTTTCGGCTTCGAATTTTGATGCCGCAAAATTAGCAAGACAGAGGCTTTTTGCATTGAATACAGGATCAGGCTGCATTGCGAATTGCTTTCCTCGCACGGGTTTTACCGAATAAAGGGTGATGCTTCCGTCTTTTTTCAGAATTCCGTCGGCTCTGCCGCTGACCTCATAATGTATGCCGCTCATGGCGACTGTAAAGGTGAATTCTGGGTCGGGAGTGAAATAAATACCGTTTTCTTTTGCGAGAAAATCGCGGTACTGCTGCCTTGCAGCTTCATGCAGAGAAAAATCTCGGCTTCCCAGACTGCCGTATCCTATTGCTTTTTCACAGAGCTCATCTGCTGTAAGCTCGATAACTGCTCTTTCCTCACAGTAACGCATTTTTTCACCCCTTTCTTTTTTCTTCTATATATTTTAACATAATGATGAGAACAAGTCAAGGTTTTGAGTCGTTAAACAATAATTTATCGAATAGTTAGTTGATACCTTATGAGATCCTTCGCGAGGCTCAGGATGACAGTACTGAACTGTTCGCAATTTTTCCTACGTTAAATCACGGTTGACTTAACAGTAGGAAACCAAGTGGGCGATCCCTTATTGTCATCCTGAGCCTCGGCGAAGGATCTCATGAACTGTTAGTTACTTTTTTAGATAAATTATTGTTTATAATTTCCAGATGTGATGGGAATGTGAAATTACCAAAAATTTAGGGGTACCAATTTTGCTTTTAATTGATTATAATGTTTATTAGGAGAGGGGGAGACCCCCACAGGCGAAAATTCGGAAAGGAGTTAATGATCCGCTTAGGCGGGAAACGAGATTAACATGGAACTGATTGTGATTAGCGACAGTAAGCTGAAGATCATGCTTACAAGCGAGGATCTGAGAGAGTATTCACTTGATTGCAGTACATTCGATTATGAGAATACGGAAACTCGCCGTGCTTTTTGGAGTATTCTTGATGAAGCAAAGCACCGCACGGGCTTTGATGCTGCCAGCGAAAAGGTTTTCGTACAGGTTTATCCTTCGAAAAAAGGAGGATGCGAGATGTATGTTACGAAGCTGGGCATGTTTTCGGACAGAACCCGTATCAGAGGAAATTTATCCGACGGAGAGGAAGACATTCGTATAAGTGAACGCAGCGGAGGAGGATCTATGAAAAAATGCACTCAGATCACTGAGCAATTTCGGGAAGATCGTTTTGCGTCAAAGCGGAAAAGGGCTCATGCCTTCAGATTTGAGAAGATGGAGACATTGCTTTGCGCTTGTCGCAGGCTTGAGGCGTCGGGATATCCGGGAGATAGCTCGGCATATCTTGGAGATGGCGGATGTTATCTGCTTCTGAATGATGAGAGGGATGATTATTTTGCCGATGCCGCCGAGAGCTTTGTTGCGGAATATGCGGAGGAGCTTGATGCCGCCGCTTTTGGTATATACATAGGTGAGCACGGAAAATGCATCTGTGAGCATGATGCGGTGGAGACCCTCGGGGCGCTTAGCTGAACGATGCTATTTTAAGATGT
The DNA here is from genome assembly GCA_017461635.1 of Clostridia bacterium. Lineage (GTDB taxonomy): Bacteria > Bacillota > Clostridia > Oscillospirales > CAG-272 > SIG710. The sequence goes on along the minus strand of JAFTXK010000092.1, from coordinate 297 downwards.
TTTTTAATGTATGTTTGCATTTTTTTGGTTGCTGACTTGGTTAGAACTTTATAGCTGTATTCATTTTTTCGCCAATCTATTAATAAAATAGATATAGATGGATTGTAAATATGATATTGGGAAAATTACGCCATTTCAGATGATGTTTTTTTGAATGAAGATTCAAGCGATCGGTAACCTCAAAAATTTAAATTGAACGGTAAACAATAATTTGTCGAATAGTAAGTATTCCACCATGAGATCCTTCGCCGAGGCTCAGGATGACAGTACTGAACTGTTCGCAATTTTTCCTACGTT
>JAFTXK010000091.1 GCA_017461635.1 Clostridia bacterium | reverse complement strand
CGCGGAAAGAATCTTCTGACCTGTTTTCTGAAGCACTATAGACTGAACATAGGTACAGATAAGCGAAACTATAAGTATTCCTGCATAAACCGCAACTATGGAAAGCAGACCCCTCATTTCAAAATCGTCCTTGATCATGCCCTCTATATAGCCGACAAGAAGAGGCGATATGATCTCATATGCGATGGAAAAGACCATCAGCAGAAGGACGAAAACAAAGCTTTTTATATGCGGCTTTGCATATACCAGAAGTCTGCGGACTATCTCGCTGTCCTTCATATTTCTGTCAAAGCCGATGGACTGCTTTTTATCCTTGATGGAGAGATATGCCGCAAGGAAAACGATGGCAAATGTACCAATAATGGCACCGATGATTATAAGTGGAAAAAATTCACGCATTTGCGCTCACCGCCTTTCCTTTTTCGCTGTCGGTCTCCTCGCCTTCATCCAGCTTCTGAAGATCAACGGTATTTCTGTAAGCACCGCAGCTTTCATAAAGCTCTTCATGAGTGCCCACGGCAATTATCTTACCGTCGTCGATAAAGATTATCTTGTCCATCTTTTCAATGGTTGTAACTCTGTGAGCAATTAGAATGGTAGTTTTACCCTTGCGGATATCGCGGAGGTTTTGGAGAATCGCTTTTTCGGTCTTAACGTCAACCGCGGAAACCGAATCATCGAGAATGAGTATGGGAGCATTTTTCATCAGAGCACGGGCGATTGATATCCTTTGCTTCTGACCGCCCGAAACTGTAACACCGCGTTCGCCGAGTACTGTGCTATATCCTTCGGAGAACTCTGAAATATTGCTGTGAACATCTGAAAGCTCTGCGGCACGGACAACGTCATCGTGTGTACCGCCATCGCTGGCAAAGGAAATATTATTTTCGATGGTATCGCTGAAAAGGAAATTGTCCTGAGGGACATAAGCCGCATTCTTGCGAACAGTGCGGATGGGAAGAGAATTGATATCATGTCCGTCAAGGAAGATCGTTCCGTCGGGAACATTATATGTCCTAAGGATAAGATCGACAACGGTGGTTTTTCCCGAGCCTGTTCTGCCGATGATGCCGACATTTTCACCTGCGTTGATTTTAAAGGACGCATTTGTGAGAACATCGTATTCACCGTCGGGATAGCGGAAGGTGAGATCCCTGAATTCGATATTTCCGCTGAGCTCTTTAATTTCAATGATATTTTCTCTGTCAACAACATCGGGCTTGGCATCAAGCAGCTTGCTGATCCTTCCGAGAGAAGCCTTGCCCTTCGAGCCCATTTCGATAAGCTCGGTAACAGCCATAACGGGCCAGACTATGCTGGTGAAATATCCGATAAATTCAACGAGCTGTCCTGCATTGAAATCGCCTTTGTAAACGAGATATCCGCCGTATCCGAGAATTACGCAGATAACGGATTCCACAAGTAATGTAACCGATATTCTAAGCAGTGTGGAGAGCTTTGTATAATCCACATTGGTTTCTTCATTCTCTTTATTGAGAGCTTTAAAAGCCAAAAGCTCCTTGCCTTCTTTAACAAAGGCTTTTATGACCGAGATACCTGCAAAGCTTTCCTGGGAGAAATCCGAAAGACGTGAAAAGGCTTCCTGTCTCTTTTCCCATTTCAGCGTCATATATCTACTTGTGATAATACCGCTTAAAAGAAGGATGAACATTGGAATAAGAGAGAGCAGTGTAAGCATCAGATCCATGTTTGCCATCTTAGAGAGAGCAAGTACGCAGAGAAATACCGCATCACAGAACATCATAACGCCCCATCCGAAGCAGTCCTGAACCGTTTCCAGATCGTTGGTGAAAAGCGACATAAGGTCACCGACCTTATTTACCTGATAATACTGCTGGGAAAGCTCCTTGCAGTGGTCGAACATACGGCGTCGAAGATCGGTCTCGACCTTGATGCCCGAGCCGAAGAAGCAGATTCGCCAGAGAAAACGTCCAAGCGCAATAAAGACGATGATGAAAAGCATGGGAAGGCAGATCTCATCCAAAAGAAAATCCATATCAAAGGGAACTGTTTTCCCTTCGTGATAAACTACACCGTCATTCAGACCGTTTACAACGAGCTGATAAAGATTTGGTATGATAAGCTGAAGATAGTCGATAACTACAAGAGCCAAAATGCCTATAATAAGGGCAGGGGAATATCGAAGATAATATTTGTTTATATGCTTTCCGAAAAGCATTTGCCTCATCTCCTTTCGATTTTTAAATGCCCGTTCGAATATTATACAATATTTTGGTACATAAATCAATAGATAATTTAAAATATCAAGGGGTTGTCTCATTTTTTAATGAGACAACCCCATAATTTTTATGTAAGGATCGTAATACCGATCACTTCAATATCAGAATATTCGGTGCCTGTAAGCATTGTTTCTGCCGCAGTGATCGCATCAGCGGAAACCGTTCCGCCTGCTGTGTTGCGGACGAAGGCAACATTGCTGTCGCCGTCTGCTACAACTGTAACCGTAACACCGTCGGTAACCTCAACCTCACTCCAACCGGAAACTGCACCCGAAAGGATGATATCCCAAACAGCTACCTTTTCAACCGCTCTGCTTCTGATACAGCCTGCATTGGCAATATACATATCGAGAGTTACATCATAGATGCTTGCAAAGCGGTATTCTTCGCTTCCGTAGTCTGCATAGTCGATCATACCGATGTATTCATTACCGCCTGCATCTTTATAGATCGCATATGCGGTTACATATATCTCGCTATTATAATTTGCGGTGGTGAATTCTTTTACAGTTCCTGCAAAATAGGTCTTATCTGCGGAATAATCCGCAAAATAGCCCTTTGAATAGGTATCGGAAAGAACCTTACCGTTCTCCTCGACGCCTACGATCGCATATTTGATGATATTATCTGCTCCTGTAATATAATTCGTTCCGTCAAATGTAAGCGAAACCTTATCTGCATTAGCACCGCTTGTCAGGATAACACCGTATTCGGCAAGAGTATAACCGAGGCTTGACAGCACTTTATCGGTGCTTGCATCGAAGGAATAGAAATAACGGAGACCGTTATAACCCGATTCACGGATAGCAAGACCTTCTGCTGTAAGTGCCGCTTCGGCAAGGTAAACAGCTTTTGCATCAGTAGTGCCGCCAGCAAGAGCAGTATTTATCGTCTCTACCTGTGTTTCGTCAAGGCAGATCAGCTTTGTATCTGTATTATCAAATGCTGTTGCATCAACGGTCACGGCAGAATTTGTCAGCACAAGATTTTTCAGTGCCGTACAGCCGGCAAATGCACCTGCATTTATAGCGGTAATATAAGACGGAATCGAGATATCTTCAAGCTTTACACAGCCCTCAAACATATTTGCATTGATAAAAGTGCCGTTTGTAGGTGCGGTTGTTCTTAAAACCACCTTAGTTATAGAGGTACAGCCTCTGAAAGCCTTATTCAAGGTATTTATATTAGATGCTTTCTTGAGAGCGTTAAAGTATATACCCTCCGAGTCAACATTTCCGCTTGAGATAAGAGTAGTAAGCTTGGGGTTATTTTCAAAAACGCCGAAATTTGCATTTGCATTATTCTGAATCTCGGTATAATAACCGTTCAGATCTATGCTTACAAGATTAGGATAATTATCAAAAATACCTGTTGTACACTCAGATTGATACTGAATCTTGCTTCCGCCAGAGCCCTTCACAACCTCAATAGCCGTAACGGCATCTGCCCATATAAGCTTCCAGGGAATAAATATATGTCCTTCATAGTTCGGTCCTCTAAGTGTTCCGTATGTAGTTTTAGTGGTTATGGTAAGAAGTCCTGTGCTTTCATCGATAGAATAAATAAACTGTATGTTTCCATTATGTTTATTCTCTCCGCTTCTCACAAGCTCGGGATAAATGCTTTCGGGATAATAGATCATCTTAACTGTACTGTTCTTTTCCATCATCTCACGGACAGCGGTTGCTCCCGAGCTGGTAGGATAGACATAATAGGTTACGTTATCACCGAATTTTTCATTCAGAGCATCGGCAGTATATTCGGTAACATCTGTGCCGATTGCAAGAAGAACTGCAAGGGAAGCGTCGGTACGCTCGATTGCAAGACCGTCAAGAGACAGTGAACGTATATCTATTGCGGCATTATAGCCGTAACCCGTTACCGTATTATATACGTCGATGCTCTCAGTTCCGATCAGTATATCTGCATCAAAAGCAGTGGAATCTATACTCGTTACGCTTGACGGAATGGTTATAAACTTAAGAGAGGTACAGCCCTTAAAGCTGTTTGCGCCGATAGTGGTAAGGGCAGAAGGCAGTGTAACCGACGTAAGCGAGGTACAGCCTTCGAACATACTTGTATAAAGGTTCGTAGCTGTTTCAACCGAGGGAAGAATGACCTTTGTTATCGAAGTGCATCCTCTGAACATTTCATCAAAGGTATCATCGTTGTTATTAACCGTAACCAGCTTTGCAAGATCCACAACTCCATCGGTCAGTGTTCCCATACCTATAGACGTCAGTTTGGGATTATCGGAGAACATACCGAAATCATTCGATCCGAACTGCCATTGAGAGCAAGCGCTCCAATAGCCTGTTTTTACAAAGAGTATGCTTATAAGATTTTTATATCCGTTGAAAATGCCTGTTGACTGGTTATCATGTGTTTGTATTTTGCCGTTACTCGAATAGCCCGTAACCTCAATGCTCAGTATTGCATCAGCCCAGATAGCTTTCCAATCTGCAAAGCCCTGTGTGCTTCTGAAGCCTGTACCCGCTCCTGTAAAGAACAAAGTCAGTTTTCCGCTCGCATCGTCAAAATTCCAGTTAAACATCTCGGTTGTGCCGTCATCGCGGTAGTTGATTCCCTCTCTTGTAAGACGTGTATCGCCTGTCATTTCGACAGTATAATAAGAGAGCGTAACGCTGTCATCCGCTGTGGCACGCACGAAAGTTGCCGCCGCACTTGTAGGATAAGCATAATATGTAGCCGCAGTTGCCGAAAGGAGCTTCTGAGCATCACCGCTTATCTTGCAGAGCTTAGGCATATAAACCTTAACAGTCTCCACAGCCGATGCGCCGTTAAAGGAGTCGGCAGATAGGTAATAAAGACTGCTTATGTCTATTATTCCGCTATTCGCAAAGCTGCCAGAATAATAATCATTATAAAGCGCAACGGTGTTAAGAGCTGTCATACCTCCAAAGGTTTTTGAGCCTATCTTAGTCAGCTTAGCAGGGATAACAACCGTTTCGCAGGCAGTAAAGCCGCTGAACAGGCTGTCGCCAAGCTCTGTTATCTGCGTTGAATTTTCAATAACTATCTTCTTTACAGTTGAAGCATATGCGGAAATGGCAGATGCATCTGTCAGCACTGTATTATCCGAACTTCCGCTGATAACAAGTGTATCACCGCAAAGGCTATATGTATAACCGTTGATCGTGCCGCTCTCTGTAGCGGAAGTCAGATCATAATCTGCAGTACCACTGTTCTTTATACTGCTCTCGGTAACATCAAGAGTATCGAGAGTTACGGTAAACTGATTTATATTCTTGAAATAAGCCTTGTTATCGGTGGAATAGTTCTCTACCTGCAGTGTTTTTCCGTCCTCGGAGAAATGGAACATAGTGACCATCGCAAGGGTATCGTAATAAAGATCAACACTTTGGAAGTCGATCAGCATTTCGGTAACCATTGTTCCTGCGGAATTTTCACGCTGTTTAACAATTACATTATCTGAGGAAACATGACCGCAAAGTGTCATCACAACATTGGAATATTTATCTGCCAATTCCGCCCAGATGATCTCAGTGGTCTTTGACCAACCGTCATACTGAGTTTTGTAAGGATTGCCCTGACGGTCAAGATAAGCATGAGTAGCGATAATCACATTATGCTCAGGATGGGCTTCAACTACTTCCGATGCCCATTTTAGAACAGTGCTGTCCGGCTCATAGGCAAGACCGATTATGAGCCATTTTGTGTCTCCTATTTCGATAGTTCTCCATGTGTTGAGCAGATTATCCTCATATGCCCCTGCGGTAATACCGTCATATATATCGCCGTATTCAGACCAGGAAAGATATGTATTGAAATCATCTTCATTATCATGATTTCCTCTAATATGGGTATGAGGTATGCCTGCCTCATCAAGAAGAGATATAGACTGATCTGCAGCTGCCCATTCGCTGTCAATATTCCAATCGGTAATATCGCCCAGGTTTATTACATATTCGGGAGACTGTGATACGATCCACTCATACATAGGTACATACGCGCTCACCTTATAATGCGCTACATATTGTGGATCGCCGACAACAGCAAAAGAATATGCATAGTCCTCAATTCTTTCGGGAAGCTCCTCTGCCGTCAGATACTGCTTTGAGAACACGGCGTCATAGCCGTTTCCGCTCTGATCCTTTATCTGCTCAGCAGTATTGCCGTTTCCGTCAACGCTATATGAGATAAGAAGGGCATCAGCATCATCATAAGCGTTGAAGCTCGAAATAACACCCTTAAAATAATTCGGGTTAGACTGATATTCACTTCCAATGCTTCTGTCACCGCCGAAAACGAACTGATACATAGTGCCGCTGACGGCAGGAATGCTGTCCATATCGATTGTCTGCGCAATAGTGCTGTCAATATAGCAAAGAGCCTTCTGCGCACCTTCGGTACGGTCAAGCACCACCTTCAGATTCACCAATTTGCCTGATTCTATCACAGCATCGTCAAAGGATATGACGGTATCTGTATTTGCGGCAGTATGGAGTGTTAAGGTCGGAATACCGCCTGCCTCAATGCTGAAATTAAATGCGGGAACTCCGGTGTCTGCGCGATAAAAGTTACCAAACACCACGCCCGAGGAGTTTACCGTATCTTCAAGATAAAGATTCGCCTCAAATGCGCTCGGAGCGGTATCAAAGAATTCAGCAATTTCGTACATCTCTCCCTCGGCAAATTTGAAGCCATCGATATCCGAAGCAAAAACCCCGATCGATATAGAAAGCGCCAATATCACCGTAAGTACAATAGAAAATAACAATTTGTTTTTCATAATGTTCTCCTTTCAATTTAACTGCTTTTTGTAATTTGGTGTTTTTTGGAAAAAAACGCTTTTATCCATTGCAGTTCTTATCTTAATTATATACTTTTTGGAGATAATGTCCATGTCTTAAAGTAACTATTTTTGATTTTTCTATTGCAATATATTTCTATTTCATGTTATACTGTAGAAAAATATAAAGGAGGGGTTAAGATGAAGGTAATTTTTGTTTTCAACCACGGCTTTTTGGATATTAATCCATTAACATGCGGTTATGAGCATTGTTCGGCTAAAAAAGAGGCGGTAACTCATCGGTTCAACCATCTCTGCATTCATTATGTTGAGAGCGGAAAAGGGTTTTTGGAGAAAAACGGCAAAATTTATAAAGTGAAAGAGGGTGAGTGCTTTGTTATTCTCCCGGGAGAAAACTGCAAATATTATCCCGACAGGGATGATCCCTGGTTCTATCGATGGATAGGCTTTGACGGTGAGCTCACATCTTCCTTTGCCTCTATGCCACCTGTTTTTCCATATAAAGGAGATATATTCAAGCGTATGAGCGACACAGAAAATATTTCAAGCCTGCGCGAATACAAGCTCGCCGGACTGCTGTTTGAATTTTACAGTGAGCTTTTCGATCTTCCGCGCAGAGATCCGCTTCAATATATATATGATGTTCGCAATTATATCGAGCTCAATTATATGCACGATATAACAGTTGAAGGAATTGCCGAACAGCTAAGTCTTAACCGCAGGTATCTTTCAAGGATATTTAAGGAAAAAACAGGAATGACAATAAGAGATCATTTGCTGATGACGCGGATAATCGCAGCGGAAAACTGCCTTGAGGGCGGTATGAGCGTTTCTGAAACAGCGAGCAACTGCGGCTTTTCGGACGTTTCAAATTTCTCAAAAAGATTTAAGAGCTACAGAAAGATCAGTCCTGCAGCCTATAAGAAAGAATTCGAATAAAAACGTCCGTAAATTTACTTTATAAAATAATCATCCACACGCAAGAAGAAGTTTGCGTGTGGATGATTATTTTCAGAAGAACATGATATTTAAAAATGTTTACACAAAAAAGGCTACCGCTATTGCGATAGCCCTTGATGTACAGCAAGTATAATCAGTAATTTTTAAATTACTTGATTGTAACAGTAGCGCCTGCCTCTTCAAGAGACTTCTTGAGAGACTCTGCTTCGTCCTTGGAAACGCCTTCCTTAAGAACCTTAGGAGCACCCTCAACGAGTTCCTTAGCTTCCTTAAGTCCGAGACCTGTAACCTCACGAACAACCTTGATAACATCGAGCTTCTTAGCACCGAAGGATGTGAGCTCAACGTCAAACTCGGTCTTTTCCTCGCCGCCTGCAGCGGGAGCAGCACCGCCTGCTACTGCAACAGCAGCAACGGGAGCAGCGGATACGCCGAATTCTTCCTCAAGAGCCTTTACGAGATCAGAGAGTTCAAGAATAGTAAGTTCCTTGATTTCATCAAGGATTTTGGTTGTCTTTTCTGTAGCCATTTTAATCTACCTCCGAAAATAATAATAGAATTTTTTCTTTTAAATTACGCCGCATCGGCGCGAGTAAATTTGCGTGAAGAGTGAGGAATTAAGCCTCTGCTGCTTCGCCGCCTTCTTCCTTGTCGATCTTTGCCTGGAGCACATAAGCCAGTCCGTAAAGAGGAGACTGGAGGCTTCCGAGCATCTTTGCGATAAGGGTTTCCTTCGAGGGGATATCTGCGAGAGCCTGAACGGTGTTCTTATCAACAACCGCGCCATCAAGATAACCTGCAAGGATCTCAAAGGATTCGATCTTCTCAGCATATTCCTTCATTACCTTTGCGGGAGCTACGGGATCGTTTTCGCTGATCGCGATAGCTGTCATACCTGTAAGGTACTGCTTCATTTCGCCGAGACCTACCTCTTCACAAGCTCTGCCTGTGAGAGTGTTCTTCATGACCATGTACTTAACGCCGGCCTTTCTGAGAGCCGCGCGGAGCTTTGTATCGTCCTCAACGGTGATACCGCTGTAGTTAACGAGTACGCCCGCGGGAGAGTTCTTAAGGAGCTCTGCCAGATCGCTTACGGTCTGTTTCTTCTGTTCGAGTATTGCATTGCTGGGCATTTTGTTTCACCTCCCATTGTGAAAAATCAGACTTAGCAATATAAAAAAATCTTTCTCCGCAAAGGCTCAGCTTCAAAAAAAGCGCGCGCGAAGAAAGATCATATAACAATAAATATTCAAAGTTATAAATCGTTCCTCGGCAGGAGAGCTGCTTGCGCCGCCTTTACGGAAACCTGCTGTCTTAGGATAACAAATGGTATTATACCATGACTTTTCCTTCTTGTCAAGAGCTTTTTTGAAAAAAACAAAAAATATTTTTGAAAGTTTCTGCTCTCAGCTAACATTTGCTAAACAAACTTTAAATCTTATTGTAAATTATTTTTTATCTTTTTAAATTGTTTACAAATAATAAATTGCACATAATCAAAAGGGCTGTCGATGCAGCCCTTTTGGTTATGTATTCTTTTCAAATAATGCTGTGATGGAATCGTTTAAAGCGGGATCGAGCTCGATTATATCTTCTGTGCTTATTATCGAGCCGTCTGAGGCTTTCCAGCCTGCAAAATGATATCCCTGCTCGGCTTCTGCTTTCAATTTCATCGGTACGGCAAGAAAATCACCCGAATATCTTCCGTCCTCAAGGGGCAGAGCATAATCAAAAAGACTTATCTTGCCGCCCTCGGCATTTTCCGCTTTGATGGCTACCTCAATGATCTCGGAGCCGATCTCGAAGAGCTCACAGGTATATTTAAGCAGATATTCGGTGCGGTTCTGCCAGAAAATCCGAATCGATTCAAGCTCGGCGGGGTAATTTGCGGTAGTATTATAACGCTCGCGGTTTTTCTTCATCTGTTCGTTATAATTTTCCTCAAAGAAATTAAGATATTCATCGATTTTTTGGTAATCAAAGTCCTTTTCCAGCATATCCATAAGAGTTGTAAGGAATTGCTTCTTAAACTCCTCGTTTTTATAAACATAACCGAAGATGATTCCGTTTTTTATTAGTCTTGTATAGGTATTGTTTTGGGCATCCTCAGCGGAGCCTGCACCGTAAAGACGCATACTGCGCTCTGTATCGTAAACCGCCCATCTCCATCTGCCATCGGCATAGGGATTTGAGGGATCGGCCGTTCGAGTCCTCCAGTATTCGGTGTTATTTCCGGGCCAGTCATGGTTATTTATAATAACATTCAGACAAACATAATCGATAAAGCTCTGCATATCGATCATGGAGCAAAGCTTTTCATAGTTTTCGGGCAGGGTAAGATCGTTGTTCTTGCAGAAATCGCGCAGCTCACGGTAATATTTCCAATCTGAATCAGTACCGATATCTATATCCCAAGCCTTAACTGCAACAACATCATCCTTGTTTACATCATAATGCTCTTCAAAATAATCCGGATCATAGCGCTCCATCATCATATAGAAGCCCCAGTATTCGCCGTTGAGGAACATTGCACAGGGCTGCCATTTCGCGGTTGAAATATTTCTGTGAGATACCAAGGTCTGAGCCAGAACATCACGGATCTTTGTTTTTGCAAAGTCGTTTGCGCCGGTTCTCATTAAAAAGGTATCATAGAATTCAACGCCCTCGAACATGGGATAATCAAAGCTGCTCTTGCCGTATTCGCTTCTCGCATAGAATTTAAAGGATTTTTGAACACTTGACTGAGAGGTGTTGCCGCCGATGCGGATGCCGACATCCTGTACGAAGCAGAACTCGTGTTCGGCGTCAAAATATTCGATGGTGGCAGGTCTTTCTCCTTCCATTCCGTCGATGAAATAGTTCGCCGGGCGCGACCAGTTAGGAGTTTCCGGATCGAATTCCTCGCTTTTCATGTAATCGTCATAGGTCTTGCCGAGAACGTATATACCCGTTTCATAATCAAAAAGATTGCTTCCGTCTGTATATACCGAAAGGATCGGGATGCTTTCATAGGGATCTTCGGTCATAATTCGAGTGACAAAGAATGTACCGCTTGTTACCTTACTGATATTACCCTCCCTGTCGATGGCGATCGCTCGTATAACATTTGCCTTGTCCTGATTATTTTTTGTAACAAACCCGTTTATGGTCGTTCCTCCGATGGCGGAATAAACATTGGGATTTTCTGTTGCATCGTCAAGTGTTATGGGCTCGCCGTAGATCTGTGATTGGGCAGTTGGGGTAGAACCGTCGGTGGTATAGTAAACAACGCAGTCCTTGGGGATGGTTATGGCAAGATCAAAGCCCTCTGAATAGAATCCGCTCGTGTGAGAAAATTCGGGAGCGGGCACTTTGATAATGCTCATTGCAGTGTTGTTTGTGGCAAGGGGAGTTGGGGTAAGATGGCAGGCGATATCGCCGCCGTCGGTAGCTCTGCCGTAGGTTTCGTTCTCTCCAAGCTCCGGAACTGTCATGATATCAGTAAGCCCGTCCGGGGCGGTGAGGGTCAGTGTTTCTCCCTCGGAGGAGAGCTTGAAGGGAAGGGAAATTACGCCGTTGTTATATCCGACACTTCCTGTTGCCAGCAGAATAACATAGGATTTTGCTTCGATAAGATAATTTGAGAAGGTATATCGCATTGGTTTATCCGTTTCATCGGATATTCCAAAGCCTGCAAGATTGATTGCGTTATCCGAGGAATTATAGAGCTCGATCCAGTCGGGAGTCTCGCCCTTGTTATCGGTAAAGCATCCTGCGTTCGAGGCGCAGACCTCATTGATGGTGACGAACATTTCCTTTGGGGTGGCTATTTCCACGGGATCGGGCTTCGTCGTCGCCTCTTCTGTCTCTGTTTCTGTGACAGAAGAGGTATCGGTTTCGGGAGCTTTTTCGGTCTCATCTGTTTCGATCACAGCTTCGGTTTCGGTAATGGCATCTGTGGTTATCGCCTCTGTATCTGCTGTTACTGTCTCTGTATCTGTATCTGTTATAAGTGTGTCGGTATCTGATTCTTTACCTGTTTCCGCGCAGGAACAGAGCAATGCCATGATAATAAATAATGTGATTATATATTTTTTCATGAGTTTTCCTCCGAAAAGTACTTAAAGTGAGCGGATAAATATTGTTTTCCATATTCTTTTGCGAACACAATATTATATTATCATATCTTGGAAAAATTTTCAACCGAATTTGTTTATTTTTGTTAAAAAACTGTGTTTTTTCCTTAGTTTTATCAAATCTATTGACTTTTTGCCTCTGTCAAATTATAATTATCATAAGAAAACGGCAGACGCCGTGCAGAAAGGAGTTTATGCTATGGCAGACATGAACGCATTTATGACAAATCAGGAGGTCAAGGCCATTGATGCCTCCAAAAAGCTCCGAATAGGTATTATCGGTACGGGTGGAATCGCTCGTTCTCATATGAAGGCTTATCTGAATCAGCCCGATGTAGAGGTGGTTGCGGGATGTGACCTTATCCCCGGTAAGGCTAAAGCTTTCTTTGAGGAATTTGGTATTGAGGGAGCAAAGACCGAATACAAGGATCATACGGAAATGCTGGCAGATAAGAGCCTTGCACTTGATGCGGTAAGTATTTGTACATATAACCGCCAGCATGCGAATTGCGCTATCGAGGCAATGCGTGCAGGCATTCACGTTCTTCTTGAAAAGCCCTTTACAGTTACGGTAGAGGAAGCGGCAGAGGTCATCAGGGTTGAGAAGGAAACGGGTATGATCCTATCGGTGGGCTTCCAGCCGCGTTTTGATAACAACATGAAGATGATAAAGAAGATCGTAGAGAGCGGAGAGCTCGGTCAGATCTATTATATCCAAACAGGAGGCGGACGCCGCCGCGGTATTCCCGCAAGTAAGATCAAGTCCACATTCATTGAGGATGAGACGGCGGGTATCGGTGCCCTTGGCGATATCGGATGCTATTCGCTCGATATGGTTCTCAATGCTATCGGTTATCCCAAGCCCCTGACTGTTACAGGCTATAAGTCGGCATTCTTCGGCACCGATCCGAATTATGTAAGATATGTTGATGAGGGAGCACCGTGGCTGGCAGAAAAATTCGGAGTTGACGATTTCGCGGCTGCCTTTGTTCGTCTTGAAGGCGGCATAATCCTCGACTTCCGCATTTCTTGGGCAATGAATGTTAATACTCCCGGCGATACCATCATTCTCGGTACAAAGGGCGGTCTCCGTATTCCTTCTACCGACTGCTGGAACGGCACTGTCGGCGGTCCTATGACGGTTTATCACGAGGTCTCCGGTTCTCAGGTTGAAACCCAGATCCCGATCCTCAAAACACCCGAGGGGCTCTGGCATCTGAAGATCCGTTCTTTCCTTGATGCTATCAAGGAAGGCGCACCTTCTCCCATTCCTTCATGGCAGATACTCTATAATCAGGCTATCATCGACGGTATTGCAAAGTCCAGTGAGGCAGGCAAAGAGATCGAGATCGAGATCCCTGAGGTTTAATAAAAAAACAAAGGTGTTGCACTTGGCGCAACACCTTTGTTTTTACAGAAGAACAGAGCTTACCTTTGGGAAATCTCTGTAATCATCGATGGCAAGGAAGGGAATATCTGAAACATATACAGATTCGTCGTTTCCGCCCATGCCGTAATCATCGCCGATGAAGACCACATTATCATGGGTAAGACCGTTTTCCATGCAATACTGATCGATGGCATGATACTTATCGTAGGTTCCCGGAGCCATATCGAAGGAGGAAGAACCGCCGACAAAAACGGTGTAATCGCTGAAAATCTCCTTGACCTCTTCATAAATTGCGCGTCTCCTTGAACGGTCGGGATCAAAGGCTAATTTATCCTCCTGAAGAGCCTTAGTGCCGAGGATCGGGAAGGTTATACAGCCCGAAGGGTGATATTCAACATTATCGCCGCGGAAGCTCTCAAAGCCGTACTTTCTGCGAAGCATGGTTACTTTTGCTTCAATGCTTTCACGGTCGCAGTCAAAGGTAAGGTCTCGGATTATATCCATGTCGTCCTTCTCGGCATCGTATTTGCCGTACTGAAGACCGTAGTTTCCGATGATGTCAAGATGCATCCTTCCAAGCTGATTCCATATGCGCATGACCTGACCTGCGCCCACCATAAGAAGAGTGTATTTTTCGGCAAGACGGTCAAGAGCCTCCTTGTTTGCAGGCTCGAGGGGTTGCTTATGCTGTGTGAGTGTGCCGTCAAGATCGAGGGCAATAACTTTAATATTCCTATGTAATTCTTTGCTGAAAATCATATTCGTTCTCCTTTAAAATGCTGAATAGATTATATAGCAATGATATATGTTTGTCAATACGTTGTTATAAAACTTGGTAATTAACAATTTTCGTTACATTTCTTTTCAGGTATCTCGCTGATAAGAGTTGCTCCGAGAATGAGCGCAGCACCTATATAACCGCTGACACCGATATTCTCCTTCAGGATCAGTGCCGATAGGATTATTGCGATAACGGGATCGATATAGCTGAAAAGAGCAGCGGTCTGCGCTTTCAGCTTATCCATAGAGCCAAAATACATGGCATAGGCAATGCCTGTATGTATGATGCCAACTGTGAGGAGCATCGCGGCGGATGTAAGATCGAATTTTACGGAGGAAATATCCTCGGCGAAAAGAGTATAGGGTAGAAGAACCAAGGCGGCAGAGCCGAGCTGAATGATGGTTTTATCGTAGGGCTGCAGATTTTTGATCTTCTTATTCATAATAACAACAGAAGCATAAAGCAGTGCTGCTCCGAGCCCGAGGAAAACACCGGTCAGCTCCTTGATCCCCGAAAAATCCGCATCGAGAATACCCGAGACCAATATCATTCCAAGGACGGAGACTGCAACGCATATCATTTTTTTCGCTGACAGCTTTTCTCTCAGCAACAAGGGAGAAGCAAGGATGACGAAAATAGGTGCTGTATAATAGCAGAGAGTTGCCGTTGCAACGGATGTGTAATTATAGGCTTCAAAAAGAAGTATCCAGTTAAAGCCTATCATAGCACCCGATATGAGCAGAAGGGGAAGATTTTTCTTTATGGCTTTGGTATCGAAGCCTTTTTTGCCGAGCAAAATCGCTGCCGTAAGGAAGAGCGCGCCGATAAAGCCTCTTGCCATTGCAAGGATGCCCGATGGCAGGGGAATATATCTTCGGAATATACCTATTGTGCCGAAAACGAACATTGATATTATCAGACTTATCCTTGCTTTGTTTTGTTCATTAAACATTTTTACCTCGATCTCTCTCTATATATATGTTAAAATTTAAGTAGCTTCGCTTCTTTTGGAATTGTATTTTGAGGGCAGGCATCCTGTGTACATTTTGAAGGTCTTTGAAAAATACGAGAGATTTTCATAACCGCACATCACTGCTATCTCGCTGACCGAATATAAGGAGCTTCCGAGCAAACGCTTCGCGTATTCACATCTGAGAGTGTTTATGTAGGAAACAACCGTATAGCCTGTGTAAAGCTTGAATTCGCGGAGAAAATGATATTTGCTTATACTTGCCTTTTGGGCGATATCTTCAAGAGTTAAGGCATCGCAGAAGTTTTCATTTATATATTCAAGCCCTCGCTTTATAATATCCGACTGCCTGTTTTCCTTTGTATTGTCAATGCTCTGTGAATAGCGGCGACTAAGATATACAAGTAAGGAAAGTGCAAATGAACGCACAGCTGGCAGGGAGAAGGGCATTTGGCTCTTTGCCGCTTTGATCTCTTCTATAGTCAAGGCAAGAAGCTCTGCCGCTTTTTCATCTTTGATCTTTGTCTTGAATTTAAGCTTCTTGATATCGAGACCGTTTTGAATACAGAAGTCGGCTCCAACAATAAAACAATGAAAACGGATTTCGGAATCCGATGTTATCCGATGCACCTCGTTTGAGTTGATGATTATGATGTCGCCAACCGAAATGTTATGATCAACACTGTCGCAGAGAATTCGTCCGCTGCCCTCGATTATCTGAAGTATTTCAAGGCTTTCATGCCAGTTCCCGCATACGGCATGAGTGTCTACAAGATCTGTGTGGAAAATAAAGGGGAGAAGCGGATTGCTCCACTTGTGTACCTCGAAAAGCTCCTTTTTATATAAAGCAGTTTGGTTCTTTGTTTGCATCTTTCACCTCGAAATAGCAATATTGTGCTAAAACTGAGCAATATAATTGCTTGAAAAATCTGTGCACATCATTTACAATAATGTCAGATAATGCTGTTTAGAACTATTATACAGCATAAATATCAATTTTGCAATATTGTTTCAATAAAAAGGAGAAAAACTTATGTACGATTTCAAAATCGGTGCAATGGTCGAGTCCTTCCGTCTTGACACCTTTGAGGCGATAAAAAAAGCCGCCGAGATCGGTGCCGAGGGACTTCAGATGTATTGCACCTCAGGCAAAAATGCTCCAGAAAACATGACAGCGGAAAGAAAGCGCGAGCTTATTCGCACCGTGAAGGATAACGGGCTGGTGTTTTCCGCTATCTGCGGCGATCTTGGTCACGGCTTCGGCACTGCTGAAAAGAATGGCACAAATATCGAAAAATCCAAGAAAATTGTTGATCTTGCTCTTGAGCTGGGAACAAATATTATCACGACCCATATAGGAGTTGTTCCCGAGGATAAGAACCATGAACGCTATAAGATCATGCAGGAGGCTTGCCATGCTCTTGCCGAATATGCGGACAGTGTCGGCGCGCGCTTTGCGGTCGAAACAGGACCCGAGCGCAGTGAGGTTCTCCGTGATTTTCTTGATTCTCTCGGCTCAAAGGGCGTTTCGGTAAACCTTGACCCCGCAAATCTCGTTATGGTTGCAGGCGACGATCCCGTAAATGCCGTTCACAATCTGAAGGATTATATCGTACATACCCATGCAAAGGACGGTGTTATGCTGAAGGCTACACATCCCGAGTATATCTATCATGTTGAACCTATGCCCGAGGAGCTTCGCGGCGTTGGCTTCTATAAGGAAGTTCCCCTTGGAACAGGCTCGGTGAATTTTCCCACATATATAAAGGCTCTCCACGAGATCGGCTATCACGGCTTCCTCACCATCGAGCGCGAGGTAGGCGCAGATCCCATTGCGGATATTGTAACCGCAGTTACATTCCTTAAGGATATTATTTCAAAATAATTTTTAATAGGTAAACAATAATTTATCGGCGTGTGAGGACGAACGCACCGATAAATTTATTGTTTATATAGAAAAGGAGAAATGAAAATGAAAAAAATTAAAGTAGGAATAATCGGCACGGGCAATATTTCCCGCAGCCACATGGATTCATATTTAAACAACCCAAGTGTTGAGCTTTATGCCCTTTGTGATATCGACGAGGGACGCTTGAATGCTGCCGGCAAGGAATACGGCATAGATAAGCTCTATACAAATCTTGATGAAATGCTGGCTCTTCCGGAGCTTGATGCGGTCAGCGTTACAACATGGAACAGCGCGCATGCTCCATGTGCTATAGCCGCTCTCAATGCCGGCAAGCATGTTCTTTGCGAAAAGCCCATGGCAACAACAGTTGAGGATGCGAAGGCGATGGAGGAAGCGGCAAAGAAAAACGGCAAGCTCCTTATGATCGGCTTCGTCCGCCGTTTCGGTGACGACATGAAGCTCTTAAAGGATTTCCAAAGCGTAGATTACATGGGCGATATCTATTATACAAAGGCTACATATCTCCGCCGTAACGGTAACCCCATGGGCTGGTACGGAGATAAGGCTCGCAGCGGCGGAGGTCCTCTCATCGACCTCGGTGTTCATGTTATCGATTTCGTTCGCTATGCAATCGGAAATCCAAAGCCTGTATCGGTTTACGGCGCAACCTTTAGGAAGCTCTTTGCAAGAGAGAATATCAAAACTCCCAAGGCTTATGTCAGCGCAAGCGCGACAGACCACGATATCTGCGATGTTGAAGATTTGGCAACAGCCATGGTGCGCTTTGATAATGGCGCTGTTCTTCAGATCGAGGCAAGCTTCAGTCTTAATATCGAAAAAGATGAGGGCAAGATCCAGCTCTTTGGCTCAAAGGCAGGCGTTACCGTTGGAGATACACTGAAATTCATTTCCGAGGTCAATGATTATATGGCTGACGTTGAGATCAAGGCTAATTCAAGAATGGATTTCGATAAGATCTTCCGGAGTGAGATCGACCATTTTGTCGACTGCGTTATAAACGGTACGGAATGCAGAAATCCTGCAAAGGACGGCGTTGAGATCATGAAGATACTTACCGCTATCTACAAGTCCGCGGAAACGGGACATGAGGTCGTTATCGAATAAAGAACAAAAATTCGAAGAAAATTTCAATAAATATTTCCGGTGCATCTGCTTGAAAGTTGCACCGGAAAATGGTAATATAGAGGTGTAAAATGAAAATTTCTGTCAGCTCCTATTCCTACAACCAGTATTTGCGCGATGGACGGATGACACAGCTTTCCGCAGTGAAAAAGGCCGCGGAAATGGGCTTTGAGGGCATTGAATTTACCGAGCTGACTCCTTGCGAGACCCCCACAAAGGCTGATAAGCTGGATTATGCAAGAAAAATAAGAGAAGAAACCCGAAAATACGGCATTGAGATCGTTGCATATTGCGTCGGAGCAAATCTTTATCATGAAAGTGACAAGAAAAACGCGGCGGCTGTTGCAAATGTATGCGATTCGGTTGACATTGCGTCGGAGCTTGGAGCTCCTATAATGCGGCATGACGTCTGCTATGGTACAAGGGTGAACGGCAGAACGGTGAGCTTTGAATATCAGCTTCCCACAATTGCGGCAAATGCCCGTAAGATCGCTGAATATGCGGCGTCAAAGGGCGTTAAGACCTGCACGGAAAATCACGGTCTTGTCTCTCAGGACAGCGACAGAGTTGAAAGGCTTTATAATGTCGTAAACCATGAAAATTACGGTCTTCTGGTAGATATCGGAAATTTTGCCTGCGCCGATGAGGATTCTGTGACGGCTGTTTCAAGAGTTGCACAATATGCCATTCATGTACATGCAAAGGATTTTTATATTACGAGATTCGGGGAAAAAGGCAAATATGAGGGCGGTTTTCAGTCGAGGGGCTGTAACACGCTTCTCGGAAGCGTTATAGGCGAAGGAGATATTCCAACTGCCCAATGCATTGCGATCCTGAAAAAAGCGGGCTATGACGGATTCGTTTCAATCGAATATGAAGGCTTTGAGGACTGCATCGAAGGTCTCAGAAGAGGACTTATAAACCTAAAAAAATATATTTAAACGGAGAAGGAAATGAAACTTATACTCTGCAAAACCTATGAGGAGATGTCAAGCGCGGCGGCGGATGAGATTGCCGAGCTTCTTCAGGTCAATCCTCATTGTACTTTGGGACTTGCTACCGGTTCAACCCCTGTTGGAATGTACCGTCAGCTGGTCAGAAGATATGAAAAGGGAGAGCTTGACTTCAGCGAGGTGACAACCTTTAACCTTGATGAATATTATCCCATCAGCCCTAAAAATGACCAAAGCTATTATTATTTCATGCATGAAAATCTGTTTGACCATATAAATGTTGCGCCGGAGAACATCAATATTCCAAACGGAAGCGCACCCGATCCTCTTGCGGAATGTCGCTACTATGAGGACAAGCTGACCGCAAACGGTTTTGTCGATCTGCAGGTTCTGGGCATCGGTCAGAACGGTCATATCGGCTTTAACGAGCCCGATGGCTGTCTCTATGCCTCGACCCATATCACAGAGCTGACAGAAAGCACTATCACGGCAAATTCCCGCTTCTTTGAAAGCGAGGATGACGTACCGAGAAAGGCTCTTACCATGGGAATAGGAACAATTCTTAAATCCAAGAAGATACTTCTTCTTGCAAACGGCAAGGCAAAGCATGATGCGATTTCCGCCCTGCTTGACGACAGAATTACCACTGCCATTCCCGCAACTATTCTTAAAACACACCCCAATGTGATTCTTATTTGTGACGAGGAAGCTTATTATGGATGATTACAAGATACTGAAAAACGCTCTTGTTGACGGTGCTCTTACCGACGTTGTTGTGCGCGCGGGCAAGATCGTCAGCGTTGGAAAAACAAGCACAACAGGAGAGTTTCTCGATATCAAAGGAAATCATCTCTTCCCCGGTCTTATCGATATTCATTCTCACGGATGCATCGGCTATGACACAATGGATGCGCTTCCCCGTCAGATGGCGGAAATGCGCAGATTTATGAAAACAAACGGCGTTACCACCTGGTTTCCGACGACCATGACCGCTCCCATGAGCGAGATCGACAGAGTTACGAGTCAGGGGCTTCTCGACATCGGAGAAGAGGGCTGTGATATCGTTGGATTTCATATGGAAGGTCCATACATAAATGCAAAATATAAGGGTGCACAGAATGAAGCTTATATAAAGAACCCTTCGGCAGAAGAATTCGGAGCTCTTGAGGGCATCAAAATGGTTACCGTTGCTCCCGAGCTTGAAGGAAGCGAAGAGCTTATCAGCCGCTGTGCCGAAAAGGGCATTACGGTTGCTCTCGGTCATACCGATTGCGATTTTGATTGTGCCGAAAAGGCATTCAGCGCGGGCGCAAAGTGCCTGACACATACATTTAACGCAATGCCTCCAATGCTTCACCGCGCACCCGGTCCTATCGGTGCGGCTCTCCTTTCGGACGGTTATGCACAGGTCATCTGCGATGGCGAGCATATCCACAGAGCGGCTATTATGGCTCTTTACCGCATGTTCGGCGCAGACAGAATGGTTTTTATCAGCGATTCCATGCAGGCAACAGGTCTCGGAGACGGAAATTATGTCTTCGGCGGTCTTGATATCACCGTTAAGAATGGCATTGCAAGAACCGAGAGCGGTGCGCTGGCAGGAAGCACTACCACTCTTTACGGATGCGTTAAGAAAGCGATAGAATTCGGTATTCCGGTAAATGATGCCTTCAAAATGGCTTCGGAAACTCCGGCAAACCTTATGGGGCTGAAAAAAGGAAAGATAGCTGTCGGCTATGCTTCCGAATTCATCGTGCTCGATAAGGATTATAACCTCATCGATACCCTCGTTCTCAAGGGAGAACAGATATAATGAAAACAGGACGGCTCGCTGATAAGCAGCCGTCCTATTTTAATTAAACAATAGGGAATCGCTAAAACTTTAACGGTAAACAATTTTTAAGGGATGAAAAAAAGACTGCATGGCGGAAAGCCATGCAGTCTTTTTGGAGCGTGAAAAAGGCGATTAAGCCTCCTTCTTGACGATCTCCTTGCCATTGTAATATCCGCAAGCCTTGCAGACTCTGTGAGCGAGAATATACTCACCGCACTTGGGGCACTTTACCATGCCGGGAAGGTCAAGCTTCCAAACATTGGAACGTCTCTTATCTCTGCGTGCTTTTGATACTTTCTTCTTCGGTACTGCCATTTACCTACACCTCCCTTTAGTGTACGCTATGTTCCCATAGGAACTTCGCTATATAATAATTTTATTTTTTGACTTTATTGATTTTCCCCTTTTTCCTCGTTCTTGTGGAGAAGAGTAGCAAGAACGGCAAGTCTGGGGTCTATCTCTTTTTTACGGCAACCGCAGTCGCCTTCGCTTTTTGGCTTTCCGCACATGGGGCAAAGCCCTTCGCAATTCTCAGAGCAAAGCAGCTTTGATGGGAATGAGAGAACCAGCTCTTCACGCAGCTCTTCATCGATATCCAGCATACCGTCATGAATTATAGCATAACCGTCGCTGTATACATCCTCTTCATCTGCCCTTGCTTTGTCATCGGAGAGCGTACCTTCATCGCAGACTGTTCTTTCGAAATCCACAGAGAAGCTGCAGCCAACGTCCTTAAGACATCTTGCGCACTGCCCCTTATAGGAGACCTCAGCCGAGAGGGCGAGCCTCATATAGCCCGCATTATCGGTTATTCTTCCGAAAACATGGGCATCGGAATCGAAGGTGATATCGTCTATGGGATCCGGAGTAAGATAATAATCAATATCAATATGATCGGTTTCTCCTCTGAGAAGCGGTCTGAGATCGAGTATCATTCTTTACCTCCCTGATTTTTGACAGCGCAAAATGCGACAGTAATAATTATACCCTGTTCGGGCATTTTTGTCAAGAGTTTTTGAAATTTTTTACCTCTTTCGGGGCGATTTTTTATGTTTTTTCCTTAAAATACTATACAAAACGGGTCAAATATGGTAGAATAAGACAAAAGGAGTGATAAAAATGACCGAAAAACTTTTGCTTGGCTCAGAG
The DNA here is from genome assembly GCA_017461635.1 of Clostridia bacterium. Lineage (GTDB taxonomy): Bacteria > Bacillota > Clostridia > Oscillospirales > CAG-272 > SIG710. Next base: position 1,531 of record JAFTXK010000091.1, on the reverse strand, counting down.
ATGAAGAGCTGTGACGAATATACTATAAACACTCTCGGTGTTCCCTCGCAGGTTCTTATGGAGCGCGCCGCAGACGCTGTGGTGCGCGAGATCATAAAAGCGGATTTTGATATCAAACAGACAGTTGTAGTATGCGGAGGCGGAAATAACGGCGGCGACGGATTTGCTGTTGCACGTTTTCTCGCAGAGAAGGCTCGTGAGAATGGGATCGATGCGAATATCGTAACGCTTTTTGTCGGAAGCGCATCCTCAATGTCGGAGGAATGTGGGCGTCAAAGAGAATATGCAAAAAAAGCAGGCATTTCGGAAATATATGAATTTGATACAAAGGGAATAACTCTGATCATTGACGCCATCTTCGGAATAGGTCTTGCTCGGGAGATCACCGGAGAATACAAAGATATTATTGACATGATGAATGCTTCTCATTCGGCTGTGGTTGCCGTGGATATCCCTTCGGGTGTAAATTCCGATACGGGAGCTGTCATGGGTGCGGCAGTTAAAGCCGATATGACGGTTACCTTCGCCGCATACAAGCGCGGACTTCTGCTTTATCCCGGTGCGGAGCTTTGCGGAAGGGTTATAAAAGCCGATATCGGTATTGCTACGGAAGCTGTCGGCGATGAAGGGGATATTTTTACTTCCCTCGGATCTGCTCCATTTCCTCTGCCAAGTCGTTCGCCTTCTTCAAATAAGGGAACTTACGGTAAGGTTCTCATAGTCGGCGGTGCAAAAAATATGGCGGGTGCGGCATATCTTTCGGGCAAGGCGGCATACCGCACAGGAGCGGGATTGGTTCGCATTTTCACAAACGAGGCAAACAGGATCATTTTGCAATCTCTTCTTCCCGAGGCAGTGCTTCTTACCTATGAAAATGAAGGTGAAATTGAAGAAATACTTCTGCCTGCGATTAGTGATTCAAGCGTTATCGTCATCGGTCCGGGGCTTTCACAGAGCGATGTAGCAAAGCATCAGCTCGAAACGGTCATAAAGAATGCAGAATGTCCTCTTATCATCGATGCCGACGCCTTGAATATTCTTTCCTCCGAGGATGAAAAAACTCTTTGGAGCGAGATCAAAGCTCCGGTGGTCATAACTCCTCATATGGGTGAGATGTCAAGGCTTACGGGCGAAAAAATCAGCGATCTTAAGAATGACGCAATAGAAAGCGCGCGTACCTTTGCCGCCGAAAAAGGTGTTATCTGCTGTATGAAGGACGCTCGAACTGTAGTTTCGGACGGCAAGACCGCATATCTGAATATAACAGGCAACAGCGGAATGTCAAAAGGGGGCTCGGGAGATGTTCTTACAGGCGTTATCGCCGCGCTGATCGCGCAGGGAATGACGCCTTACAAGTCAGCCTGCACGGGAGTTTATCTCCATGGCACGGCAGGAGATCTCGCCGCCGCGTCTCTGAGCGAATATTCTCTTCTTGCGCGGGATATCGCGGATAATCTTTCAAAGGCAATTTCGGCAACAAAATAAATATAAGGACGGCTTATCTTAAATAAAAAAGCCGTCCTATTGATAT
>JAFTXK010000090.1 GCA_017461635.1 Clostridia bacterium | reverse complement strand
GGGTAAACGATCATGATCGGACCGAGAGCACAGAGACCGAAACAACCGGTCATAACGATCTTGATCTCATCTTCAAGACCTTTAGCTTTAAGTTCATCTGCGAGCTTGTCGCGCAGTGCAACACTTCCGGAAGAAGTACAGCCTGTACCGCCGCAAATAAGTACATGAGAACGAATCATATGTATTTAATCCTCCTAATTACTTCTTAAGCGCACCGATGGTGTACTCGGTAATAACTTTTCCGCCCTTAATGTGCTTCTCGAGAACTTCCTTTGCACGCTCAGGGGTCATTTTTACATAAGTAACCTTTTCAGCGTCCTTTGTGTAGACCTCAACAACGGGCTCATACTGGCAGATACCGATGCATCCTGTCTGTGTAACCATAACATTCTCGCCAAGTCCTGCCTCTGCAACGCCTTCAACAAAAGCGTTAAGAACGGGACGTGCACCTGCCGCGATGCCGCAGGTAGCCATGCCGACAACGATACGGGTCTCGCCGCTGGAAGTACGCAGAGCAACCTTGTCCTGCATTTTGGCCTTTATGGCCTTAAGTTCTTCAAGTGACTTCATGGTAATTATCCTTTCGTTTTATATAAAAATTTTTATACAAGATTTATAGCTCCTCATACTGCTCTCTGAGGTTTTCGCCTATCCAGGTCAGTATTTCGGGTTCATTCAGCGGCACTTCTCCGAGAACCTCTCTTATCTCCGCGCAGGAAAGCATCACTTCCCCCTGCTCGGTCTTATGCCGATAGGTAAAATCGATCTCGGGTGACCCCTGAATAAGTGTTTTTACTGTTTCGACCATATCTCCGAGCGGAATGAAATCGATATGATTTTTTCCGAACTTCGCCATGGTCACTGTACCGTGGTCGGCGCTTACCGACTCATGCACAGAATTTATTTTAACATTTCCGCCCGTCATTTCGGCGAGCATTTTAAGGAACGGTATTCCAAGTCCTACCTTGCGCGTTTTTCTTGTGGTAAAAAACGGATTTTCAAGCTTTTTCAGCTGTTCCTCGGTCATTCCGCAGCCGTTATCACGGACCGTAAAATAAAGCCATTCGCCTTCCTCCGTGAGCTCTATAGAGATCTCGGTGGCACCGGCTCTTACGGAATTCATCGTGATATCAAGAACATAAAGTGAAAGCTCATCCATTTCTATCACCCTCCTTCCCCATTCCGAGCAGATGATCGATAAGCTTATTTCTAACTCTGTCTGAAGAGTAAGGCTCATCATCAAGCTCCAGGGCAAATCCCTTCTCGGATATGTCGGTAAGGTAATGGGCATCCGAGGATGCAACATGAACCAAATTCCTTTCGGAAATTACCGAATAGCGAGATCGGCAGTCTTCAAGGGATATTATATCGTTAAGCTCAAATGCGGTAAAAGCAGGCTCGGGCGGAAAATCACCCAGCATTGCTATTATGCCGTTAGAGCTTCGGTCGATGTGGGCAGGAAAGCATACGCCGCCACGCCCGAGCACCTCCTCAAAGGCTTCGTCAAGGGAAATATTGACCGCGTTTATCAGCAGATCGGGCTCTTCTCCGCAGATCTCGTCGTTTTCATCAATTATAAGCTGCCTTCCGAAAATATCGGGCTCATTTTTGATCCTCATTCTCCGGCTCTCAATAAAATCTCCGAATTCCATTGCCGCTTCCAGCGAACGGAAGAGACAGACCGCATGCACATCCTCGGATGTGGTAAGCTCAACTCCGGCAACGGGTATTATTCCGTTAGCCTTTGCGATCTTAAAAAACGCAGGACAGTTTTTCACGCTGTTATGATCGGTAAGCGCAACAATCTGCAAGCCGTTAAGGAGCGACATGCCGACGATATTGCCGGGAGTCATGTCCTCGTCACCGCAAGGCGACAGGCAGGAATGAATATGCAGATCGCAATAGTAGAGACCCATTACTCTCCCTCCGAGACCGCATTATGCAATCTCACGCATATCTCATATGCGGAAAGAGGCGATGAGAGCAAGGTAATTCCGTTTTCCATAGCACTCTTAAGTGCATCCTCCTGTAAATCGACCTCCTCGGCGAGAACTACCGCCGCAGGCTCGGTCAGAGTTGCAACCGCAACCACATTTACATTGGACATTATAGTGACCCAGATATTGCCGCCTTCAACATGGCTCATTGCACGGCTGAGAAGATCACCGACATAAACGCCGTCAAAATTCTTTGAGGCATCGCCGCAGATAACAGAGGCTTCGATTCTTTCACAAATCTCATTTACCGTCATCATTCTTCTCCTTATTCGTGTTTTTATTGCATGCGAATTCGCCGAATTCCGCGTCAAGCAGATCCTGATGGAGTCCCTGTTCCCTCAGAATTCTCTTGAGGATCACAGTGCATTCATCAGGGCAGGTTTCTTTTTTGACTATGTCCTCGGCAAACGCCATGCATGTGGGAGCACCGCAAGAACCGCAGTCAAGTCCGGGCAGCTTCTTTGTGATGTCCTCGATATCCTGCATCATGCGCATCGCCGTTTTTCTGTCGGACGAAAGCAGACTGTATGGATTATATTCCACCTTTTTCTCATGGAAATATTTATCGGGGATCCAATCACTTGCCGGACGGTTTGGCGAAACCGGCAAATACCTTTTCAGCGTCTGCAGACGAGCCTGGGCAATATAAGGATTCGCCACAGTCATAGCACCGCCGACACAGCCGCCGTTGCAGGCATTTAGCTCAACGAAATCGAGAGAAGTAATATCCGCGCTGTCTATCTGATCAAGAACCCTTATGCAGTTTTCGATTCCGTCTGCCGCCAGATAACGGTCATTGAGTATCGCCGTGGATTCACCACCCGTTGATGCCCAACCGATGCCGATCATACCTGCTTCGGTGAACTCAAGCGGCTCTTCCTTATACTTCTTCATTTTGTCAAGCAGGGCAAAATAAACATCTCTTACCGAAACGGTTGCCGAAATGTAATTCCGCTCACCTGCGAAATTATTCTTAACATAACTGACTTTTGCGGGACAAGGTGAGATAAATACTATACCGATATCCTCGTCATGAAGCTCGGGATGCTCGCGCAGAGCCTTTTCTCTTGCCAGCATCGCCGCAATATCGATGGGAGGAAGGATCGGCATGATATTATCGCACAGATAAGGATAATTCATACTGATTATCCTTGTAATTGCGGGACAGGCAGAACTGATCACCGGCTTTTTGATGTCTTCCCGACCGAGATACTTGCGAGTATATGCACTCACAAGCTCTGCCGCGCAAGCCACCTCAAAAACATCGTCAAATCCGAGATCGAGAAGACCTCTGATAATGTAACCGATATTATCGAGATTGTCAAACTGTCCGTAAAAGGACGGTGCAGGAAGCGCAACAGTATATTTGTAATCATTCAGAACAGAAAGACTGTCATGAGTTGCTTTCTTTGCCTTAGAAGTGCAAACTCTTATACATTCGCCGCAGTCGATACATCTGACCGAATTTATCACAGCATGCCCGTCGTGGATACGAATAGCTTCGGTTGGGCAACGCTTAAGGCAAGCCGTACAACCCTTACACTTTTCGATATCCAGCGATACCGAGTGTTTATAAACCGATTTCATATGTACCTCGATAGCTTACTTTTGTGTATTTTTCGGAGAGATCAGAGCTTCACCTTCATGGTGATGGTCGTTCCTTCTCCTACAACAGTATCGACATTCAAATAATCCGTATATTTTTTCATATTCGGAAAACCCATTCCCGCTCCGAATCCGAGATTTCGGATATTATCGTGAGCAGTGGAATAACCCGCCTGCATTGCAAGCTCCACATTGGGGATTCCGGGACCCTTATCGCTGAGAATGATCACGATCTCCTCATCGGAAACCTCAACATCCGCAGTGCCGCCATTTGCGTGGATCACCATATTTATCTCCCCCTCATACATGGCAATTGAAACCTTTCGTATGATCTCGGGATCGTATGCAAGCTGACGAAGCTTTTTCTTAACCATTACCGACGCCGCACCCGCGCTGGAAAAATCCGAGCCGTCAATGTCGAAATGGAATTTTAACGTATCAGGCATTTTTATCCTCATTGCATTTCGAGATACCGGCAGTATAAAGAATACCGCAGGTCTCAAAAGCTCTCTTTTCCGTACACATAACGGCAATGCCGCATTCCTTTGCAAGCTCTATCATTTCCTCCGTTGGAGTTTTGCTTCTCGCAAAGACTATGCAGACCATATCCATCATATTGGCGGTGCGGATCACCTGAGGATTAACAAGCCCCGTTATAAGAACTCCTTGATCCTTAACATAAGCGAGCACATCGCTCATCATGTCGCTGCAGCAGGCAGATGTCACCTCATGATCGAGTATTCCCTCACCTGTCAGTACAGATGCGCCAAGAAGATCTCTTATCTCACTGATTTTCATACCTTTTCTCCAAAACATTTGCGGCAGTGCCGCAGAATATAAAAGGTTAATTAGCGATATTTTGCAAGAATGTCCGGAACGTCGTCCTTTGTAAGTCTGCCGTAAACCTCACCGTTGATGGTAAGAACGGGAGCAAGACCGCAAGCACCTATGCAGCGTGTTGCCTCGATGGAGAATTTACCGTCAGAGGATGTTTCGCCGGATGCAAGACCGAGCTCATTGCAGATCTCATCAAGGATGTCGCCGGAGCCCTTAACATAACATGCAGTACCAAGACATACCGCGATAGCAACTTCACCATCGGGATTGAGCTTGAACTGCGCATAGAAAGATACGATACCGTAGATCTCTTCCATGGAAACGCCTGTCTTCTCAGCGATGATCTTCTGAACTTCGATCGGAAGATAACCGTAGATTCCCTGTGCTTCCTGAAGGATCGGCATCATCGCACCCTGAGTACCGTTATACTTTTCAATAACAGCGAGCAGCTTTTCTTCCTGCTCAGCGGTGCCGCGAAATTCGACCGTAGTCAATTTCTTTTTCATAGTTGATACCTCCACCTTTGTTAAAAAAATAACAAATAAATTTAAAACTGTACGGCGCACAAAAAAGCGCACCGACACACAGTGATGGCTACATTATACTACATTATTTAAAAAAAGTCTATATATTTCGAGAAAATAACAAAAAGTTTACAATTTGCGAACAAACTTTGACTTAATGCGTATTATTTGGAACACAGTTAAAAAGAGATGCCAACCAGGCATCTCTTTAAATTTATTCAAGAATATATACTCTCATGCTTCTGCGTCCGAACTGCAGCAGCTCTTCTCTGGTTCCTTCCATGCAGATATCGATATGCTTTCCCCTGAAGTTTCCGCAGTCCTCTGCCGAGCGATAGCCGATCTCTCCCCAATTACCCGTGATGAACATCTTAGTACCGTAAGGGATCACCTTAGGGTCAACGGCAACGACCTCTTCGTTTGCTTCATGTCCCGTTGCGGTGATACCGCCGGTGTGATAAGCTGTTGCAACAACGTCTATGTAATAGGAATAATTATAAACAGTTCCATCCTCGGCTGTAACAGTTCCTCCCGTGCCCTTATAATAAACAGCACTTACACTTTCAGAAGCCAGCCCTTCGGAAACCACCTCATCGGAAACAACAACACCGTCTATCAGTGTCACCTCATGAGTGATGAGCTTCATGCCGTTCTTTCCTTCTTCAATGAGCGATGTTTCACCCTTGGGAATTGTCTGAGAATTTCTGTAAATCGTTTCAAAAGGTATCTCAGCCTCTTCGGTATAATATTCTGTTGTCTGAACACCGACAACAACAGTAAGCCCATCGCTTATCTCATCCTCAAGAGAACAACTTACAAAATTATCCTCACCGATCTCAATGCCGATACGCTCAAGCAATTCGCCAACGGTCATTATCGGAGAATTGCAGGTGGCATATTCATAGCCGCCGTGCATAACGGTAACGGTTGCGCGCTCGGAACGCACATTGCTCTGTTCTGCGATTTTGTTCTGAGCCTGCAGCGAAAGAACAGAAGCCTTCGAATCATCACTTGCATCCGCAATTTCTGCGGCGGCAACACAAATAATCGAAAAGATGAGAAGGAGAGCGGTCACGAGAATGGGAGTAAGTCTGCGCTTTAAAATATCTTTATTTTCACATCCCGACGATGCGCGTAAAGTCATAATTTTTCGCATTATAATTCGTCTGCTCCTTTCATAAAGATCCCGCAAAAGGCTTTTTTGCGAGCCCGCAAGATTATAACATAAGAAAACCGCTTTGTAAACCCCATTTTCAAAATCTTGGCTATTTTTACCAAAAAATTCGCAGTCACTGACAAATTTTTCCGTATTTTTACACCAACATCTAAAAACTGTTTCATAAACAGTAGCGCATGTCTAAACTAACATCCGCATGTGCTATCGGTTGTTTGCAGATGTTAGTTGAAAGAAGGACATATTGTTTGTTAGCAATTACCGGTCAAAAGCCAAAGGGGTCATCTCACATTTTCAGTAAGATAACCCCATAAAAATTAAGTAATTTTTTTAATATCCTCATCTCTGCCCATAACCATAAGATGTTCATCCTCTTTAATCACATAATCGGGCGAGACGGTAGCTCTGAAAATACCGTCGATTTTCTTGTATCCGAGAACATTCAGATTATATCTGACGCGGAAATTGATGCTCTTTATGCTCTTCCCTATCCATGCCTTTTCCGGCGTTATTTCATAGATGGCATATTCATCTGTAAGCTTGATATAATCGAATATCTGATCCGAGCTTTCGCTGACAGCCAGCCTTCTCGTAACATCCCTCTCGGGATAGATTATGAAATCCGCGCCGACCTTGCGAAGAAACTTATCCTGAATATCATCGGTCGCCGAAGCATAGATCCTCTTTGCGCCAAGCTCCTTAAGACGGCTCGTTATCTCAAGGCTGGATCGCAGATCTCCTCCAACGCAAACAAAGCAAGCGTCAAAATCGGTAACGCTGAGGCTTTCAAGTACATCACTTACTGTGCAGTCCGCAACCTTCGCAGAGGTCACATATTTCAGCATCTCCTCAACCGCCTCGGGATGCTTATCGAGAACGAGGGTCTCGCATTTCTGACTCGCAAATTCGGTGCAGAGATGTCTGCCCACCGTACCAAGTCCTATAATCAAAAACTGTTTCATTTATATATTTCTCCTTTAACCGATAATGATCTCTTCCGTTGGTGCGCTTATATTCGGAGGTGCTTTTTTTCGGAGCATTGCCGCCGCAAAGGATATACTTCCCACTCTTCCGAGATACATAAGAAAAATAATTACATAGCTTGAAAGTGCCGTAAGATCACGGGTAATTCCCGTTGTCATGCCAACAGTTCCGATTGCCGAGAAGGTCTCAAAAAGTACATCTCCCAGCTCCAGCGGCTGAACGGCAGTTATAATAAAAGTACCGATAAGAGCCAGCGAAAGATTAGTCACCGCAACAGTGATCGCCTTCTTAACCGCATCATCACTGATCCTGCGCCCAAGAACACTGGTGTGGGCATTCCCCTTCATGCTCGATACTGCATGGATGATAAGCACAGCAAAGGTAGTAGTCTTAATACCGCCGGCAGTTGATCCCGAGCTTCCGCCGATAAAGAAAAGAATAACATTTATCAGCTTAGTAGCATTTGAAAAAGCCGCCGTATCGGTAACATTCATTCCCGCTGTTCTTGCACTGACCGATCCGAAAAAGGAAGCCAGTATCTGCTCTCCGAGAGGAAGCCCTGCATTTGATGCGTTCCTTTCAAATATAAATATCAGAAGCGCACCGCCAAAGATAAGTACACCCGTAGTTATCAGCACAAGCTTTGTATGAAAGCTGTATCTTTTAAACCTGATGCCGTTTCTTAAAATATCATCCCAAACAAGGAATCCGATACCGCCGATCACGATCAGAAGCATAACTGTCACTGTCACAACAATATCCGAGGAATAATGCATTAAGGAGGAATAAGGCTCTATCTGCCCAAGCAGGTCAAAGCCCGCATTGCAGAAGGAGGATATCGAATGAAAAATACCGAACCAAAGTGCCTTTCCGAAAGAAAAATCCTGCGCAAACCGCGCCGTCAGAATTACCGCGCCTGCCCCCTCAAAGATCAAGGTTCCTATGATGATCTTTTTCGTAAGACGAAGGATGCCTCCGATATTCGAGGAATTTATGCTCTCTATCATCAGCTCCTTTTCCCTTAGCCCTATGCGCCGTCGCATAAGCATCATGAAAAGAGTTGCAATAGTGATAAATCCGAGACCGCCGATCTGAATAAGGGCAATTATTATCACCTGCCCCGCAAAGGACCAATATGTTCCCGTGTCAACAGGCACAAGCCCCGTAACGCAGGAAGCTGAGGTCACGGTGAAAAGCGCATCGGTAAAAGCCGCGCCCTCACCGTCGGCAGTGGCAAAAGGCATCATAAGCAACAGTGTGCCGATAAGGATCATAATTGCATATCCCAGCGCGATCACCTGTACATAAGAAAGTCTGCTCTTCATCTTGTCTCCTTAGTTTCCAAAGAGAATATTATAATAGTCAAGCGAAATAACGCTCCTTGAGAAATTGATCTTGTTTCCGACAATAGATTTAATACGCTTGATATAAGCGTCGTCAACCTCTGCGCCGGGCGCAGGGACGAACTGACCCGTGCTCGCATCATAGCTGCCCTTGTCGGTGAGCCAGCTGTAATTCGTCCAAAGAACCAAAGGTTCAGCCTCTGAGAATACGTCTCTGCCTACAAGAAGTCTGGAATCATATTCAAGCCCAAAGAGATTGGAAAGCGTCGGCAAAATGTCAAGACTGTAAACGGGAGTATCAACAACTATCGGCTCTTCCCTGTCCTCAAGGCATCCGCTCCAGATTATCAGCGCAGAGTGGTCGCGCTTAAAGATATCGGTTGGCGCATAGCCGTAAAGCTCCTCGAGATAATCGCGGTCATTGCCCCATGTCTCACTGTTTTCAAGACCGTAAGGATAATGGTCTGTGGAAATAACGATAACGGTGTCATCGGCAATACCCTTGGCTTCAAGCTGTTCAACGATATAGGTAAGACCCTTTTCAAGCTCGTAATTTGCCGCATGATATGCCTTGATAGTCTCGGAAGCATCCATTTCGGCAAAGACATCCTTATTTCGCTTTGACATGCTGTTGCCTGTCCAGTTATAGAGACAGTGTCCGCTGACAGTCATATAATAAATGTTAAAAGGCTCTTCCGAAACATATTTATCAAAGGTATATTTCATCATTTCCTCATCGCTGGCAGGCCAACGGCTGACAACACCCTCCTCCATACCGTTGCCCATGCCGATAAATTCCGAATAACCGAAATTTGTATGGGTCAGATTACGGCTGTAATAGGTATAGGAATTATTATGATAGGCAAATGAATTATATCCCTCGCGGGTGAGCTGATTACCGATGGTCAGATAGAGGTTGAGACCGACGGTATTCTTCATGCTCTTAACACCCGCCATCGGAACAAGACCCATGAGTATAGAATATTCACCGGTTGAAGTGCTTCCACCCCAGGCAGGCTGATAATAATCGGTAAAGTTTATACCCTTTGAATAAAGTCTGTAAAGAGTTGGAGTACGAACGGGATCGATAACCTCCTTCGAAAAAGCCTCAGCGGTTATAAGAATAAGGTTCTTGCCCTTGAACATGCCTGTATATTCATTCTGCGAGGTCGGGGTCTGATTTGCGATATAGGAATGTACCTTAGCAACATCGGATCTGCTCTCGCTCTCCGCAAGAGCGGCAAAATCTATATCCACCTTGTTTTTTTCGTAAACCACGGGCGCGGGAGGCTCAATGATATCGGTATCAGTTCCGCTATCCTCGGGAAGACCTGTATCGGGAGCTTCGGTGTCACTTTCCACGGGATCGATAGGGTCAAAATCAAAATCAGAATCGCTTCCGCCGCCGATAGAGTTCAGAATATCAAGCCCCATGGCATTTGAAAGACCGAAGGTATGAACAGCAGAATCGAAATTATACTGCTCCGAAAGCTTAGCCCTGTCAATAGGATTCAGCGCAATGATGCCTATGCAAAGAAGCTGAAGCAAAAGAGCCGCTCCCATACGGATAAGAGGGATCCTCGAATCGCGATTACCCGTAAGATTTCTGAAGAAAAAGCAGAAAAGCGCAAGAGGAACATAATAGAGAATAATGACCCAAAGCCCTTTCAGAATAAGCCCGAGAGCAACCGATGTAAAGCCTGTTGCAACATCACCCGTACCGCTGAAGATAGAAGCGAGAGTCATGCAGGTTCTGAAGGAACGGAAAACGAAATATTCAACGCAGAAAAGCACGGGAGAAACCGCAAGAATGACGATTCCCGTTATCTTCCTCGCCTTCGACTTTTTAATGAGCTCAACAGCCGCTCCGATAAGAGAGCCGAGAGCACCGCCCGTCAGAACGAGATAAAGCCATGTAAAGCCGCTGTAGCTCAAGCCTATGAGAGCATAAAGGAATATTTCAAAAAATATAAATGTAAGCGACATAAAAGCCCAAAGCGGAAAGCGTACCCTTCCCAAAGAATTGCGGCGCATCTGCCGCCTTACAGTATTTTCTCCGTTCATTTTTTCACATCCAATTCTTTTAATTCTTAATTAGTATATCACAATAAGGCGAATTTTGCGTTTCCATTTTATTACCATTTTGTTAATAAGCGTTTTTATATTTAGCCGCATAGTCGCTCGGTGTCATGCCCGTTTCCCTCTTAAAAACACGGCTGAAGGGATATATCCCCGAATAACCGACCTCCGCAGCCACCTCGCCAACGCTCTTTTTCGGTATTTTAAGAAGCTCCATAGCCCTCTCCATGCGTAATTTTCTGAGATAGGACATCGGCGGCATTCCAACCTCCTCATAAAAGACCTTTCTGAAATAGACCGTGCTTATATTAAGCATAGCGGCAATAGAATCGTTCGAAAGCTCGTTTTTTGCAAGATTCTTCCTCATTATCCTTATGGCATCTCTGCTGTATTCACCCTTTTCATCCGGCAGAGAGACCCGTCCGAGAAAAGCGAGGATATCATAAAGCTCCCTGAGGCAAAAATGATGCCTGTCCTCATCTGCGCCATAGTGCTTTTCCTTCATTTTATCATATTTCTCAACAAAAACAGATGTATCGGGAACTGTGAAGGATAAAAATTCGCTTCTGTCAAAATCGCATACAAAATTCAATATCGGGCAAATATCGCCCTCAAAGCATTCAAGAGTATATTTTTCATTTGCGGGCAGATAAAGCACATGGGTGCTGTCGGAAATATATTCCTTGCCGCCGTGATAATAGACAACCTTGCCGCAAGGAGCAAAAGCAAGCCCCGAAAACCGCCTGTCTACCCTCCTGAAATCCCCTTTTTCAATTGGAACATCAATAAAGCTCTCGATCTTCGATATAGTTATTTCATTCCATTCCATATGACGCCTCCGAATCAAAAAAAGTTCCCTTATAATATAATGCTTTTTTTCGCACATGTCAATAGCTTTTCTGATAAATATCGCACTAAAGAAAAGGAAAATTGTATCATTTCGGTTAAATATTCTATCAAAACAGATATTGTAAATAAAAAGTCTCCGTGATAAAATGTAAGAAAAAAGCGAAAGGATATAACGCAATGTCAAGATTTGTTTTAGGGGAAACTAAAAGACATATTCCCTTTGTAGTTTCGATCGGTAACAAAAACGAATCCGACAATATAAGAACCATCAAAAATGCGCTTTTCGAAGGCGCAGACGGTTTTCTCATCCACACAGAGCATCTCCCGGAGGAATACAGAACAGACGAGAGTCTCAAAAAGACCTTTGAGGCAACTGAGAACAGACCCATATTAGTCCTTGCCTATAGAGGCCCTCGCAAAGCTGAGACAGATGATGACAGAGCCGAATTTCTTCTCCGTTCTCTTGATCTCGGCGCCGACAGCATTGACGTTATGTCTGATTTTTATGCTCCCGGTTCCCAAAATCAGTATACAAAAGATCCCGAAGCGATAAAAAAGCAGGAAGATCTCATAGCAAAGGTACATGCCAAGGGCAAAACCGTTATGATGTCCACTCACACAGACAGAATGCTTACGCTTGCGGAAACCATAGAGATCGCCCTTGAGCATCAGCGCAGAGGCGCAGACATTGTAAAGATCGTACTCAAGCCCGACCGTTACGGTCTTGTTCCCGAAGGACTTAATATCTGCGGTGAGGTCTCAAAAGCCCTCGATGTTCCCTTTCTCTTCATAATGAACACCGTCTACGGCAGATCAACGAGACTTATCGCACCTCTCTTCGGATCATGCATGGTGCTCTGCGCGCAAGACTATCATTACTGCACCAATACCGATAAGCCCCTGCTCCGTGCCGCAAGAGATATCTATAACAATATGGATCTTGATATTTATAAAGCAATAGAATATAACAAGAAAGGAATACTTTAATATGATCCTGGAACTTGATTTTAAAGGAAAAGTCGCCGTAATTACGGGCGCAGGCTCGGGAATGGGTCTGCTGGCATCGCAGAAATTCGCCGAGAGTGAGGCACATGTGGCAATGCTCGATATCAATGAAGACGCAATCAAAGCCGAAGCTGCAAAGCTCACAGAAAAGGGCTATTCCGTTCTCCCCATAGTTTGCGATGTCCGCAAATATGAGGACATAAAAAAAGCCGTTGACCTTGCGAAAGAAACCTTCGGAAGAATAGATTATACCATCAGCTTTGCAGGCGGTTATGCGGGAAGAATACTCGGCGACAGCAACAACATTGAAGAGGTCAGGGTAGAAACTCTCGATTGGAGCATAGACGTTAATCTCCGAGCCCCGATCTATATGGCAAAGGCCGCTTTTGGTTATATGAAAGAAAACGGCGGAGTTGCAGTACATCTTGGCTCTATCACAGGGCATGAGGGCGGTGCCCCTGCATATGCCCCATGCAAATACGGTCTGCTCAGCTTCACCAAATATCTTGCAAGACAGGGCGCACCTCACGGAATCCGTTCGGTATGTGTGTCCCCCGGACCTGTAATGACAAGACCCGGTATGGCAAGCATGAAAACCCTTCTCGGCTATGCCGCAGAGCCCATAGAGCTTGTTGAAGCCATCATGTATCTCTGCTCCGGCCATGCCCGTTCCATCACAGGCTGTGACTACCTCATCGACGGCGGCCGAAATGTCCTGTTCAATAAATAATACCTGACATAAATATATAGGGACTTTTTCTCCTCATGAGATTAAGTCCCTGCTCTATTTTAAAAGCCCTATCATATTATAAATTTCAGTTTATTTATCCCCACAAAAAATCAAGAGAAAAGCAACCTACCGCCGATAAGTTGCTTCTCTGAATAAACAGTGTTTACTTTTTAAAAATCCGCATGCCTGTTCTTTGTAAATCTCTCTATATTTCTGTCGGATTCGCGCTTTGCATCCGATTCTCTCTTATCGTAAAGCTTCTTGCCTCGGCAAAGTCCCAGCTCAACCTTAACATAAAAACCGGAAAAATAGAAAGACAGCGGAATAAGCGTAAATCCCTTCTGACCCACAAGACCGTGGAGCTTCATTATCTCGCGTTTGTGCATAAGAAGCTTACGGTCGCGCAATGGCTCGCGGTTAAAAATATTTCCCTGCTCATAGGGGCTTATATGAATTCCGACGGCAATAAGCTCACCGTTCTTAACCTCGCAGTAGGAATCCTTAAGATTTACCTGACCTGCTCTGAGGCTCTTGACCTCCGTACCCGAAAGCACGATGCCTGCCTCATATCTTTCATCCACAAAATAATCGTGGAAAGCCTTTTTGTTCTGAGCAATTATCTTTTTTCCTTCCTTGCCTGAAGCCGCCATCGGTTTCACCTCACTTTATCTGAATATTACTATTTTATACCTCGGTCGCCTTAAAAAATTCAAGCTGCTCGCCGCCCGGAGCGATAACGAACGCACAATTTATAACGATATTTGTCGGCGCGGAATTCACAGGCACAGTTTTGGGCAGAATATGAGGCTTTGCGCCTGCCGCGATCGCCCTGTTATAAGCCGCTTCAACATCGTCAACCTTAAATGCAAGATGGATATAACGGCTGTCCTGCTCCTCTTTCCCCGTACCGTTTGAGAAAAGCTCTATGTATTCGCCATTGCCTATATCAAGCAGAGCAATAGTCTTTTCGGGACTGCCCCATTTTGCATAAAGCTTAAAGCCGAGCCCCTCTGTATAAAACTTAAAGGACTCATCAAAATTATTAACCGCAAGAGCGACATGGTGTACACCGTTTACAATACTCATAATTATCCTCCATACCAAAATATCGGTCATATAATATTAACAGAAATAATGCAAAATGTCAAGAGAAATTATAACCATATTCAGCTTCTGATAGCTTTGTTCATTTTAGAAACCATTATCAGCATAACAAAGGCAAAAATTCCGAGATAATATGGATATAAAGACATTGATATGTTGTTTGCCAAAAAGCCGAACAACGGCGGTGCCAAGGTTGTTCCCACATAAGCACTTGCCATTTGAATACCCACAAGTGCCTGAGAGTTTTCGGCACCAAAATTTACAGGTGTTGAATGTATTACGCAAGGGTAAACGGGAGCAGCACCAAGCCCTATCACTATCAGCCCCGCAAGTGAAACATAATTCGTCTTAAGCGGCAAAAGAATCATCAAAACACCAAAGATCATAACCCATATTCCGATTTTTATCATCCTTCTGTCGCCAAATCTATCGGCCACAAAGCCATTCAAAAATCTGCCAAAGGTTTCGCCCAAGTAAAACAGTGCCGCAAAGCTCGCCGCAATTTCCGGATCAACGCCTCTCGTCTCCACCATATAACTGCTCGCCCAAAGCCCGGCAGTTGCTTCAAATGCACAAAAAGCGAAAAAGCAAGCAAGACAAAATTTCACTCCCCTAATGCTTATTGCTCCTTTGAGGGTAACAGCGCCTCCGCGAATATCATCATTCATCTCTCCTTTTTTATTCCACAAGGGAAGAGACATAAATAATATAACAGAAAGCACTATTTGAACAATAGCGATGCTCCGATAGCCCATATTCCACCCGAGTCGATTTGACAAGCAATAGCTCATCACATAAGGGCTGATGGAGACACCCACGCCCCAAAAGGCATGAAGCCAGCTCATATGCCGTGAGGAATAATGCAAGGCTACATAATTGTTTAAAGCCGCATCCACAG
>JAFTXK010000089.1 GCA_017461635.1 Clostridia bacterium | reverse complement strand
TACTCTTACCCCCGTTGTTTATATGGGTAAGACTGTAGCGATCAGCGGAGATACCTTCTCTTGGTTCGCGGATGACGCAACAGAGACTATCTGCGTTTATCCTTCAACCGATGCAACAACCTTCTTCAGAAATAACAATATAGCTTTCTCTTATCTCACAGAAGAACAGACGGGCGATGCTCTTCTCCGCCGTGCGGAAGTGGCATATGCTTCTTCTACAAGCACCACTGTCAGATTCCGTTGGAGCTTTGATGAAACAACAGGCAAGCTCTCTGTTGCTCCTTCCGAGGGCGAAACGGCATCTAACGATTCAAGCTTTTATCTAACCGGTGATACCACTGTTTGGCATGAATGGAAAGAGATTTGGGCAGATGCGATAGTTTCTTTCTATCTTGTCAACTTTGGAGGATATCGCACAGAATGGCAGAAGTGTGATTCAGCCTTTTCAAATCTTCCTAATCTTAAGCATGTGCATTTCGGTACAACGACCATAACTTACAGATTCAGAAGGATGACAAGCGGCGGCGGTATGTTTGCGAACTGTACATCGCTTACAACCATAAGCTACGGAAGCGATGATACATATGATGAAGAAATAGACCTTTCAGGCTGGAAAAAGCAGGATGATTACATGATAAAAATGTTTATGAACTGCTCTTCCATCAAAAAGGTCATTCTTCCCGAAAATCTTACCAAAAACAGCGATACTTTCCCCGATGTAAATATTACCTCGGATTATTTCAACGGCTGCACGAGCCTTACCGAGATCGAGATTCCCGCTTGCTTCCTCAGCTTTGGAGCGAGAGCCTTTGCAAATTGCCCGAATCTTACCCATGTAAATATTCTCGGCGAGCTTCCGAATGGCGTAAATGCGGCGGCGTTCCCCGATCAGGATAATCTTGTCATCGATGTAATAGACTATAATGTAGCGCAGAAATTTGCTGACTGCGGCTTTACAAAGACGGTTCTGAATTATCCCTTTAACGGTATTATTACAATGATGGGATTCAAGGTCAGAACACAAAGTTATAACGGTCTGCGCGGAATATTCCGGGCAGATATGTCAAATATTAGCCAATATGCAGAGGATAATTACACTCTTCTTGAATTCGGTACATTGGTATCATCGGCTGAAAACAGAGCAAACTGCACTCTTACCGATACTGACGGAAATTATACCGCCGGAGACGGTGTAGTCATGCGCGAGCTTTGGAATAACGTAGAAGGCAAGACAAAAGACAGTAGATGGCTTTCTACCTCAACCGATACATTATATGACTTTGCCCTTACGGTAACAGAATTCCCTAAAGTGAATTACATGTCAGATATTTATATGTGCGCATATGAGGTCTGGGAGAATCCCGATGGTGCAATAGAAATATTCTATAAGGACTGTATCGGAACAGACTATGATGAGGTGAGCATTGCTGATATCTGCATTGAGATGTGGGAATCCGGTAAGGTTACAGAGGCAACAGACACGGAGAGGATCGTGAGAGATATCCTTGATTATTACGAAGAAAACAGACCGAGAAATATTCTGTTCATCGGTAACAGCTTTACGTATTATAACGATATGCCCACGGCAATTTTCCCCGTAATCGCCGGGGCGGCAGGCAAGGAAGTTAATGTAACAGCTATTACAAACGGCGGTCATACTCTTGCAGAGTTTGCTACTTCTACAGACACATACGGCGCAAAGGTTGTAACAGCGTTTGCGGAGAATGAATTTGACATAGTAATTCTCCAAGAGCAGAGCCACAGACCTATTTCCAACCCCGAAAGCTTCTATTCTGCTGTCAGAACCCTTAAGGAAATGGCAAGGCAGAATGGTGCAGAGACTTATCTCTATGCAACATGGGGCTATGACGCAGATCACACCAGCCTTTCCACATACGGAAATGACACAGCCGATATGGAAATGAAGCTCCGCTCGGCATATGAGTATATCGGAAGCGAGCTTAACATTCCTGTTTGCCATGTTGGTGCGGCAATGACTTATGCTTTCACAAAATCTGATGTGTCGCTTTATAAGTCTGATAATTATCATCCTCTTACAAGTGCATCAACCCTTGCGGCAATGACAATATTCTCAACAATTTACGACATTGATCCTGCGACTATAAACGCAACAGTTGACGGCGTTACAGAAGAAGAGATGACAGCGCTGAAAGAAGCTTCTTCCTATGTATATAACGGAGATATGTCTGTGCCCGAGGAATATCAGACAGCATCGACTAAGCCTCTTGACGGAAAGAGAATAATTTTCATCGGTAACTCTCATATCTACTATGGCACAACAGTTCTTTATAAGCATCCTGCGAATGTTCTTACACAGGAAGCAAGAATGAACGACCAGGGTCTCTTCTACCAGCTCTGCAAAGCTAACGGAATGAATGTTAATGTAACCAACTGGACATTCTCCAACCATATTCTTGCCGATCTCTTCGGTGACAGACTTTGCGACGGTTCGGGTTATGATTGTGTGGATGTAGATCACTCCTCTTATCTCGTTGATCCTTACTACGATTATGTTGTTGTCTGCTATGGTACATTTAATAATCCCACTTATACTGATGCAATGGATAACCTTATTGAATTCTTTACAAAGGCAAATCCCAATGTAAAGATATCTCTTATGGCTCAGGCAACTGCACACGGTGTAAGCGTCAGCAATCCCGAAAAGGATACCACTTTCCTTGAAACTCTCAAGGACTATGCCGCAAAGGGTGTAACTATCCTCGATTGGGGTAAGCTGATAGCTGATATTATAAACGGTGATGTTACTGTTCCCGGCGCAACTCTTGATTATGTTAAGAACACCTTTGTTGTAGATCAGAGCGCAACAGACGGCTTCCATCCCAACCTGCTTACAGGTTATCTCACAACTCTGATGACCTATAGTGCGCTTACAGGCGAAAAGGCAGTCGGTCAGCCATACTATTTCGTTGGCGACGAATCCTATTGCTCAAACAGCTATTACAGAACCTTCGACGAATATAAGGCGGCATATTATACCTATAATAATGCCACCACAAACTTTGATCAGGTATTTGCCTCCGCGGTTGATATGACAGGTCTGCAGACCCTTGTTGATCAGTATCTTGCAGATAAGGCATATGAAAATTACGATTTCAAGAAGATCATCTTTATCGGTGACTCCTTCATCTATTGGGGTAATACCGTTCTCGATAAGGGATATAACACTACATCAAAGGTTGGAAATTCCCTCCGACGCTATGATACAGGTCTCTTCTATCAGCTCTGCAAGGCTAACGGAATGGACGTAAACGTGGTAAACTGGACATTCGGTAGCCACGGAATCGGTTCTATCATGAACGAAAACGGCTGCGGTGTCAGCTCAAGTTGCCCTTGCTATGAGGGCAAGAGCCATATGAGCTATCTTACAGATACAGATTTTGACTATGTTGTGATCTCGGGCGGCAGAAATTCTGCAACCTCATATGAGTCTTATGTTAATTATCTAACATATTATAAGGATTATTTCACAGCGACCAATCCCGATGTTAAGATGTATTATCTTGTAAGCTCGGGTGCGCATAATGTTTCTGTTGCAGAAACATTCCCCATCGAAATTCTCAACAATCTGGATGAATTTGAGAAGATGGGCTATACCATCATCGACTGGGGTAAGCTCGTTAAGGATCTTATCGACGGAACAGCTGTTGTTACCGACACTGATCTTGTATACAATAAGAACAGCTTTGTTGTTTCGAGAAGCAATGCCGACGGATATCATCCCAACCAGCTTGCAGGTTACATCACAACTCTTATGACATATTGCGCGATCTTCGGAGAAAGTGCTGTCGGTCAGCCCTACAGCTTTGTTGGCGATACAACCCTCAGCCCCGAATCGAATTACTATTCATTCGAAGATTATGTTGCAACTTACTATACTTATGATGGTGCAACCACAAACTATCCCGATGTCTTTGCCTCCGAGAAAGATATGAAGGGCATTCAGACTCTTATCGATCAGTATCTCGCAGAAAAAGCATACCTCAATTATAATTTTACTGCAACCGAATAATAAACACAAAATTAGGGTTGTCTCGCTAAATCAGCGAGGCAACCCTTTGTTTGATTTGTCAATATAATGAAGCTCATCATCGGGATGAATGGTATTCGTGATCCTTTTCATTTCTAAACCTCCTTGATTTTCTTTTTGAAAATGTAAATATTCTTAAAAAGCTCTTGCTTTGTGCGTGTCATATTATGTATAATATATTGTATAAAAATTATACTGCATAAATCGGCGTTTGTCAAGAAAATAAGGGCTCGGAGGACGATTATGAATACAACCGCAAGGAAAACTTTGAAAAAAACGGTGCTTTCTGCAATGTTCATTGCCATAGGCATCATTCTTCCTTTTTTCACGGGTCAGATACAGCAGATCGGAAATATGCTTCTGCCCATGCACCTACCCGTATTTCTCTGCGGACTGATCTGCGGATGGCAGTACGGCGCGGCGGCAGGGTTCGTTCTGCCGATAATCCGTTCGCTTATCTTTATAATGCCGCCGTTATATCCAACTGCGGCGGCGATGGCATTTGAGCTATGTTTTTACGGGCTTATTGCAGGGCTGATATATAATTCGGTAAAGGATCAGAATATCATAACTCTCTATATTTCGCTGATTTCGGCAATGGTCGGCGGCAGAGCTGTTTGGGGAATTTCACAGATGGTCTTGCTCGGGATAGACGGAAAGGCTTTTACATGGCAGATGTTTGCAGCAGGGGCATTTCTTAACGCTATTCCCGGCATAATCCTTCAGCTTATATTCATACCCGCGGTGATGACAGCTTTGCATATGACGGGAGTGTTGAAATTCAGAAATAAGGTCGTAGCTGTGAAATGAAGGATAGTTTAAGCGAGATAGCTAAGATAATATCCGAGCTTTCAGAAAAAAGAGAATATCTGATCGCGGCGATAGACGGAAGATGCGCTTCGGGGAAAACGACTCTTGCCTCATCTCTTTCGGAATTTTTTGACTGCAATGTTATCCATATGGATGATTTTTTCCTCAGACCCAAGCAGCGTACAGCGGAAAGGCTGAATACACCCGGGGGAAACATCGATCATGAGCGTTTCCTTGATGAAGTTTTTCTGCCGCTCCGAGAGAGAAGGGCATTTTCATTTCGCCCGTTTAATTGCAGTAAGCAGGATCTCGGAGCATCAGTCTATGTTCCTTTAAAAAAGATAAATATCATTGAAGGCTCATATTCATGCCATCCGAGGCTTTGGGATCATTATGATCTTCGCTTTTTTATGTCTGTTACCTCCGAGGAACAGATGCACAGAATAATACGGCGCAACGGTGGGGAGAAGGCAGAAATATTCAAAAACAAATGGATTCCGCTTGAGGAAAAATATTTTTCGGAATTCAAAATCGAAGAGCGTTGCGATTACAGATTTTAATGAAATAATCAAACTATAGATATTTTTTTAAGAAAATCGATAACTGCTTTCATTTGAGCCGAGACCCATTTATCCCGTCGGTAGATAAGTTGTTTCCAGAGCTCGATATCGAAATTTTTTATATTCAGCCGTGCGATCTTATTTTTTCGTACGGCTTTTTCTGTTACATAGTCCGGCAGAAATGCTATCCCCGTGTTTTCCTCAGCCAAACGGCAGATGATGTCCGCACTTCCAAGCTCCAGGATAGGATCTATCTCCATTGACCGTCTTGCCAGTGCTTCATCGAGCAAACGGCGGTAGCTCATGCCTTTTTCGGTCAGCAGAAAGGGTTTTTCGATAAGTTCTTCTATCTCGATTGATTCCTTTTTTGCCAGAGGATTTTCGGAGGAGCAGACAAAATGAACACCGATCTTCTCCTCGCCGCAAATAACATATGATGTATCGTAAATATGGTTATCAAGAGTGCAGACGATGTCCACTTCATTGTGATCCAGCAGACGGAAAAGCTCTCCCGTGCCTGCAGTGGTTATCTTGATGGAGATATGGGGATAAAGACTGTGGAAATTTGCAAATTTTTCAGGGATCAGCGGAGAGCAGAGGGAATCTGCCATGGCAAGTCTTATCTTCCCTTCGGGAGCTGTGCCGACAGAGGTGCTTTTTATCATTTCTTCGCTCATTCGGCAGATGTTTTGCGCATATGCCAGCATGGCTCTGCCTTCATCAGTGAGCCTTATGGTGTGTCCAACTCGGTCAAAAAGCTGTACTCTGAGTTCATCCTCGAGCTGTTTTATCTGAAATGATACCGTAGGCTGTGCATAGCCCAGCTTATCTGCCGCCCGTGAAAAACTGCAAAGCTCCGCTACCTGAATGAAGGTATTCAAATTACGAAGATCCATAGTTGTCTCCTTTATATAGAAAATATTGATGATCATTATAAAAACCATCAATTTGACAAATGCTTTGTTATATTATATAATAAATTGTATAAAAAATCAAGATATAATCGAAAGGTAACATTATGAAGATCATCAGTTTTATTTATAATCTGTTCTGGGGCGATCTTTTTACGATCCCGCTTCCGGGTAATTCCGAGCTCGGCATACCCTTGCTGGTGCTTATACTGATACCCGCGGGAATCTTTTTCACTATCAGAACAAAGCTTCTTCCTATAAGGCTTTTCCCCGAAATGATCAGACTGTCTCTTGAAAAGCAGTCAGGGGATAAGAAAGGCGCGCTTTCGGGCATGCAGGCTCTCATTATTTCAACAGCGACCCGTGTTGGAATGGGTAATATGGTCGGTGTCGTTGCGGCACTTTCAGCAGGCGGTGCAGGTGCGGTTTTCTGGATGTGGGTCACAGCTCTTATTGGCTCTTCCACAGCCTTTATTGAGGCAACTCTGGCTCAGATCTATAAGGAGCCTGATCCTCTTTACGGGGGGTACCGCGGCGGTCCCGCTTATTATATCACAGCTTTCATCAATAAGGGAAAAAACAAAAAACGCTGTGTTCTCGGCATCCTTTTTGCAATCTCGGGATTGCTATGCTGGTGCGGTGTGAGCCAAGTGATCAGTAATTCGGTTACCTCCTCCTTTGAATTCGCTTTCGATATACCGCCAATAGTTTCAACCGTGATTCTTGTTGCTCTTGCGGCTGTTATTGTTCTTCGAAGGAATACTACGGTAAAGGTTCTCGATATCATGGTTCCCGTAATGGCGGTGTTCTATTTCGTCATCACAATTGTGGTTATAGTTATGAATTTCGGAGAGCTCCCGGCGGTATTTAAACGCATAATCGAGGAAGCCTTTGGTCTGCGTCAGATGGTTGCGGGTGGATTCGGTGCGGCACTGATGAACGGTGTTAAGAGAGGACTTTTCTCAAATGAAGCAGGCTCGGGCTCAGCCCCTTGCGCCGCCGCGGCGGCTGATGTCAGCCATCCTGCAAAGGCAGGTCTTTTCCAGGCCTTCGGAGTTATCATCGATACGATCGTTATTTGTACATGTACGGCAATGATAATGCTTCTCACTCCCGAAGGGGTTATCGAAGGCCTTGAGGGTATGCCTCTTCTGCAGACTGCGATGTATCATCATTTCGGACAGGCAGGAGTTATCTTTACGGCAATTACGCTTTGGCTTTTCTGCTTCTCCACCTTTATCGGAATTCTTTATTATGCACGTTCAAATGTCTCCTACCTCTTCGGAGATAATTGGGCATCCCAGACGGGTTATAAGATAGTTGCGCTTGTAATGCTCTTTATAGGGGGACTTGCGGCATATACCTTTGTCTGGGATATCGGAGATATCGGAGTTGCACTTATGACGGTGTTCAATATGATAGTTATCATCCCCATGTCGGGGCAGGCAATAAAGTCGCTTAATGACTATACCGCCATGCGCAGAGCAGAGAAGCTTGCCGCAAAGGCGGAGAAGAGCCAATAAAGAAAAAACGGTTGCAAAGGACATGCAACCGTTTTTTATATAAAGTGAACTGTTGATCAAACATTCAAAAGCTCAAAATGATTCTTTTGACTTTCAATTATCCCCTCGTCACGCATCTTGCTGATTTCCGCGGAGAGACCGCTTCGGTCGACTTCAAGATAATCGGCGAGCTCCTGACGGTCATAGGGGATATTAAAGCTTCTACTGTCATTTTTCTTTGCCTCAATCATCAGATAGGTAAGCAGTTTTTCTCTTGTAGAGCGTTTTGAGGTGACCTCGATCTTCTGATGGAACATGATATTTTTTGTTGCAACGTCCTTCATAAGATTATAGATCATCTGTCTGTGGAAGGAGCAGGCATTACTGCAGGAGCAAAGCACTCTGAAGCATTCCACAAACATTATCTCGCAGTTTTCCGAGGCAATTACGCTTACGGGAAGCTCGTTCGTTCCTGCGCAGGCAAAGGATTCCCCGAAGAGCTCCGAAGGAGAAGCACCCGAAAGGATGCTTCTGTTTCCAAAATAATCCATGCGCACGATCTGCACCGAACCCGACAGAACTATGCCGAAGCTCCTTGCAGGATCGCCTTCAGACATTACGGTCTCTCTCTTTTTGTAGCTTTTAACTTTGACACCGAGACAACTCAGGATAGCGATCAGATTTTCGTCCTCGATATGGAAGAATAGTGGACATTTTCTTAAAATTTCAAAATATTTTTGCATAAAAACCTCGTTTTGTTGAAAATTCAACAGACTTTATATTATTATTATAGTATAATATGCTCGTAAAATCAAGTAAAAATTAAATTTCGGAGGATATTATGCTGAGAAAAATAATAAAAATAGATGAAAACAAATGTAACGGGTGCGGTGCTTGTGCGGCGGCATGCCATGAAGGGGCTATTGAGATGGTGAACGGAAAAGCAAAGCTTACCCGCGAGGACTACTGTGACGGTCTTGGCGATTGCCTTCCTGCCTGTCCTGTAGATGCCATCACCTTTGAGGAAAGGGAAGCACCTGCTTATGATGAAGAAGCGGTGCGCAAGGCTAAGATGCAGAAGCACGGTATAAAGCTCCCTTGCGGATGTCCCGGAACACAGTCCAAGGCTATCAAGCGCGATGCCGAGAATTCGGAGGCATGCAACACTTTGCCTTCTGTAAGCCGGCTTTCTCAGTGGCCGGTGCAGATCAAGCTCGTTCCTGTAACCGCTCCCTATTTCGATGGCGCAAATCTTCTGATCGCCGCAGACTGTACAGCTTATGCCTACGGTAATTTCCATAATGAATTCATCCGAAACCTGATAACTCTCATCGGCTGTCCTAAGCTTGACGAGGGTGATTATGCCGAAAAGCTTACGGCAATAATATCAAATAATGATATCAAAAGCGTTACTATAGTCCGCATGGAGGTTCCTTGCTGCGGCGGAATAGAGAATGCGGCAAAGAGAGCTCTGCAGGCAAGCGGTAAATTTATTCCCTGGAGAGTGGTTACCGTAACCACCGATGGAAGACTGTCGGAATAAAAACTTTAATTGTTTATTGAATTATTCAAATATTTGTGTTACAATATTATTGTAAAATCTTTTTAGGAGGAATAAAGATTATGACTATAACAGACAGCATAAAATATATAGGTGTAAATGACCATGAAATAGATCTTTTTGAGGGACAGTACGTTGTTCCGAACGGAATGGCATATAATTCCTATGCTATTATCGATGAAAAGATAGCGATAATGGATACCGTTGACGCTCGCTTCACTCATCAGTGGCTTGATAATATTCAGAATACTCTCGGGAGCAGAAAGCCCGATTATCTCGTAGTTCAGCATATGGAGCCTGACCATTCGGCAAATATCTTTAATTTTATAAAGGCATATCCCGAGGCAAAGATAGTTTCCTCCGCAAAGGCATTCGTTATGATGAAGAATTTCTTCGGAACTGATTTTGCGGATAAGCAGGTAGTTGTCGGAGAGGGAAGCACTCTCGATCTCGGAAGCCGTACTCTTACATTTGTAACTGCACCCATGGTGCATTGGCCCGAGGTTTTAGTAACCTACGATAGCCGTGATAAGGTTCTCTTTTCTGCTGACGGCTTTGGAAAGTTTGGTGCACTTGATGTAGATGAGGACTGGGCTTGCGAGGCAAGAAGATATTATATTGGTATCGTCGGAAAATACGGTGCTCAGGTGCAGGCGCTTCTGAAGAAGGCGGCAGGACTTGATATCGCTGTTATTTGCCCTCTTCACGGCCCCGTTCTTACCGAAAATCTCGGTTACTATCTTGATCTTTATAATACATGGTCAAGCTACCAGCCCGAGGATGAAGGTATAGTTATTGCTTATACATCGGTTTACGGAAATACGAAGAAGGCTGTTCTTCAGCTCGCAGAAAAGCTTAAGGCAAACGGATGCCCCAAGGTAGTTATAAATGACCTTGCGAGATGCGATATGGCAGAGGCTGTTGAGGACGCCTTCAGATACAGCAAGATAGTCCTCGCAACAACCACATATAATGCGGAGATATTCCCCTTTATGCGTGAGTTTATAAACCATCTCACCGAGCGCAATTTCAGCAACAGAACCGTTGCCCTTATTGAAAACGGAAGCTGGGCACCTCTCGCCGCAAAGGTCATGCGCGGTATGCTTGAAAAATGCAAGAATCTGACCTTTACCGATACAACGGTTAAGATCATGTCCGCTCTGAATGAAGAAAGCACCGAGCAGCTTAATACACTTGCCGAGGAGCTTTGCCGCAATTATCTTGCTCAGCAGTCCGAAACCGCTAATAAAAATGATATGACGGCTCTTTTCAAGATCGGATACGGTCTCTATGTTATAACCTCGAATGACGGCAAGAAGGATAACGGTCTTATCGTTAATACGGTAACGCAGGTGACGAATACACCCAATAGGATCGCTGTTACTATCAATAAAGAGAATTATTCTCATCATGTTATAAAACAGACGGGCAAAATGAATATCAATTGTCTGACTGTTGACGCTCCCTTTGCGGTATTTGAAAAATTCGGCTTTGTAAGCGGAAGAAATGTTGATAAATTTGCAGAGTGCGAGCCTCTCCGTTCGGATAACGGACTGGTGTTCCTGCCCAGATATATCAATTCCTTTATGTCGCTGAAGGTTGAACAGTATGTGGATCTCGATACTCACGGAATGTTCATCTGCTCTGTGACCGAAGCGAGAGTTATCTCTGACAGAGAAACAATGACTTACACTTATTATCAGAATAATGTAAAGCCCAAGCCCGAAACCGAGGGAAAGAAGGGCTATGTATGTACTATCTGCGGTTATGTTTATGAGGGTGATACTCTCCCCGAGGATTTTATATGCCCTCTCTGTAAGCATGGCGCAGCAGATTTTGAAGAAATTAAATAAATTTATATATTCGGAGGAACAAAATTATGTGTGAAAACAGATTTTACATTTGTGAGCATTGCGGAAATATCGTTGGACTTATCCATGATGCGGGAGTACCGATGATGTGCTGCGGACAGAAAATGAAGCTTCTTGAGCCGGGTGTCGTTGAGGCATCTGTGGAGAAGCATATCCCTGTTGTAGCTCTTGAAGGAAATACAGTTAAGGTAGTTGTCGGCTCTGTGGCTCATCCCATGACAGAGGAGCACAGCATCACCTGGGTCTATCTTCAGACAGACCGCGGCGGTCAGCGTAAGTGCCTTGCGGCAGGCGGTGCACCCGAGGTAACCTTTGCTCTTGCAGATGAAAAACCCATCGCGGTTTATGCTTATTGCAATCTCCACGGACTGTGGAAGGCTGATATTTAAAATAATTTAATAGGAGGTAATTGGTATGAAATACGTATGTGACGCTTGCGGATGGGAATATGATGAAGCTGTCGGCGATCCCGATAACGGCATTGCTCCCGGCACAAAATTTGATGATCTTCCCGCAGATTTTGCTTGCCCCCTTTGCGGTGTTGGCAAAGACATGTTCAGCAAAGAAGGCTGATATTTTGTGACAGAATGGTTCTCGCGGCAGATGGGGCAATTTCCTCGGTGCTGTGGGAACCTGTCTTTATAAGGAGGCTTTTATGGAGCTTGTATTACTTACTGCTCTCGGCGTTGGCGGAGCAACCGTGATCGGAGCGATAATAGGATTTATTTTTAAGGGAATATCCCATCGTTTTTCGGACATAGTACTGTCCTTTGCGGCAGGAGTTATGCTGGCGGCGGCGGTGCTGGGACTTATTTTGCCTTCGCTTGAATACGGTGGAAAATTCGGACTGCTTATCACGGTTGCGGGTATATTTACGGGAGCTCTTTGCCTTAATCTTGTGGATAAAGCCGTACCTCATCTTCACAAAATGGTCGGCTCGGAGGACGAGGCTCATAATAATGCAAATCTGAGTAAGGTATTGCTTTTTGTTACGGCTATTGCGATACATAATCTTCCAGAGGGAATTGCCGCAGGTGTGGGATTCGGTTCGGGGAATACCTCACAGGCGCTAATTATTGCGGGCGGTATTGCTCTTCAGAATATTCCCGAGGGTATGGTCATAATCGGTCCTATGCTGGCGGCAGGTGTTACTCCGAAAAAGACCTTTGTTTGCGCGATGATAACAGGACTTGTGGAGGTGGTTGGAACACTTATCGGATTTTTTGCGGTGAGTATTGCGTCTGCAATATTGCCATTCGCTCTTGCCTTTGCAGGCGGTACTATGCTTTATGTTATCAGCGATGAAATGATTCCCGAGACCCATTCCCACGGACATCAGCGCGGAGCGACCTATGCGCTTCTCGTAGGCTTTTGCCTTATGCTCGTGACCGATGTTTTGCTTGGCTGAAAATTTTTAAAAAAAGATAAACAATAATTTAGCGAATAGTTAGTTAATACGCTATGAGATCCTTCGCCGAGGCTCAGGATGACAATAAGGGATTGTCAACTTGGTTTCCTACTGTTAAATTGACCGTGATTTAACGTAGGAAACATTGCGAATAGTACAGTACTGTCATCCTGAGCCTTGGCGAAGGATCTCAAAAACTATTAGTTACTTTTCCCTGATAAATTATTGTTTTCTTAATAAAAAACATATATATCAAAAGGGCTGTTTCACAAATCAGTGAGACAGCCCGATTATTTACTTTTCAAATCCCTGAAGGAATCCGTCGGAATCGGCGGAACAAATGTCGCCGCCTACGACCTTATTTCGATAAACGAGGATGTTTGCAAGCACTTTACCCTCATAACCTTCATAATTTGTGACCTCATATGTATATCTGGTCAGCTTTTTCTTTTTGTATTTGCCGAGATCAAGCCCTTGGCTCTTTTGGATCTCATTATATCCGGCAAAGACCTTATCGAATTCTGCGGGAATAACTACTTCCTCGGTTTCAAGCGGTTCTGCGGCAACATTCCAGCCGAACTGTTCCAGAAATTTTATTCTGTCTTCATTGGTCTTGACCTTGCCGTAAGAAATGCTGACGGTTTTGCCTCCCGAGCCGTCGCCGCCTGCCGCTGTAGCAACATCGGGCTCGTTTGAGGGCAAAAAAGCAATGAGAGTGATAAGTGCGACCAGTGCCAGCGACAAAACGCCGAAAAATTTGATGGTGTTCGCCTTGAGCGAATATACAAACATAACCGTTCCTCCTGATAAACGAAATATCTTCACTTAATTATATTTACCTAAGAGCGGTTTTATGTATGTTATGGATAAAGATATAAACAATAATTTAGCGAACAATCGAAGATGTTTATCTTGTAGGGGACGGCGCCCTCGACGTCCCTAAAAGACATGGAGTTGTTGAAGATTTTTGAATGATAAACGGGACGTCGAGGGCGCCGTCCCCTACAAAAATGTTTTCATTTCCCCGCTAAATTATTGTTTACCCATCTATAAAATTTCATCAATTTATTCCCATCCAAAAACCACCGGCTTGTTATACTAAACAAGTAGGTGGCTTTTGGATTTTAAGGCACAGGGGCAAAATCGCGTTTTGTTTCGGATATGATCTCTTCTTCCTCGGTGCTCTTAATATTATCTCTCGCATTTGAAAGCATAAGGCGCAGTCTGTTCTCCTGATTTGCCTTTGTTGCGCCTGCGTCATAGTCGATGGCAACGATATTGACATCGGGATTGCGTTCCTTAATAGGGCGCATCATGCCCTTGCCGCAGATATGATTTGGCAGACAGCCGAAGGGCTGTGTGCAAACGATGTTCTTAACACCCGATTCCGCCAGCTCAAGCATCTCCGCAGTAAGGAGCCAGCCCTCACCCATCTTTGTACCGGTGCTGATATATCCCTTTGCAAGACTGACAGTGTGCTCAAAGGGTGTCCATGGAGTAAAGCTGCCTTCCTCTGTAACAAGATCGATGATATCCTGCTTTTTGCGGCAAACGAATTTGTAAGCGATCTCATAAAGCTTATGAGAAATGAAGTTCCTGCCGTAAAGACGGTAATCGTTAATGCTGTTATAAACTGAATAGAGACAGAAATCAAGCAGTCCGGGAACTGTGACCTCCGCGCCCTCGTCTATAAGAAATTTTTCAAGATTATTATTGCCCAAAGGTGAGTATTTAACGAAGATCTCGCCGACAACGCCGACCTTGACCTTTTGAGTTTTATTTTTCGGAATATCCGCATAAAGCTTAATGATCTTTCCGTAATTTTCCTTGATCCTGTCGTATTTGATCTTTCCGCCCTTGCCAAGCTCCTTTGAAAGCTTATCTGTCAGACGGTCGGAAAGCCTATCGGTGTCTCCTTTATTTAGCTCATAAGGCTTTGATTGATTTGCGAGAGACATGATGAGGTCTCCGTAAAGCACCGCATAGACCATGGCATGCCAATGGCGCAGAGTAAGCTTAAATCCGGAATGTTTTTCAATGCCGGCAGGACTGAAGGAGATAACGGGTACATAACCGTAACCTGCTCTTTCAAGAGCCTTGCGCAGAAGAGGTATATAATTTGAGGCACGGCATCCGCCGCCTGTCTGGAAAAGCACCAGAGCAACCTTATGCGGATCATATTTGCCCGACATGATGGCATAAAGAAACTGACCTATGACGAGCACTGCGGGATAGCAGGTGTCATTATGTACATATTTCAGACCCGTTTCCGCGATCTGAGGTCCTTCGGAGCGGAGAAGCTCGGCATTAAAACCAAATGTGCGCAGAACGCTTATAATAAGCTCAAAATGAACGGGAAGCATATTGGGAACGAGGATCTTATATTCCTTCTTCATCTCTTCCGTAAATTCAATATACTGTTTTTCCGCCATGATCTCACCCCTTTCTTCTCTCTTTGTCTTCAAGAGAACCGATGAGACTGCGCAGTCTTATCTTTACCGCGCCGAGATTGGTGATCTCATCGATCTTTATTTGTGTATAGAATTTTCCCCCATCCTCAAGAATAGCACGAACTTCATCAGTCGTTATCGCGTCAACACCGCAGCCGAAGGAGACGAGCTGAACCAGCTCAGCATTTTCATGCTTTGCGGCAAATCTTGCCGCGCGGTAAAGTCTTGCATGGAAGGTCCACTGATTCAGTACCTTGGTTTTCACGGGATGTGCCAGATGGCAGATGCTGTCCTCACTGACAACCACAAATCCAAGAGATGAAGCCAGCTTATCAATTCCGTGACCGATCTCGGGATCTATGTGATAAGGTCTGCCTGCCAGAATCATAACTCTGTTTTCGTGCTTTTCGGCAAATTCCAGTGCCTCTTCTCCGAGACGGTGTAGCTCTTTAATATATGAATAATATTCGTCAAAGCCGACTTTGACAGCTTTTTTCAGCTCCGCACGGCTGATATCAATGCCGTGTTCCTCAAAGGCTCTGGCGAGAGTGCGCACGAGCGCACCTTGACTGTTGATATTAAGATAAGGATACATGAAATCGACAGCTTTAAGGCTGTCCATATTTCCGTTCAGAAGCTCTGCATAATAAGCGACAACGGGGCAGTTATAGTGATTTGTTCCTGCTTTCTCGTCTACGTTATATGTAAGGGAAGGGTAGAAGATACGCTTTGCGCCCTTCTCAATAAGCTCTTCCATATGACCGTGCATGATCTTTGCGGGATAGCAGGCGGTGTCGGAGGGGATCGAGAACTGTCCCTTTTCATAGGTTGTGCGGGTGGAAAGCTCGGAGAATACCGTCTCAAATCCAAGCTCGGTGAAAATACCGTGCCAGAGAGGCGCAAGCTCAAACATTCCGAGAGCCAAGGGCAGACCTATCTTGCCGCGTCCGCCGTCCTTGCCCTTAAGAGAAGCAAAATAATCGCGCTTCCATGCATAAAGATTGGGAAGCTCCTTCACATCTTCAATTCCGAGAGCCTTTTGACACTGATTACCCGAAATAAAGCGTTTACCGTCGCCGAAGCTGTTCACCGTAAGATGGCAATGATTTGCACAGCCTTGACATATGGCGGATTTTGCAGTGTGCTTGAAGCTTTCCAGCTCTTTTAGGGTAAGCAGATCAGATTCCTCAAGCTCCATATCCATGGCGTAAAGCGCCGCGCCGTAAGCCCCCATAAGTCCTGCAATGGACGGACGGATAACGGGCGCGCCGATCTCTTTTTCAAAAGCGCGAAGCACCGCGTCATTATAGAAGGTACCTCCCTGAACAACGATGTTTTTACCAAGCTCATCGGGAGATGAAGCGCGAATTACCTTATAGATCGCGTTCTTGACAACGCTTATGGAAAGTCCCGCTGAAATATCTTCAACTGTCGCGCCTTCCTTTTGAGATTGCTTTACAGAGGAATTCATGAATACCGTACAGCGCGAACCGAGATTTACGGGAGCCTTGCCGTGCAGACCCTTTTCAGCAAAATCCGACACAGAATAGCCCATAGACCTTGCAAAGGTCTCAATAAATGAGCCGCAACCCGAGGAGCAAGCCTCGTTCAGCATTATTGAATCTATTGCGCCGCCGCGGATGCGGAAGCATTTGATATCCTGACCGCCAATATCAAGAATGAAATCAACGTTCGGACGGAAATATTTAGCCGCAGTATAGTGAGCGATGGTTTCGACAATACCGAAATCAACGTGAAAGGCGTTCTTTACCAGCTCTTCGCCATATCCCGTAGAGGTGCTTCCGCAGATTGTGATCCTGTCTCCGCATCGGCGCCTGATCTCCTTGATCTGTTCTCTGACGACTTTAACGGGATCGCCGCCGTTGGGGCTATAATATGTATAAAGAAGATCCTTGTCCTCGGAAATGAGCACAAGCTTTGTTGTTGTACTTCCGCAGTCGATGCCGAGCCATGCTCTGCCGCGGTATGTATCTATATCGCGTTCGTTGACGGTGGCTTTTTCATGCCTGTCAAGGAATTCCTTATAATCATCTTCGGTCTCGAAAAGCGGTGCAAGGCGGTCTCTGCCGCTGCCTACTTTTGCCCTTGAAAGCTCATTTTCAAGGAAATCGTAAGTTATCTCATTTGTGGTCTGCGAATAGATCGCCGCACCGAGAGCAACGGCAAATCTGCCGTAATCGGGGAAAATGGCGTGCTCTTCGTCAAGCCCGAGAGTTTCGCGGAATCTTATGCGCAAGCCCTCGCAATAATAGAGAGGGCCGCCGAGAAAGAGTACCTTTCCGCCGATCTTTCTGCCCTGAGCGAGACCTGTAATTGTCTGGTTAACAACTGCCTGATATATGCTCGCCGCAACATCGCTTTTAAGCGCACCTTGGTTGAGCAGGGGCTGAATATCCGTCTTAGCGAAAACTCCGCAACGGGAGGCGATAGGGTAGATACGCTTTGCCTTAAGGCTCTCTTCGTCCATTTCCTCAACGCTCATATTGAGAAGCACCGCCATCTGGTCGATGAAAGCACCTGTTCC
Organism: Clostridia bacterium; assembly: GCA_017461635.1. Taxonomy (GTDB): domain Bacteria; phylum Bacillota; class Clostridia; order Oscillospirales; family CAG-272; genus SIG710. The sequence continues at coordinate 3,932 of JAFTXK010000089.1, read as the reverse complement.
GCCTGCGCAGGAACCGTTCATGCGCTCGTCAACACCGCCGTCAAAGAAAATAACCTTCGCATCCTCTCCGCCAAGCTCGATAACGGCACTCGTATCTGGAGCGAAGCGCTTTACTGCTTCACCTGTGGCATAAACCTCCTGAACGAATGGAAGACCGGTAGCTTCCGTAACGCCCATGCCTGCAGAGCCTGAAACGGCAACTGTAAATGGGGCTGAGGAAAGCAGCTCCTTCATATCTTTTATCATTTCGAGAGTTTTTTCGCGAACCTGGGAAAAATGACGCTCGTATCTTTCGTACAGAATATCGTTTCCGTCAACGAGAACGACTTTTGTTGTGGTCGATCCTATGTCGATTCCCAGCGCTCTGCCTTTTAAATTCAAATTCATCAAAGTTTTTCTCCTAAAATAAAGACAAAAAGCATTTCTGCTTTAGGCAGAAATGCTTTTTAGTATAACCGCCTTGCGGTATGATGGAATGCAATTAAGCTAACCCATAAATAGCACAAGGGTCGAAGCTCAAATTGCCGCCAAAAGTTTGTTATCAGCCAACGAAAACATACATCGCAATTACTACGAGCACGAAAATTACAGCAACGACTGTTGTAAGAACAGAAAGCTTCTTATCCCACTTATCGGCATTGGACTTGCCAAAGAAGGTCTCAGCACCGCCTGCGATAGTGCCGGAGAGACGCTTGTCCTTACCGGACTGCATAAGCACAGCAACTACAAGGAAAACAGCCATAACGAGAAGTACGATACCAAATGCAAGTTTCATTATTATATTCCTCCAAAAAATCTTAATTAAGTATTGTTTGCATTTAAGAACGTCCGAAAAAGCATGCTTCGGACACAAATTCTTATAGATTATACCATACTGACACCAAAAATGCAATAGGAAAGAAAAAAATTTACAATTTTATTTAAAATTTTACCCGAAATTCAATTATCTCTTGACAAATTGATTTTTTGTGATATAATATATTATGTTTTGAAGCCTGTAACGAAAATAAGTATAATTACCTGTTTGCAGATTTTATAGAAAAACTTCAAAGCTAAAAATCGAATAGTTTAATACGGAGGGTTATCGAAGCGGTCATAACGAGGCGGTCTTGAAAACCGTTTGTGAGCAATCACACGTGGGTTCGAATCCCACACCCTCCGCCAGGAAAAAAGGCAAGTTTCTGCAGAAACTTGCCTTTTTTCAATGATATCCGTTCCCGGGGGAACGGGTGATATACCTACGGTATGATATCGCACCGAGGTGCGGTGATATTGCCTTCGGCATATGGAGGGACGGATATTATATCATATTTACGGAGTGCAAATATATCATGCTTGCGAAGCAAGTATATCATATAGCATCGGCGATATATCATTTATTTTAGGGCAATGCATTTTTTTATATATTTTAGATTTTGGGGAATGTGAAGGCAAATTGTTGAGCCCCCAAAAATTTATCTTTTTTCAAAAAGAATTACAAAATTCGGCAAAAAGCGACGAAATAATGCTATTATATTGTTATAACTATGCTATAGTCGCTTATAATTCGAAATCATAATCGATATAATATCAACCGTAGTATATATTAGGAGTGTGACTTATGAAAAACGAAGCAGTTATTATCGACATGGGTAAAAGAATAACCGAGCTCAGAAAATCCAAGAAGATCTCGCAAGAGGAGCTTGCCGAAAGATCGGGTGTAACTGCCCAGACGATTTCGAGTGCGGAAAGAGGTCTGAAGGCTCTGCGTCCTGCAAATCTGCTGAATATCTGCAAAGCTCTTGATACGAGTTCTGATTATTTGCTGACGGGTAAAATAGCGCCTGCGGAGGTTGCTATAATTCTTGAAAAGCTTAACAGGCTATCGCCGGAGCAATTTCGACTGATAGAAGAGGTTATTGATAAGTGTTTGGAACTTTGCAGCTCAAATTCGGACAGCCGAGGTGAGGATTAATGCATTATGATGTTGATGAGAAGGAATATAACAGAATATGCGATGAACACTATGCGTTAGTCTACAAATATTGCAAATGCAGGCTAAGGGACAGCGAAGATGCCAAAGAAGCCGCCAATGACGTAATGATAATGCTTTTCAGGAAATGGCACTGGCTGATAAAAAATGATAATATCGGTGCTTGGTTAATGAAAACGGCAAGGAATATAGTAAAGCAGAAGCAAAGATCTATAGCGAAGTCATTAAAAATAAGCTCCTTGGATGAAATGGAAGAAAAGGGTATTCAGATTGCGGCAAGCACTTTAGATCTTTTCAGCGAAATTGAGCTTGAGAATTTCGATCTGGAGAGAGCAATTAATGATGTATATGAAAAAACTCCGGATGAATATCAAGAAATTTTCAAATTGCGATTTTTTGAAAAGCGGGTCATAACCGAGGTAGCGAATATAGTCGGAATGCCATACAGTACATTGCGGTTGCTATTGATAGATATTGAAAAATCAGCACGAGAAATGATAAAAAAAGAATACAGTTAGAATATTTTATTAATTTTTTGTAAATAAATTTAAAAAACGTTACAATTCTGCATTTTTTTAGCGATATACCTTATGAGGGGGTGTTTCCAATGCAGAAAAAAATGACAAGGTACGATAAGGAGGTCCAAATGGATTTGAAACTGGAAAACAAACTCAAGCTTATCGAAGAAGAAACTCCGATAGCCAATGATGAAGAGCTGATAGAAGCATTAAACAGAATAATAGACGAAGAACAGCAAAAGAGAGAGAAAGATATGGATATCGATCTTATCAAATCGGCTGTTGACTATATTATTCTGATTCAGGATGGCAATTTGGAGGAAACAGAAAAGGAAAGCGAGAGAGCCAAGAACGAATTTCTGGAGATGGTGCATAATGAGACCTTTGCAAAGACAAAGCCGTCTATGCGTTCACCTCTCAGATATATTCTTGTCGCGGCAGTTATTATAGTTGCCATGGCGGCAGGTATATTTGCAACATTCAAGACCTTGGATATTGATATGATGGATATCCGAACCTTCCTTGGACTTGAGAAGGATACTGAGCATACAGAAGGAGATCATTCACTGACAATTACAGATAACTTCGGCGAGTATTTGTCCATCGACGATCTGATGGAAAAGGAAGGCTTGAAGAATATACTTGTTCCTGACGAGACTATTACTGATGTTAAAGTGGTTGATTGCGAAAACTATAAAAAAGTAGTAATCGCTTTTGATATTTCAAATATCGAGTATACAATAGAATCGCCTACTCAAACCAGTCATGATAATTTGCCATTATCTAGAATAGGTGATTATGATGTTGTAGTTTTGGAAGCGTCAGATTACATACAAGGGTCTTGGATATACAAGGATAATTATTATGTTGTAAAGACTAGTTCCATTGAGCAACTTACTGAAATTATCAATAATATTACGGAGTATGAAAAATGAAAAAAATACTAAGCATTTTTATTGCGTTCAGTTTGTGTATATGCTGTTTTTCAACAAATTTGTTTGCTGAAACAAATGATGAAGTATTTTATTACAACGATAAGGAAATAACTATTTTAGATAGTTCTATAGATTATGCAATGAAGCAAAAAATTGCTGATTTCATAGCAGGAGAACATAATCATGTATCTACATATGCGGTAAGTTGCTTGTTGGGGCACGATTATGCTACATCAATAGCTACGCAGGTTGAGCATAATGTTTATGAAGATTATTATAAATGTGTTGAAACAACCTATGAGGTAGAATATTGTACACGTGCTTGTGGCTATATGGTGAAAACAGTCTTGACTGAATTCCGAATTGCTTCGTGCCACGGATAAATATAATGTTAAGCTCCCTGCAGATTGCGGGGAGCTTGCCATTTTAAAAACTCAAAAAAAATAACTAAACAATAATTTGTCGAATAGTAAGTATTCCACCATGAGATCCTTCGCCGAGGCTCAG